>CAYPAG010000072.1:0-8495 GCA_964408645.1 uncultured Pelolinea sp. | reverse complement strand
CCGGTGGCCAGGGCGGCTTTGGCGCTCAGCTTCTGAACTTCGGGATGGTTGAGGATGGCTTCAAAAAATGGCTGGTCAAAATCATCAAGCAAGGGTGAGGGTTTTTCACGCACCACCAGGTAATAGGGATTGGTGTTCTCCCCCGCGTAAAAACACATGACGCCCCCATACATCTGCACGGAGACGGCTAGCGCGCTGCCGTCATCCAATTCCAACAGGAGTTGATGTTTGGCCGGCAGGCGGCTGCCCTGCGGGAACAAGGTCATCCCAGCGCCCTCGGACAGCGCCAGGTAAACATCGCCTATGCGCAGCTCCAGGGTGCCATTCAATGGATAAGCGTCATCGATGGTCTTGCCCTGCAGCTTGGCGGGGTACCCGGCGGGTTCTCCACAGTACCATGTGAATTTGTGCGGTGAATGCGCTGCTTCAGCCCGGGTAACTTTGCGGCCCAGGACCGACTCATTTAATTGGCGCGCGTAAACGGCGGCTTCGGGTATCTCTATCATTATTGCCTCCTCTGACCCAATTATCCTCCAGAATTTCAGGCCGGAATCCTTTGATGAAGCCGACAATGATCAGCATGGCCAACCCGCCGGCGAACCCATTGTTGTAGAGGTTCATGAATCCATGCAGACTGCCGACATGCATGACCATGGGCAGGTGCAGCGCGCCGGCGATCAGTCCCGCCCAAAAGCCGAATTTCCCCGCCAGCGGCGCCAGGGTGGTGCAGAAGAGCGCCGCCAGCAGCGGACCGGGTTCGGCGTGCGTCCAGATCTTGGGGATGCACATCAGGTAAACGCCGGCCATCACCGGCAGGATATTGCGCGGATGCTTGCCCAGCGCGCCAAAACCGTAGACAGTGAACACGCCGGCCAGCGTCGCGCCGTTGACATCCCCGCCGACAAAATGAATGTACCCCAGCGCGATCAAGCCGACCACGCCCATATTGATCAGCGTGGTGCCCAGGTCGGTTTTCTCCACGTAATCCGTCGTCAATCTCCCGCTGTTAGCCAGGATCGCCTTGTAAGCCGAAAAACTGCCCTTCCAGACGAAACCCGCCAGGATGGTGACCACCAGGAAAACCAACGTGATGATCGAAAGGAATTGGGTGTGCTCGGTGGACCAGTAAAAAGCGGGCGAAATCTCCAAACCGAAACCACGCAGGAAAATGTAAATCACTGTTGCCACAAATCCGCCGGAGGTGCCGGTGTTGTAGAGGTTGTAACCCATGTGAAAACTGTAAATATGGCGCATGATGGCAGCCAATATGACGCCGCACAGGATGCCGACGAAAATGCCCAGCGCCACCCACTGCCAGCCCTGCCCAAAGCCAAAGGCGATCTGCCCCACCACCGGGCCGAGCGTGGTGCCGAAGAGCAGCGGCGCGATGAGATCCTTCATCTTGAGGTCGGTAAAAAAGCGGTCATAAAGATAAACGCCAAGGAAGATCGGCAGGATATTGAAGGGATTCTTGCCGAAGAAGGCAAAGCCTGCCAGGGTGAAAATGCCCGCCAGGAAGTAGCCATTGAAGCAGGCGTTGATCAGGCAGGCCAGCCCCAGGCCCATGAACGTCACCAGCCCCACGTTAACCAACGTCGGGCCAAGCCCTGCCAAGGCAATATAGTCAGTAATCAGGATGCCCGGGGAGGTGATGATCCGCCAAATCCCTGAAAATATCCCGGAGGGAGAACTGACAAAAAAGCCCGTCAAGATCATTGACAGGCCGAAAAACAATACCAAACTTGAAATACGCTTTTTATTGAGCGGGGGTGAGCTATCCATCATCTCTCCTTGAAGTCATCTGAATTTATTACCCTCGTTATTGCATTTGCAGAAGCCGGCGCTGCCCAAATATAACCGGAATTTCAGGAGAAATCAACCGCCTGGTTGTCATCACATGTTATGACATCCGAGTTTTAAGATACAATTGGCGGCTGGCCATGGATACCCTGATCATCTATCTTTCATTTTACGGAAACACAGGCACTATCGCCGAACGGATCGAAAAAACGCTGGGCAAAAAAGCCGAGCTGCGCTTTTTCGAAGATGTTAAGGAAAAAGAAATCCGATCCGCGAGCCTGCTGATCTTTGGATCACCCACCCACAAATATTATTCCCCTTCCCATATGCGCGAATTTCTTGACGCACTTCCCGACAGCCTCTTCGAGAACAAGCTTTTCTGCGTCTTCGACACCCGCTACAACCAGCCGATCGCCAAGCTGGGCAGCGCGGCCCTGGAAATAAGTGGACGCATCAAACGACGCGGCGGCACTGAACTGCTGCCGCCGGAAAGCTTTTTTGTGGTTGACCGCGAAGGGCCATTGGAGGACGGCGAAGAGCAGCGCGCTGAGGAATGGGCACGCAAAATTCAAACAGCGCTGGACGAAGAATACAACAATTAATGACCATCCAGAACTGTTGTTTAATTATTGAACCTCAAAAACTCAACGGCCCTAAAGAAGCATTGTCCAAAGGGGACAACCCTTCAGGTGATCTTAAGTATTTCTTTTGATTCCGCGGCTTTCTCTTTTGAGTAAGAGTTTCAAGTAGATAAAAGAATCCCCAAAAATCATGGTGCCAAAACCGAACGCGTAGACGGTGACCCAGGGGATGGCTGTCCATTCCTTCAGCGAAATAAAGAGACCGATCCCAAGCAAAGCATAGATAAACGCGGCAACTTCTCCAATCAAGATGAGATCCACTTTCTTATCCAGCATCCCGCGCAGATTCCTGAGGTTTTGCGTTCCGATGATATCAAATTTGGGGGTGCGGTCAAATTCACCCACCTTATTCGAAAATAAACCATCGAGTACCGCAACCGTATTATTTATCGAAAGCCCGCTGGCAACCACCATCAAGCCCGGCAGCGCTTTCAACCGATCTGCCAGGCGGGGGTACTCAACGCTTACGGCTGACAAATAAACCAGTGGAGGGCCAAATGATGTGATCAACGTGAATGGAAAGAGATCAAGAAAACGCGCGGAATAGATGGATAAAGGAATGAGCGCGAGAAACGCCGTCAAACTGAAAGCAAATGTCAGATACCCCCAAAGATGCACAAAACCCATCCACCGCAATTTTCGCGAAATTTTCGCGCCGGCCAGGCGGGGAAAAAGCTTCTTTGCGGTTTGAATTCCGCCTTTCGCCCAACGGTACTGCTGCTGTTTGAATGCCTGGACGGTGACCGGCAGTTCCGCCGGCACCTCGACGCCTGAAAGAAAAAGCGGTTTCCAGCCGCGCAGCTGCGCCCGGTAGCTAAGATCCAGATCTTCGGTCAACGTGTCCGCCTGCCAGCCGCCGGCATCATCAATACAGGATTTCCGCCAGACACCTGCCGTCCCATTAAACCCCATAAACAGCCCATTTCCAGATCTGGCTGATTGCTCAACATAAAAATGGCCGTTCAAAATGAACGCGATGACACGCGTCAGCAGGTTGTAGTTTGCGTTCAAATGACCCCAGCGCGTTTGAACAAACCCAATGGAATTATCATTGAACGCGGGCAGCACCCGTTTCAGCCAATCCTGAGACGGAAGAAAATCTGCGTCAAAAATGGCGATGTATTCACCTTTCGCTTCTTTCAGACCCTCAGATAAAGCACCGGCTTTGAAACCTGTTCTCACATTTCGATGAATATGTTTGATGTCAAATCCGGCATCGGCATAAAACTCAACCATTTTTTGGGTCCCTGTGGTCGAGTTGTCAGTTGAATCATCCAACACCTGGATCTGCAGAAGATTTTTCGGGTAATCCAGGGCGGTAATGCTTTTTAGTAACCGGGGAACGACATTTCCTTCGTTGTAAACCGGTAATTGGATGGTAATCATTGGCCAATCCAACATGTCGATCCCCTTTTCAACCTCACAACTTTTTCGTCCCCGGGTGAACCAAAATACCAAAAGAATAAAAGAATAAATCCCGTAAACAGCCAAAGCCAGCATGCTGATCGTATAAAGTACCTTAACCAGGTCAACAACGGAAAAAACAGTGGAAAAATTGCTTAAAATTGAATACTTCATATTAACTTACACATCGCCCATGCCGATGAGCGATGCTTTTTGAACCTCCAGGCGAATTTGATGAATGATTGATGAAAAAAAATTCTAATACGCCTGATGTAAAAACGATGTAAAAGATACTCGTTTGAAGCAGCATTTATTCACGAATTTTGATTTTTTCTTTTTCATGCCCCAAATCATCATCGCATATTCTTAAAATTTGGATGGAATCTTTGTTTCGCGTACTGCGTTTTTAAGAAGTCTTGGGACACAGGACTGTAATTTATAATTAGGAAAAATCACAGACGAGGACGATGCATGAAACCGGTTGAGATCACCCAGGACATTCACTGGATCGGGGTAAATGACGAAAAAACAGAATTATTTGAAGGACTTTGGCCGATCAAGGACGAAGGAATCTCATACAACTCATACCTTATCAAAGGCGGGAAAACCGCGCTGATCGATCTTTGTAAGGATATTTACCAGGAGGAATACCTGGCTGAGCTGAAATCGCTGGTTGATCCTGCCAGTATTGATTACCTGGTGGTCAACCACATGGAGCCCGACCATTCCGGCGCGATGCGCGCTTTCCTTGAGCTGGCGCCGCAGGCGGTGATCCTGTGCACTCAAAAAGCAGTCAAGATGATGGATGATTTTTTCGGCATCACCGAAAATATTCATGCCATCGGGGACGGCGAGACGCTCGACCTGGGCGGGCATGTCCTGCGATTTGCCACGATTCCCATGGTGCATTGGCCGGAGACGATGGTCACCTTCGATCAAACCAGCGGTGTTTTATTCTCCTGTGACGCCTTTGGCGGGTACGGCAGGCTGATGGACGGAATCTTTGATGATGATTACGGTGATATTTCCTTCTTCGAAAAAGAATCGCTGCGCTATTACGCCAACATCGTCGCGGCCTTCAGCAAGCCCGTGCTGAACGCCGGGGAAAAGCTGGCTGGCCTGAAAATTAAGATCGTCGCGCCTTCACACGGTTTGGTGTGGCGCAAGAATCCCGTCCACATCATCGATCTGTATTTGAAATGGTCAGGTTACGGTAAAGGCCAGGCCGAGAATAAAGTGACCTTGATGTTTGGCAGCATGTACGGCAATACGGCCAATGCCGCTGAAGCGATCACGCGCGGGCTGCGCGCGTCCGGCGTGGAATATGATACTTTCGATGTGCGCAACACGCATATCAGTTATATCCTGCCCTCGATCTGGATCAGCCAGGGGATTGCCATCGGTGCGCCCACCTATGAGGGAAGCCTGTTCCCGGGCATGGCGCAGGCGCTACTAATGGCTGAATTTAAACGGATGTTCAATAAAGATGCCGTTTATTTTGGTTCTTACGGATGGGGCGGCGGCGCGCAGCGCTATCTGGGCGCGCAGCTTGAACGATTGAAATGGAACCTGGTTGAGTCACTTGAGTTTGCCGGTGGGCCGACATCTGAAGAACTTGCGCAATTGACCGATCTGGGAATGAGCTTTGGGAAAAGGGTAAAGAACGGTTAGCAGTACGGATTCTTAATCAACAATATCCGGCCAGTTCGCATTAATAAATGACGATCTGAATCGATCGTCATTTTGTTTTAACTGACAAGATAAAAACTGATTCGCAAGGTCGCGGTTTGCGGTATTAGTGGACGGACTCTAATCCAAATCCTCCTGGAAGGATGCCAGTGTTTCTGATTTTTGCGGAATCACCATCACCCGGTCCACACGCCGCCCGTCCATATCCACAACCTCAAAACGGAAATCGTTCCAATCAAAATAATCGCCTGTCAGAGGAATGCGGTTCAACACTGCCATCATCAACCCGCTGAGGGTTTCGTATCTTCCCTCTTCTTCTTCCGGAAGGCGTTCGATGCCCAGGTGTTCTTTCAATTCATCGATCTGGATCATACCGTCGAACAACCAGGATCCATCATCCCGGAGCACCACTTCCTCATCCTCAGTTTCCAGCGGGCTGGACACGTTGCCGATGATCGACTGCAGAATATCGCCCATGCCAACCAACCCAAGCACACCGCCATATTCATCAATGATCAACGCGATCTCAAAACCCGACTTTTTCAGAATTTCAACAGTTTCCAAAGCAGGCGTCGTTTCGGGCAGGAAAAAGGCATCCTGCATAACTTTCTCCAAATCAATCTTTCCATGGGATGAGAGTTGAAGGAGCAAGTCCTTTGAATTAACGATGCCGATCACATCATCATAGGATTCAGAAATCACCGGAAAGCGCGTATAAGGTGATTCGGTGATCTTTTGGAGAATTTCCTCCTGCGTATCATCCAATTCCAAAAAAACGATCTCTGTCCTGGGCGTCATGACGGCGCTCACATCCCGGTCGCTGAGGCGGAAAATACGCTCCACCATGGTCTGTTCTGATTCCTCGATCACACCTGTTTGTTTGCCTTCCATCAGCATGTTCTTCAGGTCTTCTTCCGTCACCGCAGGTTCCGAAGCTGCCTTAACGCCAAGGATAGTCAACAACAGGTTAGTTGATTTGCTGAGCAAAAAAACAAACGGTTTGGCCAGCTTGGAAAGGAAATTCATAATGCCGGCCACCGACACGGATACTTTCTCGGCACTGTTGAGCGCGATCCGCTTTGGGACCAATTCACCCACAACCAAAGAGAGATAAGTGATCAAGATGACGACGATCGCGACGCCGATGCCTTCACCATACCTTTCAAAACCCGAGATCTTGGCGATCTCCTGGCCGATCTTTTGCGCCAGTGTGGCGCCGCCATACGCACCGCTGAGGATGCCGATCAGCGTGATTCCAAATTGAACTGTGGAAAAGAATTGATTTGGATTTTCCGCCAGTTTCAACGCGGTCGCGGCTTTCTTCGAGCCTTTATTGGCTTTTGTCTGCAAGCGGTTCTTTTTCGCTGAAACGATCGCCATCTCCGACATGGAGAAAAAGCCATTCAGAAGGATCAATCCCAGAATGATCACAACTTCGGTTAACATGGGTTAACCTCCTGAAGTCTTTTTAAATTATTTACTTGGTGTAACAGGTGGGTTTCATCAGGCGGTTCAAGATCTTCTGCCTTTTTTTCTTCACACATACAATTTGTTATGCTGTTTATCAAATTTCCCTATCCAATTTATATTAATCGATATAATACCAATGTTCTTTGCTATTCAGTGGATTGGTTTCAACCACTGAAAGACTAATCATACCAAAAAAACGACCTTATGACCGCTGAAAGGAAACCATTAATAATGCCTCACTTATTTGACCCTATCACCATCCGCGACATCACGCTCCGCAACCGCATCGGCGTTACGCCCATGTGCATGTACAGCTATGAAGACGGTTTCTCCAACGACTGGCAGGTGATCCACCTGGGCGCGCGGGCCATCGGCGGCGCAGGACTGGTCATCACAGAAGCCACCGCAGTGGAGGCACGCGGCCGCATCACCGCTTTTGACGTGGGGATATGGTCAGATGAGCACATTGAACCTTTGCGAAGGGTGACGCACGCCATCAAGGATAACGGCGCGGTGCCTGGTATTCAAATCGCCCACGCGGGCCGCAAAGCCAGCTCAAATCAGCCCTGGGTCAGCGAAAAAACCATCCCGGCGGATCAGCCACATGGCTGGCAGGGCGTCGCTCCCAGCCCGATCGCCTACCGTGAAGATTACGCCGTGCCGCATGAACTCACCGTTGATGAGATCCAATCCATCCAGGAGAAATTCAGCGATGGAGCCAAGCGGGCGCTGGACGCGGGATTTGAGTGGCTGGAGATCCACGGCGCGCACGGCTACCTGATCCACAATTTTTATTCACCTCTGTCCAACCACCGCACGGACATGTATGGCGGGAGCTTTGAGAACCGCATCCGCTTTTTTATTGAGACTGTCCAAAAAATGCGGGCCGTTTGGCCGGAGCGGCTGCCCTTCACCGTACGCATTTCCGGCACCGATTGGGTCGAAGGAGGATGGACGGTGGAGGAATCAGTCGAACTGGCGCGCCGGCTTAAAGCGGAAGGCGTTGATCTGATCGACTGTTCGTCCGGCGGGAACGCGGCAGGAGCGAAAATCCCCACCGGCCCCGGCTACCAGGTGCCGATCTCGGAGGCCGTGCGCAAAGGCGCGGACATCCTGACTGCCAGCGTGGGGCTGCTCACCGCTCCGGAACACGCGGATGGAGTCATCCGCAACGGCCGCGCGGACATCGTGCTTTTGGGGCGAGAGCTGCTGCGCAACCCGCACTGGCCTTTATACGCCGCGCGCAAGTTGAACCAGCCCGCGCCGGTGCCGGGGCAGTACAAGCGGGCATACTAATTTCCAATTATCGATTACCAGGGAATCCTAATGCTTTATTGAGTTAAGGACTGGCTGAAAAGCTCCAGCGTCCTTTCCATTAACAGCGGATCGGCATACTGATCGCGGTAGAAGGTATGCGGTTGGTCTTCGTAGAAAAAGCAGTCAGGATCTTTGCCGAGATTCTCCAACTGGGTGCACAACTCAAGTGAATCC
>CAYPAG010000071.1:0-8535 GCA_964408645.1 uncultured Pelolinea sp. | reverse complement strand
CGATTCGACAAGCTCATGGTGCGGTGCGGGTCATTGGTGTTTGGCGCGTTGGGAGAAGATGATCTCTTGTGGAGTTTTGCATTTTCAATGATGATCGACCTATCACCAACGCACCCTACGATTGTCTTCTGTAGGGTGCGTTGACCTAAAAAAGTAATGATTCCGAATCCCCAGCAGTTCGCGAGCATAATCCGGTATGTCAACGCGCCATCTGTGTTAACCCTTCGACAGGCACGGGGCGCGGGTGATTGGTTTTTGGTGCGTTGAGCGCAGATAATCTTTTGCGGGGATTTACCTTTTCAACGTCCTTCGGTCCTTCCCCAACTCACCCTACGATGGGCGTAAGTAGGGCGCGTTGACCAAAAAGAAGTGATTTCGAGTTGCCGGCAGTTCGCGAGCATAATCCGGTATGTCAACGCGCCATCTGTATTAACCCTTCGACAGGCTCGGGGTGCGGGTGATTGGTTTTTGGTGCGTTGAGCGCAGATAATCTTTTGCGGGGATTTACCTTTTCAACGTCCTTCGGTCCTTCCCCAACGCACCCTACGACTCGTTCAATAGAAGAGGCTCACATTTTTGTGAGCTTTTTAAAGTGAGGGGATTACCAAGGGATCTGAGCACAACCAACCCCATCCCATTCCCAATGTGGTCCGCATGTCTCACAGCATGCGCGGGTTATCCAGTAACTACATGGCGGGCATCCCGGCTTGGTCGGTTCAGGCACAGCCGTTGGTTTCAGTTGATAGCAGCCTCCAAGCTCAGTGCCGGTGGGTTCGAGGTTATAGGCGATCCAGCAGGAAGAATCCAACAGGTTGATCTGCCCGACCGGGTAGAGCGCGTTGGTCTTGGTGGCCGAGCCGGCCTGTTCCTCGGAGAAAGCATCGTTGTAATCAAATTTGGTTGGGTCCGCCAGGCCGCTGTCCGCCCAGGCGCGCAGGTAAAAACGGCTGTTGCCCACCAGCGAACGCTTGATGGCCAGATAAACCTCATCGCCATCCGCTTTCTGCCAGGCCGCGTCTGGGTCATTGAGATCGTTGATCGAGAACAGGGTCTGGTCATAGCCGTCCCCGTCATTGGTATCCGGCACCACCGGCCGCGACCCGCCCACATTCTCATCCGTGTCAGCATACACCGCCACGCCATCGATGGTCCATTCTGTGCTTCCGTTGCCCTTGGCGAACAGGAGAATATCCCCGCGTCCGTCATAATCCGTGTCAAACTCCGCGCCGTAGGTGGCTGAAAGGATGCCAGTGTCCTTGTTGGGGCCGTAGATCTCTAGCACAATGTAATAGAAATCATCATCTTTCGAGATCTTCACCTCGATCAGGTCATTTTCACCGTAATAATCCATGGTGCCAGCAGTGAAAGGCCGTTCAAACGTACCCAGGCGGAAGGAATCGCCCAGCGCCAGCTTCTGGCCGGCGGTGTTGGAGGTGTCAATCTCGTCATGGGTGACCTCGGGTGAGCCGGGATTGCCCGGGATGGTTTGGTGGGTGATGGCCACCGACGCAGGGCCGCTGTCTGCCGCGGGTGCTTCCACCGCAGGCTGCGCGTTCTGCGCGGCGGCTGGCGCCGCCATGGCTTCCGCGGTGTATTGGGCGTAAAGCGCCTGCAGGGTCTGCTCGACCGCTTCATCGGGGCTTAATTCATCGCTCTCGCCCATATCCAATGAAACGCCGCACGCAAGCGAGAAAATCAGCATCAGGGAAATAATGGCGAGTATCCGCCGGGAATGATCAGCAAACATCTTCTCCTCCTTTGGCTGTCGGACTGATGTAAATTGCTGATTACATTATACAAACGCGGCACAGCCAATTTCAAGTAGGAATTCCGGTAAGAAAAATAAGGGAAACCGAGACTTTCAGGACAACCCTTTGATGACGATCGTGTACTCCCCCAGCAGCTTCTCATCTTCCAGTTTTGAGATCAACTCGGATAACGTCCCGCGCAGAACCGTCTCAAATTTCTTGGTCAGGTCGTTGGCGATGGCTGCCGGGCGGTCGCCGTAGATTTCCAGGGCATCCTTGAGAAAGGGGATCAGACGGTGCGGGCTTTCATAAAAGATGAGCGTATGCGGGGAATTCTGGTCCACCTCCATGAAGCGTTTCCGGGGACCCGGCTTGCGGGGAGGAAAGCCGCGGAAGGTAAAGGCGTGCACGGGCAAGCCAGAGAGCACCAGCGCCATGATCAGCGCGGTCGGCCCGGGCACCGCGCCAACCGGGATGTCCGCGTCCAACGCGGCGCGCACCAGAATGAAGCCCGGATCGGAGACGCCGGGCGTGCCGGCGTTGGTAACCAGCGCGACCTTCTTTCCCTCCTCCAGCGCGGCCATGACCTTGGGCAGCTGCTTGCTTTCGTTGCCTTCAAAAAAGGACAGCTGGGGCTTGCTGATCTCAAAGTGCTTGAGCATGATGCCGGTCTTGCGGGTGTCCTCGCTGACCACCAGGTCAGCCTCGCGCAGGGAGTCCAGCGCGCGCAGGGAGATGTCGCCCAGATTGCCAATAGGGGTGGAGACAAGTGTCAGCATAGGTCTATTTAACCACAAAGATGGCGATGGCGTACAGTTCACTTCGACAAGGTCAATCGAAAAGTACTTTTCGAGCAATGCCAGGGAGATTCTCTGGTTGAATTCAGATAATTTTTATCCTAATTACTCGACAAAGCCCGTTCCCCGGCGGTATAATCAGCGCGAAAACACCATGAGCAAACCACCCACACGCGAACGGGTCAACCCCGAAAAAATCGACACCACACCTTTGCGGCGGCCATCCTATATCAAGGTACGCCCGCCATCCGGCGAGACGTATGAACACCTGCGCGGGATGATGCGCAGCAAGGCGCTGCACACCGTCTGCGAGGAAGCCAACTGTCCCAATATGGGCGAGTGCTGGGGCAGCGGCACCGCCACCTTCCTGATCCTGGGCGACGTCTGCACACGGCGCTGCGGTTTCTGCGACATCAAGCACGGCGCGCCCCAGCCCATCGACTGGGAAGAGCCGGAGCGGGTGGCGCAGGCGGTCAAATCCATGAACCTGCGGCACGCGGTGATCACCTCTGTGGACCGCGACGATGACAACCTGGGCGGCGCAAAGATCTTCGCCATGGTGATTGAGCGCATCCGCGCGCTGCAGCCGGGCTGCTCGATCGAGGTGCTGATCCCCGATTTCCGCGGCGACCCTGAAGCGCTGAAGACCATCATGGACGCGCGCCCCGAGATCCTCAATCACAACCTGGAGACCGTACCGCGCCTGTTCAGCCATGTGCAGCCATCGGACAAGCTGGAGTGGTCCAGGGCGGTGCTGACCGGCGCCAAGCAACTCGAGCCGGACGTGCTGACCAAATCCGGCATCATGCTGGGGCTGGGTGAAAGCATGGATGAGGCGCGCGAGGTGATGCGGCTGCTGCGTGAGTGGGATGTGGACATCCTGACCATCGGCCAGTACCTGCAGCCCAGCCGGCACCATCTGCCCATTGAACGCTACTACACCCTGGAGGAGTTTGACGAGCTTAAACGCTTCGGCCTGGAGATCGGCTTCAAATGGGTGGAAAGCCAACCGCTGGTGCGCTCGTCCTACCACGCGGCTGAGCAGGTGCGGGCGTTGAGCCGGATGAGTAAAACACAAGCCAGCACCAATTAGAATCAGATATCCACAGAGTTTAATCAAGTCATATTTAAGTTGTACCATTACACAAAAGTAATTTATAAAGCGGGAGATTGCTTCCCCTAAAGGGGATGGCTGCCAGTCACTGCGCAAGCAATGACAGTTTATTTTTTAATGTCATTGCGAGCCCCGCAAGGGGCAAAGCAGTCTGAGGGTGTTGATAATCAGATCCTAATTGATAAAGGACAAATCAAATCCAGCCGAGACTCTTCACTGCGTTCACTCGAAGAGTGCTCTTTGAGCAGAGTGACAATTCAGACAAAGTTTTCGCGCTTGATTTCGTTGAGAAAACAGTTATACATGTCATGCTGCTCGAAGAACACTCCGCGTAATTTGCGCTCTTCGAGTCGAGTGAAGGCGAAGCCTGAAGCATCTCGGCCATTTTACATGATGGCCTGATCAACAGATCATTAGATAAGTGCTTTTCCAACACCCTCAATCCCGGGCTTGAATATTTAAGTTGCTTGAAATATAGTTAAAGCGTGTAATCCTATATGGAGGAGATTGCTTCGCTTCGCTCGCAATGACAATCGAGAAATGGAAACGTTCTTAACCAAACAAGGCGACACTTTTGAATGGCGGCAGCCCGAACCAAGGGCGCGCCAGTATGAGCTGCTACGGCAGGGCGAGGTATTCGGTACGCTGGAGTTCCGCAACGCGTTCGGTTCGCTAGCCTGGTCCACCGACCCCGTGCAGCGCTGGACGTTCAAACGGGTCGGTTTTTTCAGCCCGCACGTGACCGTGCGCATGCCCGATTCCGAAAGCGATTATGCTGTGTTCGAACCGCGCCTGCTCGGCGGCGGCGCGCTGCACACACCGGACGGCCGGACGATCACATGGGAACCGCTCAATTTCTGGCGTACCCAGTGGCGCTTTGCGGATAAGAACGGGAATTCCATTCTGCATTATCAACTAGGCAGCGAGGACTTCAAATTGAAGGAGATCTTCAAGCTCCAGGCGGAAATGGTGGTGGAAACCAGCCGCATCACCAACCTGGAATTCTCGATGCTGGCCAACCTGGGCTTTTACCTGATGGCGCTCTACGCGGAAGATGCCGCTGTGGCAGCGACCGCCGCGGCCGCGTAAGGGAATGAATGACCGCATCCAACAATGTCACCCGCATGCTGGAAGCAAGAAAGGTTAATTTCGAAGCCTTCGAGATCCCGGCTGAAAAACTGAGCGCGCTGGAAGTGGCGGAACTGCTGAAAGTAGATCCTTTTTCAGTTTTTAAAACCATCGTCGTCAAACGCGGCAAGCCGGGCAAACCCATCCTGGCGATCGTTCCAGGCCCGCTGGAAGTGGACCTCAAGAAATTGGCGGGCGCGGTGAATGAAAAGAAGGTCTTTATCCCCACCATGAAGGAAGCTGAAGATTTGACCGGGCTGCTGGCAGGCGGCATCTCGGCGCTGGCACTGATCAACAAGGGCTTTCAGGTGTTGATTGACCGATCAGCTTCGAAATTGGAGTCGGTCATGGTGTCCGCCGGCCAGCGCGGGCTGCAGGTGCGTCTCGCGCCGGGCGATCTGGTGAAACTGGTCAACGCGCGATTCGTGGATATCGCGTCCTGATCTAATTAACCACGGATCAACACAAATAAACACAGATAACTTAATCTAAATAATCGAGGTTTCTTGTTGAAATCCTCTATCATCCAGCTATTGCATCACAGTCAAACATGATCGCCGCTGTCGTCCCCGCCAGCGGTGTTATGTTTAATGGCAGCATTAGAATCGTGATGTGCGTAAATTGTTATCTTGGCAGTATGTAGTCTTTAAAAAAGGATCCCCTAAAGGGGACAGTTATCAAAGAACACAGAAAAATCCATCTAATTCATAGATTTTTTCATTTTATCTGTATCCATTGGTGGGTATCTGTGGTTATTTCCATTCAATGGCTTCCACACCGATAAAGCGCTTTCGCATCACCTCGATCGCCTGGGGATTGTTATCCACCAGGATGAAATTCCGCTCCAGTTCAAGGCAGACTGCGCCCACTGTGCCGGAGCCGGCGAAAAAATCCAGCACGGTATCACCGGGATTGGAGGAAGCCTGAATGATGCGGCGCAGGATGCCGACCGGTTTCTGGGTCGGGTAGCCGGTCTTTTCGCGGCTGTTGGTGCCCACGATGGTGTGCCACCAGGTATCGGTGGGCAGCTTGCCGCGTTTCGCCTTCTCCTCTCCCACCAAACCAGGCGCCATATAAGGGATGCGTTCAATGTCCTCGTAATTAAATATGTATCGTTCGGGGTCTTTGGCGTACCACAGGATATTATCGTGCTTGGCCGGCCAGCGCTTGCGGGTGCGCGCGCCATAGTCATACGCCCAGATGATCTCGTTAATGAAAGATTCACGCCCGAAGATTTCATCCAGCAGAATCTTGCAGTAATGCACCTCGCGGTAGTCAATATGAAAATACAGGCTGCCCTGCGGGGTCAGGACGCGGTAAGCCTCGCGCAGGCGCGGTTCCAGAAAAAGCAAATAATCGTCAAAGGTATCGCGGTAGGCAGACCTGCCCACCACCTGCGTTTCATACCGCCTGCCTTGAAAACCCACCCGGTCGCCGCTCTCGGAAGGACGCGTTCGGATGCGCGTGCGCGACTGCTCACGGCCGGTGTTGAAGGGCGGGTCGATGTAGATCAAATCAACGGAATGGTCGGCCATCTTTTCAAGTGCAGCCAGGTTATCGCCGAAAATGATGCGCCCGCTCATGTGATTACCCAGCGATCCCATTGAAGCCGGCCATCAGGAAGCGCACAGCCAGGTAGATCAAGAACAGCGAACAGACGCCGATCAGCGCGCTGTACACGCGGTCAGTGATGAATTTTCTGCCGCCGCCCACCACGGTGGAAAGAATGGTGTTCCACAGGAAATCAGCGCTGATATGCCCAAGGTAAAACCCGGCCACAGGCAGCCAGCCTACCGCCTTGGCCTGCAGCAGATAAGCCGCCGCGGCGGTCATCCACCAGGCATACCAGAAGGGGTTGGTGATCGAAGCCGCCATGCCCAGGGTCAGCATGCGCGGATAATCCATGCGCGCCTGGCTCTGATCTCCCTGAGGAAGCCGCGTCTTGCCTTTCACCGCGTCCAGGAGCATTCCCCCGCCCATCCAGAGCAGGAGCAGCCCGCCCAGAAGTGCGATGATGGTCTGGGCAAGCGGAGCGCCGAGAATGGAAGATAATCCGAGCGTGATCAGCACCACCATCAGCAGCTCAATCACAGCGTGGCCGATGGAGACCAGCGGGCCGGTCACCCAGCCCAGGCGCGGCGATTGGCTGATGATAGCCGTAGTCACCGGACCGGGAGAGAGCACGGCGCCGATGGCCATCGCGAAAGAAAAGGCGAAAACGGCGATGAATGAGTCCGTGGGCATCAGCATGGCGCAATTTTAACATGCGCCGGGTTCAACCATGATTCACAAAAGGCAGGGATGGTGGAAAGATCGCACAGATTTATTCATTTAAAATGTTTTCGACAAAGTTGTCATTGGAAAATGCTTTTTGATCCATTAAAGTAAGCTTAACCGTTGCATTATCTAACGGAAGTTTTATCCATTAATTGCTGCATGAATCTTATAATGGGGTTGAAAGGAAAACCATGACCGATACTGACAACTTCTTGAATTATGTCTTTGACCTGGTGGAGCACCTGGAAGCGCTTCCCGCGGGTGAGATCTTCGCCAACCCCGCAGAATGCGCGCTGCTCTCCATTGACATGACCAACGCATTCGCGCGCGAGGGCAACCTGGCCAGCCCGCGCGTCGCGGCGCTCATCGAACCGGTCACGCAGATGATGCGGACGGCCTGGGGGAACGGTGTTAGGAATTTCATCCTGGCGCATGATTGTCACTCTGCCAAAGCGGAAGAATTCGACGCCTTCGCGCCCCACGCGGTGTGCGGGACAGCTGAATCCGAAGCGGTGGATGAAATCAAGGCGCTGCCGTTTTTCAACGAAATGACGATCTTCGAAAAGAATTCCATTGACCCGTCACAGAGCACCGGCCTGAACGAGTGGATCGAAGCGCACCCGCAGGTCAAGACCTGGATTGTCGTGGGCGACTGCACCGATTTGTGCATTTACCAAACAGTGATGCATCTGCGCACCTACGCGAACGCGCGCGATCTGGACTGGCGCGTGGTGGTGCCGGCAGACTGCGTGGATACCTATCATCTGTCTGTTGAGGATGCAGAAAAGTTCGGCGCAGCCCCGCACGATGGCGACTTTTTACACAAGCTGTTCCTGTATCACATGTCGCTGAACGCGGTTGAGGTGGTGAAAGCAATTGTCTAAGGTAAGAGAACCAGATAAACGCAGATTCTCAAGATATCAGATTTGGAAAGTATCCAGGTGTCATAAGCACAAAAATGGATAGTGGTTTTTTTATCTCAGTTGTTGCGAGGAGCCCGAATCCTCTGAAAGGACCTACGGGGGCGACGCGACAGTCTTATACAAATGAGAAATTTTGCCCATTAAATTAATTTCAAACAGAAGATTGCTTCGCCTTTAACAAGGCTCGCAATGACGAATAAAAAAAGTAGAGACACGGCATGCCGTGTCTCTACGCTTAGATGGCCAGAAATTATTATTTTGGTTCGGCGTCCAACCAGTAGCGCACCTGGTCAACATAAACGGTCAGTTCTTTGGTCTTGTCGCTGTTGATGAACAGACCGAAGTAGCCAAGGTCATAGGTATCATCCACGATCTCCTCAAGGTACTCGCCGTTCGCATACAGCAGGATGCGACCGCCGACGGACATGACGCCCAGGCGGTTGACCTGGTTCTTGCCCTTGTTAATGGCTTCACTGGCTGTGAAGTACTTGAGCGTCACAGACTTGCCACTTTCACCGCTCATCCCATCCCACACGCGCAGGTTATAG
>CAYPAG010000070.1:1569-8724 GCA_964408645.1 uncultured Pelolinea sp. | reverse complement strand
GGGAGTTGTTCGGGGAAGATGCCGATATGCCTGGACTTTTTGAGAAAAAGATTAAAGGTGTATGGCGGAAGATTGATATGCCACTCATCTGGCAATTGAGCGTGTTTGCTCCAACTGCCCTGATTTTTCCCTTTGGCCAATGTGAATCTGGCATCAGCCGTACTCCAATCGCCGGGCGGGAGGGCAGGTTTCCAAATGGCTTCCGGTTCAAAGCGCACCAGTCGTTTGCTGCCGAATCTTTCCAGTTTCTGTTCATTCCCGCTGTCGAGCAGCTCGTAATCCTGCCAACTGCTGCTGGTTAGGTCAACTACCTGAATGCGTTGTTGGGATTTGGGTGATGGCATGTTTATCCTTATCAGTATATCAATCTAATCACCGTAAGGCAGTGAGGTTATAATTTTTTGGATAAAAAATGAACAAAAAATATAATTTTGACCAAATTATCCCGCGACGGGATACCAACAGTGCCAAGTGGAAGCGCTATCCCGAGGATGTGCTGCCATTGTGGGTGGCGGATATGGATTTTCCCTCGTCTAAAGAGATAGTGGAGTCGCTTAAAGAGCGCGCATCCCATCCCTGCTATGGATATGGATGTGATGATGAAGAACTTCGCGCCGTCATCTGTCAGTGGGCGGAGAATCATTATGGATGGGAAATCCATCCGGAATGGCTTTTGTTTGTGCCGGGTGTGGTCACAGGGATGAACTGGGCAATTCAATCCCAATTAAAACCAGGCCAAAAAATCGGCTTTCATACTCCAATTTACCCGCCATTTTTAAAATTTGCTGGCAATGCCGATGTGAATGAAGCCCGTATCCCTTTAACTCAAAGTGCAAATGGATTTGAGATCGATTTTGAACTGTTCGAAAAAGCCATTCAGGAATGCTCGGTTTTCGCTTTCTGCAATCCCCATAATCCAGCGGGGCGGGTGTTCACCCGCGCAGAATTGGAGCAGATAGCCGACATTTGTTTGAGAAATGGCGTAGTCATTTGCTCGGATGAGATCCATTGTGATCTGGTATATAACGGCCACAGGCATATCCCGATCGCATCACTTTCCCATGAGATTGCTTCCAGGGTGATCACACTGATGGCACCCAGCAAAACTTTTAATATTCCAGGATTGGAATTCTCGTTCGCAATTGTTCCGGATGCGAACCTTCGCAAAAAGATGGAGACCTCACGGAGAGGTTTGGTTGGGCACCCCAGTATTTTCGCTTATCCCGCGGCAAAAGCCGCTTACATGTACGGTGAAGAATGGTTACAGGAAGCTATTGATTACCTTGAAGCCAACCGGGATTTTTTGGCAGATTATTTCCGTGACCACTTTCCCCGGATTGGTTTCCATAAACCAGAAGGCACTTACCTGGCGTGGCTGGATTGCCGCGAGCTGGCACTTGGCATGGATCCCTATGAATTCTTTCTTAAAGAAGCGAAGGTCGCGTTAAATTGCGGCCTTGATTTCGGACAAGAAGGAAATGGATTTGTCCGCTTGAATTTTGCCACACCCCGATCGATTCTGCATGAAGCGCTCGAGAGGATGATGGCTGCCCTGGCCAAATAAAAAGAATTTTGTCCATGAATCAACCTCGGGAGAAAAATTGTTTTCAAAGCTGTCTGGGAATATTTGCCAGTGGGTTTGGCTTGCTGGCGATCTTGGTCGTTATGGCAATCGGAGGCTATGTTTTATTGAGGGGAGCAGGGGCTTTTCTGATCACCGCTGATGAGCTTGAACCTGCCAAAGCGATCGTTGTATTAAGTGGTGGTGACGAGACGCGTATGCGTGAAGCGCTTGATCTATATGAAGCTAAATACGCCAACATCATCATCCTCACCGAGACCGGACGCGAGCTTGAGAATCTGGATGTGCTGCATTCATTTGACATGCGCATCCAACTGATGAACAATGGTGTACCTTCAGGAAATATTCTTATCACCGATCATATCGTCGGCAGCACAGTGGATGAAGCGGTCGCGCTCAAAAATCTACTGACCAACCGCCAGTTCAATTCGGCCATCATTGTCACCGATCCTTACCACACCAAGCGGACATCGATCATATTTCATGACATCTTCGCGGAAAGCCCAATCAAGCTTATTATCCGCCCTGTTTCATCCTCCTGGTTTAATTCCCGCTCATGGTTCCTTTCTCCACGCGGTTGGCAGTATACGCTGCTGGAATATCTCAAACTGACTGGATACTTCCTTGGAATAAAAGAGAATTAGAAAAAAAGCACGGACTTTAAAGTCCGTGCTTTATATTAGACCGGGTTTGTTTATTATGATACCGGCACAACCGATATGGCTTGCTTTCCTTTTGGGCCATCCTCCACTTCATATTCCACGATCTGTCCTTGCTTCAGCACGCGGTAACCTTCCATTTGAATGGCGGAGAAGTGAACGAAAATATCCTCCTCCTCGTCGCGTCCAATAAATCCGTAACCCTTAGCCGGGTTGAACCATTTGACGGTTCCTGTTAAACGTTCTGACATACTATTCGCTCCATTTATGCTTAGCATCCTGCAGTTTCATTGCCAAAATCGAAATTTATCACCGAAAAAAATGGGTGTCAAGTGAAATGAAACGCTGTCCGTTATGGATGACCAGATATTTGTCTGACGTTATAATCGAATGAATTTCTCATGAAAATTTTCCTCGATTCCATCGGCTGCCGCTTGAACCAAAGCGAGATTGAAAAAATGGGTATGCAATTCCGAGAGGCAGGCCATGATTTGGTAGCGAGTGCCGCAGAAGCAGATATAGTTGTGGTGAATACCTGCGCCGTCACCGCCGCCGCATCCGCTGACTCGCGCCAAAAGATCCGCACTGCCGCGAGATCAAGCGAAGCCAAAATTGTCGCCACCGGCTGTTACGCGACCATTGACCCCGCAGCCATTTTAAATCTACCTTCGGTTGAGCATGTGCTTTCCAACGCGGAAAAAGATGACCTGGTCCATCGGGTGATTGGGCAGGACAATATTAATTTAACCAGCGCAACAACACGAATTCCACTGCCCGGCAGACAGAAACGCACACGCGCCTTCATTAAAGTTCAAGACGGATGTGATAACCATTGCACTTTCTGCATCACACGGATTGCCCGAGGCGCAAGCCGCTCGGTAGATGCTGAAGAAATTTTTCAGGATGTGGAACGCGCATTAATCAGCGGAGTTAAAGAAATCGTTTTAACCGGCGTCAATCTGGGCTCGTGGGGGAGTGAATCTGGTTCATCAAGCAGCCTGGCTGTTCTGATCAATGAAATCTCAGTCAGATTTCATCCACCGCGAATACGGCTTTCTTCGCTTGAACCCTGGGACGTGGATGAAGGGATCATCAGCGTCCTGTCGCTGCCAGGCTTCTGCCAGCATCTCCATCTACCCTTGCAATCCGGCAGTGACGAAGTTCTGCGCCGCATGGCACGCAGAATCACGTGTGAGGAATTTGAGTCGACAATAACCCGGATACGTAAAGCATCCCCTCATATCGCCATAACCACCGATGTAATGGTTGGTTTTCCTGGTGAGACCGATGAAAATTTTAACGAAAGTCTTGCCTTCGTCCGCAGCATGGATTTTGCCGGTGGGCATGTCTTTTCTTATTCCCTTCGCCCAGGCACACCTGCAGAACTGCTTCCTGATCGGGTGAAACCCTCATTGGTCAAAGAGCGAAGCCGATTGATGCGTGAAGCAATCGAAGTATCTGCTGAAAATTACCGCAGGAGATACCTGGGACAAATTGTGGAAGCTTTATGGGAGAAATCGGAGAATAAAGGAAAGCATTGGTTGATGACAGGCCTATCCGACAATTATGTATCCGTGCAGGCCATCTCGAATAATAACCTTTATAACCAGATCTCACGGGTTAAGCTTTTGGCAATAGAAAATAACAAGATGCGGGGGGAAATCATCTCTTGAGAGTCATGCCAAAGATACTTTTCAAAAAAACCGATATGGTATAATTTGCCCGTTAAATCATCGGTATGTAAAGGAAAGAATAATGCCCAAACGGACTTATCAACCAAAAACCAGACGTCGCGTCCGCGTTCACGGATTCCGCCAGCGCATGGCTACTGCGGATGGCCGGGCCGTATTAAAGCGCCGGCGTTTGAAAGGCCGTCACAAATTGACGGTATCCCGAAATAACCATACCAAGAACGTTCGCTGGTAGGTGTTGCAGAATTGATTGGCGGGTAAATGGGTGAAGAGAGAATTTCGCCTTACCCGGTCGAGAGACATCAAACGGGTGAGAGAGACAGGCAAGACAGTCCATCACCCGCTTGTCGTTTTAGTTTACAGCGCGAGTGATGAGCCCAAAATCCGAATCGCTGTTGTCGCAAGCAAAGCGATTGGTAACGCAGTCACCCGAAATTTGGTCAAAAGAAGGTTAAAATCCTGTTTAGCACTTCACACTGCGGCCATCAAGGGAAATACTGATCTTGTTATTTACGCTCGGAAGGGTATTGTCCAAGCGAATTTTGAAGAAATTTGTTTAGCGATCACAGATCTGCTGACCAGAGCGGATTTATTGGAAAATTGATTGTAAACATGAGCGTTGACCAAGATTATCCAAATGAGCCCGCTTTGCGGGATTTCAAGGTTGGTTTCCTGAATTTTCCACAGTATGTTTTACTTTTACTCATCAGGATTTATCAGAAAACGATCTCGCGCGGACTGCCGGCGAACACCTGTCGTTTTTACCCCAGCTGTTCGCACTATGGTTACCAGGCAGTTTATAAATTCGGCGCGATTAAAGGAAGTTGGATGGCGATAAAGCGGGTGCTGCGCTGCAACCCGTTTAATTCGGGCGGGTATGATCCCGTACCATAACATTTTGACAGGAAAGACTATGAAAAATCAAAAGAAATTATTGTTTGTTTTGCTTGGCTTACTGATCGCGGGATTACTATCCGGCTGCTCAACCGCAGCTGGAACCGCATCCAGTTGGCCTGAAGCCGCGGTCGATGGAGATACCGGCTTATTCGCTTATGGCAGCCATGTTTTTGCCATTGATGTTCGCAACGGCAGCCTGAAGTGGACATATCCAGCTGAAGCCGAAACCCAGATTCAGTACTACGCTGCGCCGGCATTTGATGAAAGCACTGTGTACGCGGGATCTTACGCGAATACTTTGTCAGCCATCAATAAGTCCAACGGAATCGAGAAATGGGTCTTTAATGGCGCTGGCGACCGGTACATCGGTTCTGCTTTGACAGCCAATGGAAATGTTTACGCACCGAATTCAGATAAATTTCTCTATGCAATCAACCAATCCGGCGATCTGCTGTGGAAGTTTGGAACCGCAGGGCCGAACTGGACCAGGCCATTGACGGATGGAACCAACTTGTATCTGGCTTCCATGGATCATTTTGTATACGCGCTCAAACTGGAGTATTCCGCGAATGAGCTGCAATTGGATAAAACCGGCAGCCGGACATTGGTGACAGAACCATTATGGAAGACAGACCTCGGCACGGCAGTCGTGGCAGAACCTGTGCTTTCCAATGGCAGCATCTATGCCGCCACAATCGACGGCCATGTGTACTCGCTGGATGCCGCCACCGGAAAAATCAACTGGACCTTCACGAATGGCGACGGTTACCGCGCTGTGTGGGGTGACCTGGTCGTCACGGAGGACGCGATCTTCTTTGGCGATGAAAAAGGTGATGTATATGCCGTGTCTCCTTCGACCGGTGACGCGCTTTGGGCAGCTCCTTATTACGCGGGTTCACCCGTGATTGCAGGCGGTGTCCTGACTGAAAAAGGCCCTATGTTTGTCAACGATGAAGGGCGGGTATTCATTATCAATGCTGACCAGAATCCCCAGCCAGTAGCTACATTAACCGCGTCGATCTTTTCAACACCCTTATACGCGGATGGCCGCGTGATCTTGGCTCCAACAACCCGCGAGAAATTATTCACCGCGATTGATCTGAATGGCAACGAGGTTTGGAGTTTCATCCCCTCCAAATAATATAAGAAGAGGATATTGACATGTGGGATACCCTGATAATAGAACCGTTTATTAGTATTTTGCTTTTTGTTTACGACCTGATCGGTGAGAATTTCGGATTGGCTATCATCCTGTTCACCATCATCATTAAGGCTGTCACCTATCCGATGACTGCCAAGCAGATCAAGAGCAGCAAAGCGCTCCAGGATATGCAGAACGACAAAGATTGGCAGGAAATTCAAAAGAAGTACAAGAATGACCGCGACCGCCTGGCACAGGAACAGATGAAGCTTTATAAGGAAAAGGGAATCAGCCCGCTGGCCTCCTGCCTGCCAAGTGTGATCCAATTACCAGTCATCATCGGGTTGTATCAGAGCATTATCCAGACTATGGGGAACGCACCCCTGCAAATGCTTAATCTGGTCTCCAAGCTATCACCCTGGCTGGCGAATGTATTCTCATTCCTGCCGGGCATACAAGAACCCATAAACCTGATCCCATTGAACAGCCAGTTCCTTTGGATGGATATCGGCCGACCTGAAAGATTGTTCATCCCGGGCCTTTCCTTTGGCATTCCGACATTAGCGATTTTTGTGGTGATCACGTCGATCATCCAAACTAAACTAATAGGTCAGCCCGGCGCAGACCAGCAGCAAGGCCAGATGTCCGGCATCATGAATATTTACATGCCCCTGTTGATGGGTTGGTTCGCTTATTCATTTGCTTCCGGCTTGGCGATCTACTTTGTCACCTCCAACTTGATCACCATCGCTCAGTACGCGATACTCGGCAAGGTGAAGCTCTCAAATTTGTTACCGAAGAAAACAACTGATGAGAAGAAATCCGGGAAAGGTGCCAAATGAACGACCAAAAAACAACCCTGGAGATTATCGCCCCAACCGTAGACGAAGCTGTCGAAAGAGGGCTTGACCAGCTTGGCCTGCCCCGCGACGCTGTGTCAGTCGAGGTGCTCGATGAGGGCCAAGGCGGGTTTTTGGGTATCGGCGCAAGGCAGGTTCGAGTACGCTTGACCTTAAATGACCACCAACCGGAAACTGTTGTAACTGAAAAGGTGGAAACTGAAGTTCCGCTTCCGGAAGAGTTTGAAGATGAACTGGAAGAAGCCAAAGAGCGCGCAGGCCGCATTGTCAAGGAATTGTTGAAAACCATGCAGGTGAGCGCCAGTGTATCAGCGCGTGTTCTTGA
>CAYPAG010000070.1:0-1469 GCA_964408645.1 uncultured Pelolinea sp. | reverse complement strand
AATGAGCGACGTATCATTCATTTGGAGCTGCGCTACCATCCATTTGTGACCACCGAGAGCGTGGGCGAGGAACCCAAGCGTAAAGCGACAATCTTCCTGAAACCAAAAGATTAAATAAGTAGAATCCCTCGAAAGAGGGATTTTTCTTTTCTCTGTTTATATATTGAATGTAATTGCATGCTTTGCCCCATTTACTCAAACCATAGTAAGGCGTGAAAGAGTAATTTCCCAGTTTCCCATCATCACGAATTGATTCTTTGACCTCCCGCACAGCCCATGATAATAATATTTATTGATTTTAATGCTGTAGTATGGGATAATTTTTGTTTGTAAAGCGTTTGAAGGAGAAGAGTACGCGGTTGTGTAACGCCCAGCGAGCCGGGAAAGGTGAGAGCCGGCCGTGAGCGCCGCTGAATATCGCTCCCAAGCTGCGATCTGAACATTCCTCAAATGAAATGGGAAAAGTAAGAAAGCCGGATGAGCCGCCGTTAGCTGGCCCAGCAAAATTTGCTGACTGAGTGTCCGGGCTGCCGGAAACCAGGGTGGTACCGCGGGTATAATTCTCGTCCCTGAAGGGACGAGTTTTATTATTAAATCATTGGAGGTTGAATGTTTAAACCAGTTTCATCAAAACTTAATCTCAACCAGATGGAATTAGCCATTATTGATTATTGGAAAAAAGAGGATATTTTTCACGCGTCAGTTGCCAATCGCGAAGGCAACCCGGAATATGTCTTCTTCGAAGGGCCGCCCACCGCCAATGGCATGCCAGGCGTCCATCATGTGCTGGCGCGCGCATTCAAGGATGTCTTTCCGCGCTACAAAACCATGCGCGGCTTTCATGTGAAGCGCCGCGGCGGGTGGGACACACACGGTCTGCCAGTCGAGATCGAGGTCGAAAAAAAGCTCGGTTTTACCAACAAGCAGCAGATTGAAGATTATGGCATCGCGGAATTCAACAAGCTCTGCCGCGAATCAGCTTTCTCCAACATCAAGGAATGGGAAAAACTGACCGAGCGCATCGCGTATTGGGTAGATTTTGAAAGCGCGTATGTTACCTACAAGAATTCTTATATAGAGTCTGTTTGGTGGATCCTGAAGAATTTCTGGGAAAAACAACTGCTCTACCAAGGGTTCAAGGTTGTGCCTTACTGCCCGCGCTGCGGCACGCCTCTCTCTGATCATGAGGTGGCGCAGGGGTATGAAGAAACCGTTGATCCCTCAGTTTTTGTGCGCATGCCCCTGGTGGACGATCCCGGTACTTCGCTGTTGGTATGGACGACCACGCCCTGGACTCTGCCGGGCAACGTGGCGGTAGCCGCGCATCCAGAAATCGATTATGTGATCGTTGAGCATCAAACGGATCAAGACGGAAGTTCCAGTAGAGAACGATTAATCCTGGCGAAATCTTTGGTTGAAAAGGTGTTTGGCGATCAACAGGTAGAGGTGGTGGATGAGTTCAAGGGCAA
>CAYPAG010000069.1:0-8772 GCA_964408645.1 uncultured Pelolinea sp. | reverse complement strand
AAATGAGTTAAAAAAATGGAAGGAAGCTGCTGGTTTCCCAATGGTTGGCACTTATTGCGGGGACGCGATCCCTTATCGTGACTATAATTATCCAAAAGATATGATCCTACTTATGGGCAGCGAACAAAAAGGACTTCAACCGGAACATCTTGCTCTTTGTGATGCGGTGGTGACGATCCCGATGGCTGGCAATGTGGATTCGCTGAATGTATCCGTTGCCGCGTCCATCGTACTGTTTGAGATATTCCACCGAAAAGGAAATCCAGGATGATCTCCAGCATCAAAGGTGAAGTAATTTCAAGTGACGATCACAGCTTGGTGGTCCAAAATGGGGGAATTGGGTTAAGAGTATTTGTGCCTGCAGCTTTGGCGGCTTCAGTCGAAATCAACCGGCCGATCACGTTGTTCACCCATCTGGTAGTGCGTGAGGATAATCTCTCGCTGTATGGGTTCGAAAAAATCGAAGAACGTGATCTTTTTAATGAACTGATCAAAGTGAGCGGAATCGGACCCAAAATAGCATTATCAATACTTTCCACACTGCCTGTGCCGCTGATCTATCAGGCAGTGATCAACGAGAAACCGGAGATCTTTAATCGTGTGCCGGGTATTGGCCTGAAAACTGCCCAGAAAATGATTATCACCTTACATGACAAGCTTAAAGCAGAATACAGTGAGGATGAATTTGCAGGCCTACAGACGATCGAAGTCGAGCTTTTAGACGCTCTGACCGGATTGGGATACAGCGTGGTGGAAGCGCAAACCGCCATTCAGTCCATCCCCAGAAACACGCCGGATGATCTCGAAGAGCGCTTGCGGCTGGCACTGCAGTACTTTATGAGTTGAAATCAGCTATAAGGTAAAATTTCTTAGCATTTTAAAGGACAAATTCAAAGAATCTGATGGCAAATATTAACCGCGAACTCGGTATTGACTTGGGGACTTCCTTTACTGCGATCTCTGAGGGTCAAGAGATTCTGCTGCATGAGCCAACCACGGTTGCGGTTGCGTTAGATGAATGGAAGATGATCGAATGGGGTCAGGCCGCCAAGGATATGTACGGGCGCGTGCCTGAAGATATCGAGGTTTTCAGTCCTATCCAGCATGGCGTGATTGCGGAATATGAGATTACCGAGAATTTACTCCGATACCTGGTCCAGAAGATCTGCGGTTCGATGGTGCTTTTTAGGCCGCGTCTCATGTTATGCGTTCCCTCCAATATCACCAGCGTTGAAAGTCGTGCTGTGCACGAAGCAGGTATTGGAGCAGGCGCCCGCGAGGTGTTTTTGATTCAGCAGCCCTTAGCTGCTGCAATTGGAATCGACCTGCCCATCGCGCCGCCTTCCGGCAGCATGGTGATTTCCATGGGTGGCGGCACTCACCAGGCCGCAGTGATTGCGATGAACAGCATCATTTCATCCGGCTTGGACAAGACAGGCGGATTGCAGATGGATGAAGACATTATCAGTTACCTCCGCAAGAACTACGGTTTAGTGCTGAGCCAGGCAGCCGCTGAAACCGCGAAAATGCGGATTGGCGCGGCGGTGAAAGAGGAAGAATTACTCACCATGGATGTACAAGGGCAGGATCAGATTACTGGTTTGCCCAGAACAGTTAAGATCAGCACGGAGGATATCGTTGATGCGCTGCAGGACAGCCTGCAAAGCGTGGTCAAGTTGGTGAAAAAGGTTCTCGAGAAAACACCTCCGGAACTTGTTTCCGATATCATGGATCGCGGGGTGGCGTTGACTGGCGGTGGGACATATCTGCGCGGAATTGACCGCTACTTGACTCGCCAACTTGGAATCCCTGCGTATTTGGTGGATAATCCACGCACCTGCACAGCTTTAGGCGCAGCCAAGGCATTGACCATGTTAGATGAACTCAAACGGGCAGTAAAACGATAAGTATTGATTTTTTAAACATTATTTATAAACTTAGATTATTTTGGTTATCTTTGAAGTTTCACCAACCCTAAAAAAACTATATTCTGAGTGGCTGTTATGAGGTGTCTTACCTCAAAAAAAAACAAAAACCGTTGGCAAACATTAACTGGCCAACGGTTCATATTTTAAAATTTTGATTAATTCCTGCGACGGCCGCCGAAAAGCAGCAAAGCATAGTAAAGCAGGGTGGAAATAACTTGAACTGCACCCGCAACATAAGTGAGGGCGGCGGCATCCAGCACTTGATCCACACCCTGAAGTTCACTGGAATACGCGATACCGCTTGAGGACAGCATGGCTTTAGCCCGCTTGGATGCGTCCAGTTCAACCGGGATTGTGATGATGGCAAAGACGGCTGTTGCTGCAAACAGAAGTAAGCCGACCAAAGCCAAGGGTTCGCTGGCAAAGAGCAAGCCGCCCATGAAAATGATTGGGCCAAACCATGAGCCAAGCTGCACAGCAGGCACCATCAATGAGCGTAAAGCCAGTGGGCCGTAATTTTCCCTGTGTTGTATAGCGTGGCCGGCTTCATGCGCAGCAACACCAGCCGCAGCGATGCTGGGTGTCGCGTAAACCGATTGGCTGAGACTCAGTGTTTTCTTCCTCGGATCGTAATGATCGCTCAATGTGCCATGCACTTGTTCGATACGAATTTCCTGAAGGTTGTTTGCGTCAAGGATCTTTCGGGCAACTTCAGCGCCGGTCATGCCATTGCTGGTGCGCACCTGAGAGTATTTATTGAATGCGCCTTTGACTTTTGCCTGCGCGTATAAACCCAGCAATAGGGCAGGCAAACTAATCAAAAGGTAAAGGCCATATCCACCAAAATACATTTTTTCTCCTTATTTCTTTGTCATCAATAATTATACGAATATATAACCAGATGGATGTAAATAAACCATTAAAAAGATACAAGAAAATTATTTGTTCGTGAAAAATAAACCGGTATGGTTTTGATGATGGATCCTGCTGCAGACTAACCAGCGTCCCTGGGGAGACTCGAACTCCCGCCTTCGGCTTCGGAGGCCGACACTCTATCCACTGAGCTACAGGGACTCGGCTTTAGATTTTACCACGCGGGTTTTTTATTAAACAATGTAAAATAGGTGCGGTTTAGGAAAGGATAGGATGCGACTTTTTTTCATCAGACACGGACAATCTTTTAATAATGCGCTTTGGGCGCGAATGGGTAATGAGATCGACCGCGTACCGGATCCAGAGATCACGGATATCGGTCATCGACAGCTCCAGGAAACGGCAAAATTTCTGGATTTCTGCCTAACCTCAGATATCAGCATGGGTACTGATCCTTCTTGTGGTGCTGAGACAGGCAATGTGATCCTGTTCTGCAGTCTGATGACCCGCGCGATTCAAAGCGCATCGATCATCGCGGAACGCCTGCAATTACCGGTATACGCTCACCTGGATATCCATGAAAGCGGCGGGATTTATCATGAAGATTTCGATTTGGGTAAGAGGTTTGGTGATAAAGGGCTTTCAAAAGCCGAAGTAAACAGCCGCTATCCACATGTCCTGCTGCCCGCGGGGATGAATCCTGACGGTTGGTGGAATCGGCCGTTTGAAGAGCGCGAAAACCGGCGAGACCGGGTAGCCAGAGTGCTCGAATGGTTAAAAGATACCTACGGATCCACCACAGATACCATCATCATGGTCAGTCATGCCGGTTTTTACAACTATTTTATGCGCCAGGTATTGGGACTAAATCACGAGATTTACAGTGTATGGTTCGAGTTTTTTAATGGAGCAGTGACTTTGTTCAACTTTGACAACGGGAATGTGAATATTTTCTACAGCAACCGATTTGATTTTATGCCAATGGACATTGTTACTTAAAGATATTCTGGAAAAATCCGATGTAACTCGTTGATTGGATTCTCACTGGATACCAGCCCGCGAATATCCAATCCAAAAAACTGCGGGGTGGAGAGATAGGCCTTGAAATGTTTGTTAAATGGCACGATGGATTGCCCCTCTCCTTGAAATATTTTATAACGCTGCCAATGATCGTTTAGCATTTCCAGAAGCTGCCTGCGTGACAATGATGATTTTTCAACGCGGGAAAATATCCATGGGTTGCCGATGGCAGCCCGGCCGATCATTACAGCCGCACAGCCGGTTTCCGCGAACATTCGGTCAATGTCACTGATCTCTTGGATATCACCGTTCCCGGCCACAGGAATGTTAACGCAGCGGACAATATCGGCGATCGGTCCCCAAATTGCCGGTTCACGCCAGCGTTGATCACGCGTGCGGCCATGCACGGCAATCATACAGATGCCGCAATCTTGCAGTAATTTAGAGATTTCAAGATAATTGAGCGCTGATTTATCCTGCCCTATCCGGATTTTGGCGGTAACGGGTAGCCCTGTTTCACCAACCAATTTTTGCGCGATTAACTTGATCTCCTCAGGCTTATCCAGGAGTCCCGCGCCGGCACCACGCGCAGCCACCCGGCGTTCAGAGCAGCCAATGTTAATGTCAAAGAAATCCGGACGGAATTCCAACAAGCGAAGGGCGGCTGGAAGGATTTCATCAGCCGAGCTGCCATAAAGCTGGAATCCCACCGGATGTTCAACATCACTATATGAAATCCGTTTTTTAACATACGGAAGCATTTTGGGAACGACATCTAATACGTTGATGAATTCCGTGTAACTGATCGCTGAACCCATCTCCCTGCATATCTCGCGAAAGGGCTGGTCGCAGAATCCATCCATTGGGGCCAAGATCAGCCGCCCAAACACAGGGATGTCGCCGATGAAAAAATCAGGTTTGGTTTTCAAGCTAATAGAACCACTCTATTATTGGTTACCCGGCGATATGTGATTCAAGGGCAAGTTTAAGCGCATGCAAGTGCTCCGGTGATGTACCGCAGCAGCCGCCAATAATCCGAGCGCCATTCTCAATCCAACTGCTTATATTTTGTGCCATTTGTTCAGGTGTCACATCATATGCCGCATGCCCGCTATCATCTACTTTTGGCAGCCCTGCATTCGGTTTAAACCAAATGGGGAGTTCTGTGATGTTTGAAAGCTCTTTTAATACGTTCAAATTGTCATCAAGACTTTTTCCGCAGTTGATGCCCATTGCGGCTACGCCCAGTGGAGCGATTGCTTCAGCAAACTTGGAGGGGCTTACCCCCATCATGGTTTTTGTCCCGCGGTCGAATGAAAACGAACAGATGATAGGTAGGTCGCTGACCGATTTGGCTGCTACGACCGCAAGCGTTGCTTCAGTGATATCAAATTGAGTTTCAATCAATAAAAGATCTACACCCGCCGTGGTTAATTCTGCTGCTTGCTGTTGATAATTCTTTCGGGCAGTTGCTTCAGTCAAAGCACCATATGGCTGCAGCATCTCACCTAAAGGCCCTATTGATCCGGCAATCAAAATTTGCCGGCCATCTACAGCTTTTTTGGCCAAATTCACCGCTGATAGATTAATTTCATTGTGCTTCTCACCCAAACCTGAACGGGTGAGCCGGATTTCAGAACCTCCAAAGGTGGATGTAAGAATGATATTGGAACCTGCATTAATGAAGTCGCGATGAAGAGTGAGTATCCCTTCCGGATTCTCCAAAACCCATTCTTCCGCAGTTTTCCCCCGCGGCAATCCACGGGCGATCAGATTGGTGCCGGTGGCGCCATCGCTGATTAAATACCTTTTTTCCTCAAACCATTGAGTAAGTTGATTTGGCATGATATCTACAAAATACAAATTTATTGTTTTAAGCCTGCCAGCAAGCGTTCATGAGTCAGGGGCAATTGATGGAACCACACGCCAGTGGCATTATGCACAGCGCTGACAGTAGCCGGAGCCACACCGTCCGTTGCGATCTCGGCAACTGATTTGGCGCCGTAAGGGCCGGTAGGCTCATCCGTTTGGATAAAAATCACATCCATCGGAGGCATCTCATTCATTGCCGGCATCTTGTAGCTCTTCAGCCGGTCATTGATCACGCGCCCTTGCTTGTCGTAATAGGTATCTTCGCTTATTGTGAAGCCAAGCGCCTGGGCGTTCCCGCCTTCGACCTGGCCTGCGGCAGTCAAAGGATTGACCACGCGACCGCAGTCAACCACATGCAGCAGACGTTCAATTTTCAATTCGCCTGTTTCCATATTTACCTCAACCTCGCAGAATTGGGCAGCTGTGGGCGGCGGGCTGACATAGCTGATGTGTGATTCGGTCGCCATGATTTGATGCTGATCTAATTGATGCAGTGAACTGAGCGCGACCTCGCGCATAGTGACTGAAGATTCGTCTGGTGCGATGATATTTCCATCAATAATTTTCAGATCAGCCGGATTATCAATTTTAAGCATCTTGGCCGCTTGTTGAAGCACCTGCTGACGGGTTGTCTGTGCAGCTTTTAGCACCGCACCGCCACTGATATAAGTGGTTGAGCTGGCGTAAGCGCCTTTATCAAAAGGTGTGAAATCAGTGTCAGATGAATAAACGATGATGTCATCCACAGAAATTCCCAGTTGTTCGGCGGCTATTTGGGCTAATATTGTGTCAGAGCCGGTGCCGATATCTGTTGCGCCAATCAACAGATTGAAGGAGCCATCATCATTCATTTTAAGCGTTGCGCCAGCCATATCTAAACCGGCAATACCTGAACCATGCATCATGATCGAAAAGCCAATTCCTTTTCGCACAGGTCCTGTTTGAAGTTTGTATTTCTCACGTTTGGCATAATAATCGGTTGCCTGAATGCCGATCCTTACACATTCGTCGATCGCTGTGCTGGCCATGGCTTGCTCATAACCTTCTTTACCCTCCCCCAGTTTCTTTGCCAGGTGCATCGTTTCGCCGAGTTTGATCCAATTCTTACGTTTAAATTCAACCGGATCCACGCCTAGTTTTTCTGCAATTTGCTCCATCATCACTTCGACCGCGAACTGCTCCTGCATCGCGCCGTAGCCTCGGTAGGCACCTGCTGGCGGTGTATTGGTATAGACCACATCGCAAATGAAGCGCGAGTTTGGCGCGTTATATAGTGTCAATCCCTTAAATCCGCCGACCATGTTGACGGTCAAGCCGTGAGTAGCGTAAGCGCCAGTGTCACCGATAAGCCGCAGCTCCGCAGCGATCAGTTTTTCATCTTTGACGCCCAATTTGTAGCGAATCACCTGACGATGGCGCGAACGCCCGCTGGTGAATTCCTGGCTGCGTGTGTATTCCAGGCGGACTGGTTTGCCTGTCTTGAGCGTAAGCAGTGAGCAGAGATCTTCCAGCATGATCTCTTGCTTGCCGCCGAAACCGCCGCCAATGCGCGGTTTTATCACGCGAATTTTCTTTTCAGGTAAGCCTATTAGAGGGGCAATGATGCGGCGGACGTGGAATGGCACCTGGGTGCTTGTGCGCACGACCAAGCGGTAATCCTCATCCAGATAAGTGATGCAAATGTGTGGTTCCATTTGGCCATGCTGTTGTTTGGGTGTGCGAAACTCACCTTCGTGGATCATATCGCACTCAGCAAAGGCAGAATCAACTTGCCCTACTTCAGCTTCTATGTGATAAACCGTGTTGTGCTCAGGATCATGAATCGCTTCAGTGTCCGATTCATCATGGATGATCGGTGCTCCATCCTTCATCGCTTCTTCCGCATCCAGCACATGCGAAAGCACTTCATAATCCACATCAATCAGCTGAAGTGCTTTTTCCGCGATCTCACGGCTGTCCGCGGCCAGCACAGCGACACGGTCGCCGACATGACGCACCTTATTATCCAAAACAACCTGGTCATAAGGCAGCGGCTGAGGATAACTCTGGCCGCCGGTGGCATACTTGATGCGCGGGACATCTTTATAAGTCAAAACAGCACGGACACCTGGAAGTGCCAGTGCCTTGCTGACATCAATATTTCGAATTCTGGCGTGGGCGTGTGGACTGGTCAAAAGAGCTCCAAACAACAACCCATCCGGTTGGACGTCATCAGTAAAGGCTGGATTGCCAGTGACCAATTTAACGCCATCCACTTTCACGGGTGATTTCCCGACCGAATTCAAGTCTGTCATATTTTCCGGTGTCAAAACCAGGGGCGGGAGGGGGGCGGTGTTTCCATCCCTCCGTTTGAATTCCTCCGGCAGTTTGAAGTGGCTTACGTCATGTGGTAATTTCATCTCTGGAACTGTGTAATCCGGAACCGACTCGCCTCGCAATCGCGCTGCAGCCCGCATGACAGCATCCACGATCCGCACATATCCAGTGCAGCGGCACATAACACTGGCAAGCCCTTCGCGCACTTCTAATTCAGTTGGGCGAGGATTCTTGTCAAGTAAGGCTTTGGCGGTAAGTATCTGCGCGGGAGTGCAAAAACCGCATTGGATAGCGCCAGTTTCAAGAAATGACTGCTGCAAGGGATGCAGGTTGGCAGGTGTTCCCAAGGATTCAAGCGTTTCTATTTTCTTTCCTTCAATGGTTCCGACCTTTATTAAACAAGAGTTGGTGGGCACGCCATTGATGAGCACCGTGCACATCCCGCAGTCACCTTCACGACAGCCGGATTTTACACTCTTGAGACCGCTCTCCCGCAGATAATCAAGCAGGAGCTTATTGGGATCAATTTCAATTGACTTCTCGACACTGTTAATTGTGAAATGAATAGTTTTTGCTTTCCCGCCAGAAGAATTTTCAGCCATCATCAGCTCCTGTTGAAATTGTCTTATTAGAGTAGAACCTACATTTATATTATATAGAAAAAAAAGCTATCAATCTAACAAAAAATCCGGCTGATGCCGGATTTTAGGCGGGAGCGACGGGATTCGAACCCGCGGTCTCGGCCTTGACAGGGCCGCATGTT
>CAYPAG010000068.1:0-9086 GCA_964408645.1 uncultured Pelolinea sp. | reverse complement strand
ACCTGCTTCATAATGCTCAAGCAAGAAGAATTCAAATTTGGCTTTCCTGTTGGTTGCAATGATCTTTTTCGCCATATGCTAATTTTAACATTTTACGGTCTTAAAAAAATAATTTGTTAGAATTCAGGTTGTATGGCAAAGAAGATCAGTTTAGCACTCGGCGGAGGCGGAACCAAAGGGTTTGCCCATATCGGCGTGATCCGCCAGTTGGAAAAAGAAGGATTTGAAATAGACGCGATTGCCGGCACCAGCGCAGGCGGGATCGTCGGCGCCCTATATGCATTTGGTATATCTGTAAACGAAATCATCAAGCTCTCTTCACGATTGAAATTCACCGATATCTTTCAGCGCTCAAGCGATGACGCCCCTTCCCTGCTTGGATTGGGCGGATTATATAAGGAATTGGAAAATACTTTCGGCGATTCAACTTTTGAGGATTTGAAAATTAAATTTGCCGCGGTATCCGTAGATACCGTTTCGGGAACGCCGATCATTATGAATGAAGGAAAGATCGTGGATGCGGTTAAAGCCACCACAGCAGTACCAGGTATCTTTCCGGCGATAAAATTCGGAGATCTCAATCTGGTGGACGGAGGTGTACTTGACCCTGTTCCGGTGTCCACCGCCCGTTGGTTGAACCCTGACCTTCCGGTTGTTGCTGTCAACCTAATCCCCCCATTGGATAGATGGCCCGAGACTCCACGAATGGACATTCCGCCTTTTGTCCCAATTCCACAGTTCATTGTTGACCAACTTAATCAATTCCGTCTCGGCCAGGCAATGCATGTTTTTATTAACTCCATGGAAATCATGATGAATATGGTCACAGAGCTAAGGATCAAGGTGGACAAGCCAGATATTCTAATCCGACCGGATGTATTCAATTACACGATGTTTAGTAAAGTCGAAGTGGATACCATGGTGAAAATTGGTGAAGACGCGGTCAAGCGGCATGCAGACGAATTAACCAAAATGTTTGGCGTTGCGAATCGCGCCAGCCGCTGGCTACGGGTGGCCAAGAAACCCGGTAAAACCATCTCTGAATTTCAGATTTAGCAATATTTAATTTTGTCGGACGCTGGAAAAGATCGCCAGAAGCCCACCCAATCCACCTAAAATTATAACCACCAATCCCATTGGAATCTTTCCCAGGAAGGATGTCCTTGAGATATCCGCATAAGTTGGAACGATCATGGGGTCTGAGGGGGTGAAGGTAGCTAATCGTGTTGGTATAGGTGTAGTAATGAATTGAGCGGCAAGCGTGGCGTTAACCGTTTGTGTAACCGCAGGAGTGACCGTGGGTGGTGGTTCAATGATAGGCAGTTCACCAGGTGAAACAATCACCAATGGGGAGTAAACCCATCCAATATTATTCGGCGCGCCTGGGTACTCAACCATAATCCAGTCCCCGCCCGCTGATCTACCCAAGACAGGCACTTCCTGACCTGGCAATATCACACCCACCTTATCAAAAAGCGCTCCTGGTCCCGAGCGGACGTTGACCGAATCCGTCTGGCTTAAAGGCACCATAGCGGTTATACCTTTGGGAGTTCCGGTAACCGTGGGGATGGAAATAGTTGGCTGCTGTTCAAAACCAGAAGCATTCACCACGCTGAGGGTACTGATGCTGATCAGGAATACCAGAGAAAGCAAAATAATCAGAGAGATTTTCTTCATTTTCAAGGTCTAAAGAGCTAACCGATTATAATCGATAGCAAATGGAGCAAAGAATTTTTCACGGACAGTTCAAACCCGAAGATCTGGCGCAAACGCTATTGGTCCATTTCAATCGCGGCAACCTTGAAGTTCAAAAGATTGGCAGCGGGGATAATCTTGCGGTTCAGATCAAAACCCGTGATTATCGCACCTCGGGCGGTGAAACCGCATTGGGTGTGTCGCTTCTTTCTGTTGAGGATGGAGTCATGGTTCAGGTTGGCCAGCAAACCTGGTTTGGCATTGCCGCGAGTCTGGGATTGTCAGCTCTAGCCGCATTTCGAAATCCGCTGAATCTGCTTCACCGCCTGGATGACCTGGCACAGGATATTGAGTATGTTCAGTTAACCGATGAAGTTTGGCGGGTGCTCGAATCCAACGCAAAAGCGCTTGGCAGCGGATATGAACTTTCGGACCGTATAAAAAGAGTCACATGTGAGTACTGCCTGACAGCCAACCCCACAGGCGCTCCCAGCTGCATCGCCTGCGGAGCACCGATGGGTAATCTGCAGCCATTCACTTGCCGATCCTGCGGTTATCTATTAACCAAAAACCAAAAATTCTGCCCAAACTGTAAACGTCCGGTTCAGTAGAGCTAATAATTATTGCGCCATTTTCGGTTTTCGGATTCAATAAAACGATCTGCCTCAGCCGGACCCCAGGTATTAATTGAATATTGAGGCAGTATATCCACCGGATTAGTTTCCCAAGCTTCGAGTATATCTGTAACAAACCGCCATTGTTCAATCGCTTCATCATGCCTGGTAAAAAGTGTCTGATCTCCAATCAGACAATCCAATAACAATCTTTCGTAAGCTTCCGGCGGATCGGTCTCGAATGACTCTTGGTATCGAAATTGCATATTGACCGGCGCGATTTTATTTTCTCGCCCGGGAATTTTCGCCCCGAATGACAAAGTGATGCCTTCATCTGGCTGCAGCCTCAATACCAGTACATTCGGAGCTTCGCCAGCCAAATTCTCCCAATTGAATAGTGACAAAGGCACTTGTTTAAATTGAATCGCGATTTCAGTTTTTCTGGCAGGCAGACGTTTGCCGCTGCGGACGAAGAATGGCACATTTGCCCAGCGCCAGTTATCAACAAATAACCTTGCCGCCATGTAAGTTTCAGTGGTGGACCCTTCGGCAACGCGTTCCTCTTGAAGATATCCTGGCAGATTTTCCCCATTAATTAACGTTTCCTGGTATTGGGCGCGAAAAGTATTTTCCATCGCTGCATTTCCCTTGAGAGGCCGAAGCGATTGCAGCACTTTCATTTTTTCATCCCGCACGGAAAAGGCATTGAAAGCATAAGGCGCTTCCATGGCTGTCAATGTCACCAACTGCAGCAGGTGATTAGCGAACATATCACGAATAACACCGGCATGGTCAAAATACCCGGCGCGTGTCCCCACGCCCACTGATTCAGCCACAGTAATCTGCACATGATCTATGTAATTCTTATTCCACAAAGGCTCAAAAATACCATTGGCAAAGCGGAACACCAAAATGTTCTGCACCGTTTCCTTACCCAGGTAGTGATCAATCCGGAAGATCTGATCTTCAGAAAAACATTCATGCAAATCATGCTCAAGCTCATTTGCGGATGAAAGATCCCGCCCATAGGGTTTTTCAACGACTATACGCACATAATCTTTTTCGTGGGCATAATCTCGGCAAACAGCCAAATTGCGGATGATGGTCCTGTAAGATTCTGGTGGAGTGGCAAGGTAAAAGACGATCTTTTTAAAGTCTTTCTCACTCAGGTAACGGTTTAGTTCCATGAACCCTTCGATTTCATCGAAATCTGATTGAAGAAAAATCGAATTTTCAAGCAGGTCATCAACGATTGGCATTTCAACCGGTTTTACACGGGAAAACTCCACAATGCCATCGTGTAAAACTTGCCTCATTTGGTCATTCGTCCACGGCCTGCGGGCGAAACCAATAATTTCCAGTTTATCTGGAAGGCGGCCTTCCCTATTAAGTTCATACAATGCCGGTAGAAGTTTCCGCTTGGTCAGATCACCGGTAACGCCAAATATCACAAAAGCTACGCGGTCATTCTTGAAATCGTTTGAATTCATTAATATTCTCGCTATTCTTCAACAATTTGCCACATTTATAATACTAACAACTTAAATAATCCTATTGAATTATATAAAATAAAGTCATGACACAAAATAACTCAATAACTGATGTAGAAAATCTATTGATCGGTCACGCGCAGGATGACACAGCGCTTACCGGCTGCACCGTGATCTTATGTAAAAAAGGCGCGATTGGCGGAGTAAGTCAGCGTGGTGGTGCGCCAGGCACCCGTGAGACTGATCTTTTAAGACCCAATCGGCTCGTCCAAAAAGTCCACGCAATTCTGCTATCGGGTGGATCCGCATTTGGGTTAGACGCTGCCGGCGGCGTGATGCGCTTTTTGGAAGAAAAGAAAATCGGTTATAAAACCGGTCCGGCAATCGTGCCCATTGTCCCCGCGGCTATCCTTTACGACTTGGGCATTGGTGATCCAAATATCCGTCCGGATGCGAAGATGGGGTATCAGGCTTGTCTGAATGCCAGCAATAATAAACCAGCTGAAGGAAATTTTGGCGCGGGAACAGGCGCATCGGTCGGCAAGATTTTCGGTATGCAGGGCGCAATGAAGTCGGGTATAGGCACCAGCAGCCGGGACATCGGCGGCGGGGTAATCATTGGCGCGATTGTCGCTGTCAACGCATTTGGGGACATTCTGAATTACAAAGATCGTCGCATCATCGCTGGTGCCAGAAAAATTTTACCGCCGTCCACAAAATATTCAAGCGACCGGTTTGCCAATACTTTGGATGTGTTGGGCAGCATGGTCGGCAGAGGCATTATGACTTTTGCCAGCAAACAAAATACAATCATTGGCGCAATCGCCACAAACGCGAAATTGGATAAAGCCGCAGCCAACCGATTCGCCGAATGCGCTTCGGATGGTATCACACTCACTACACAACCAGCTTTTAGCATGTTTGATGGCGACACCGTGTTCGGGCTTTCCACAGGCAGTAAAAAGATTGACATTAACATCTTGTGTGCTTTCGCACCGCTGGTGTTTGCTGACGCGATTCTTAATGCGGTACTGAATGCTGAATCAGTTGGTGGACTTCCAGCAGCTAAAAATTATTAGAGACAGTGGGAGGTTACGATGGTCAGAATAATTTCCGATACGTTATCCTCGATCCCAGTAGAGGAGGCAAGGAAAATGAAAATACCCCTCCTGCCACAGATTGTCATTTTCGGCGAAGAAAGCTACAGGGATGATACGGAAATTGATTCCGCAACCTTTATTGAACGCCTGAAAAAATCCAATGTGCTTCCCAAAACCACAGCGCCATATCCGCACTTATACCAGCCTATATTGGAGGATCTGAACAAATCAGGGGATGAAATTTTGATCATTTGTCCAACCTCCAAAATGAGCGGAACCTTCAGCCGGGCAATTGTTGCGGCGCAGGAATTTCCTGATGGAAAAATCACAGTACTCGATACACCGTTGCTCGGTGCCGGATTGGGGACGCTTGTTCGCTGTGCGCTTCAATGGGCGGAAAGCGGGTTAAACGCAAAGGACATTTCCCAAAAAGTACTTGACCTGGCCGAACGCAACCGCACCTATTTTTTGGTGGATACGCTGGAGTATCTTCAAAAAGGCGGGCGAATTGGAGCTGCCAAAGCGCTGGTTGGTTCTGTACTCCAGGTCAAACCTATTTTGGGGATTGAAAATGGCGAGGTAAAAGTCATCGAATCCCTACGCACTCGAAAAAAAGCTTTAGCGCGCTTTATGGAGCTGGTCACTGACCATTGCCCACAAAGCGAGACCTCTTTTCTCAATGTTCAGCATGGCGGTGCTTTTGAAGAGGCAAAATCTTTGTCAGCTGAGTTGAGCAGCAAAACAGGAATAACTAATATTCCCATCACAAATTTACCGCCTGCTATACTCGTGCATGGCGGGCCTGGTGTATTGGGTGTAAGTTTTTTTGTGAATTAACAAAAATTTAAAAAGCTAATTCAAGCATCCGGTTCATATCTTCAAAAGTTAAATCAACAGGATTGCCTTTCATACTGGATGAATGCCCGGCTTTTTCCACAATTTGCGCGAAATTCTCTCTTTCGATACCAAAGGATCTTAAGGGTTTGATTTCCAACTTCGCGTTTAAATCCTCAAACCAACGAACGCCTTCTTCAATGCTTGCGTTTTCCCGTCCTGTCACCCATTGGGCAACTTCCAAATAGCGATTAGAAATGTTCTCATTTTCTACCCTATCTTTGAGCAATTCGCTGTTAACTCGCATCACCGCCGGCATCAGCGCTGCGCATACCGCACCGTGCGGTGCGTCGAACATACCGCCAATTGGCCCTGCGAAACCATGCACAGCACCCAATTTCGCGTTTGCCAACGACAGCCCGCCCATCAAACTCACCCAGGACATATTGGTTCGCGCTTCTTCGTCTCCCCCATTTTCAATAACCCTGGGTAGTGATTTTGCGGCCCTGGCAATCGCATCGCGGCAGAACATGTCCACCATTGCATTGGGAGAATTGCAAACATAAGGCTCAACCACCTGGATGAAGGCATCCATCCCTGATGTGGCTGTCACATCCTTTGGTAAACCAATGGTGAATTGCGGATCAACCAATGCGATGTCCGGCAACATGAAATTATTTCGCATGCTCACCTTGACATGTTTATCCGGAACGCTAACGACTGCATTCTTGGTCACCTCACTGCCTGTACCGGCTGTGGTCGGAATCGCAATATAAGGTTTACTATTAATTCGCAGAGGTTGCCCTTTGCCTACAACTTCAAGGTAATCCAGCAAATCTCCCCCATTACTCAGCATCGCAGCCACGGCTTTACCTGTGTCAATCACTGACCCGCCGCCAAAACCGATCACGAATCCGCAATGGTTTTCCCTGGCTAGTTGAACCGCCTTAACAATAGTTTCGATTTCAGGTTCATGGTTCACGCTAAATTCGGTAACTTCTAAATCCATTTGACTCAGAAGCTGATAAAAGCGATCACCATGTGCCCGGCTTTTTCCTCTGACCAAAAAGGCACGTTTCCCCCAATCTTCTACCAATTTTGGAAATTGAATTATTTGATTAAGCCCGAAAATGATCTTGCCAGCAGTGATGAACTCGGATTTCATTTCTACCATGCGTTATCCTCAAGAGGAAATAAATTAGTGAATTTCTGGCTGAATCTCGGCTCCGCCATCATTTCTTCGACCTCATCCCGCCACTTCTTATAATGCGCGGTTTCTTTGTGAGCGGCTGCGGCTTCTGGGGTCCTGTAAACCTCATTTAGGACAAATCGTGCTGGATCATCGTTACTCTGGACCAGATCAAACCTGGCAATACCAGGTTCGTTTAAGCTGTTTCTGGCATTTTCTATACTGGCTTGCTTGAAACTTTCTATGAAGTCATTTTTTACATGCACATGAACATGGACAATTAACATAACGCCTCCTGGCTGGTAGTTAAATTATTATAAAATCAAATGCTGTGCATGATTTTAATTTTGTTTCAATACCAGTGGTTTTTGAAGATGAGAATGTGATCATTCTAAATAAACCCTGCGGATTATTATCCATCGAGGATGGATTTCAGCCCAACCTCCCCAATTTACGCTCCATGCTTAAAAATGAATTCGGTAATATCTGGGCCGTCCACCGCCTGGACAAAGAAACCAGCGGAATCATACTTTTCGCAAAAAATGCCGAGGCTCATCGCTACATGAACTCTCAGTTCTCGGATCGCAGGATTAGAAAGACCTACCTGGCAATTGTACAAGGATTCCCTTTGTGGAATGAGAAGAAAATCGAGCTGCCCCTGAGGGTCAACGGAGATCGTAAACACCGTACCATCATTGATTCCATTAATGGAAAAAAAGCTTTAACATCAATTGAGTTGGTAGAAAAATGGTCTGCCTTCTCGCTTTTCCGTATCGTGCCCGCGACCGGTTACACCCATCAGATCCGTGCGCATTGTGCTTCCATCGGTCTCCCCATTGCTGGTGATCGCCAATATTTTTGGGGCTGCGAAATCCGCGCTGAAAAAAGCATCAACAGGTTATTCCTCCATGCCCAATCTTTGGAGATCTCACTATCTTATAAAGAAAATCCCCGTATTTTCTCCGTGCCACTCCCCGATCAATTCCGGGATTTCATATCCGGCTTAAGCGGTTATCATGCTTGATGTTAAATCTTTGTTAACAATTTCTTAGTAGTTGACAAACCTCTTTTTTATCTGTATAGTGTTTGTTTGTGCAGTCTGGCAAACACACAACCTTAAGCACCCAATAAGATCTTTCTTATTTCCCAGCTTTGTTATTGATTTTTGCCGATAAAAAGTGTATTCTGATTAGTAATAATCAGGATTCCTGTAAGACTGTAAAACCAAATATTTCGAGGTTTCTCAACTTGATGGATGATAAAAAGATTGATGTAATGGATGACGAAGAGAATTTGGAGTTCTCCGCGATCTCGCGCCTGGTGGATCTTGGACACAAAAAATCTTACGTCACCATTGACGATATTTTGCATTATTTTCCGGAAGCGGAGCAAGACGTCGCCCAACTGGAAGAAGTGTTCGCCGCTCTCATGGCAGCGGGCATTCCCTATATGGATGATGACGACCTCACTCCAGAACCTTCAGAAGAAGAATTATCAAAAGATGAAGTTAAGGAGATCGTCGAAGAGATCCACGAGGAAACGGTTGATGATCTTAAGCACATAGACACCGACGATACGATTGGTTTGTATCTCAAGGAAGTAAGCCGTGTTCCTTTGCTGACTGCAGAAGAAGAAGTTGACTTGGCGCAGCGAATTGAAAGAGGGCGCATGTCGCGCGAAGAGCTTGCCCACGGCCGTATTGGGAAGAAACGCGGTGAGGAATTGCTTCATCTGATCGAAGATGGTTGGGCTGCTCGCGAACATTTGATCACCGCTAATTCACGACTGGTGATCAGCGTAGCCAAGAAATATATGGGGCGCGGTGTTCCTTTCCTTGATCTGATCCAGGAAGGAAACATAGGCTTAATCCGCGCGACCAAAAAGTTCGATTACCGTCGCGGCCACAAATTCAGCACGTACGCCACTTGGTGGATCCGCCAAGCAGTGACGCGCGCGATTGCTGACCAAGGCCGTACGATTCGTGTCCCAGTCCACATGGGCGACCAGATCAATAAACTATTAAGAACACAACATCAGCTCACCCAGAAACTGGGGCGCGATCCGTTGATCGAGGAACTGGCGGAAGAGTTGGAAGTGCCGGTGAAAAAAGTTGAAAATATGATCAAAGTCTCCCGCCGGCCGCTATCTTTAGAAACACCTACAG
>CAYPAG010000067.1:6272-9172 GCA_964408645.1 uncultured Pelolinea sp. | reverse complement strand
GCGGCTTGATCGCCTGGTTTAAAGCCAAAAAAATCCGTTGGTTAGGCGGACTATTGCTCCTGGCTGTAGTGATTTTCCTGCTCTTCAGCCTTCTCAATGGCAATGCCAACACCGATGAAGAGTATCAAACCGCGGTGGTGGAACAGGGAGACCTGATCGCGATCGTTGGAGCAACCGGCATCGTGGAAGCCAGGCAAACCGCGGACTTGAATTGGCAAACCACCGGCAGGGTCGAACATGTTTACGTGCAAGTTAACGAACAAGTCAAGGAAGGCGAAATTCTGGCTGACTTGGCGGATAACACGCTACCGCAATCAGTTATTCTGGCCCAATCTGATCTGGTGAATGCCAGGAAAGAACTGGATGATCTGGCCAACTCAACCACCGACAGCTCACAAAAATATCAGGATCTGCTGCAGGCTGAAAAAGAATTTCGAACCGCGACCGATGACCGCGACCAATGGAATTACAGCGGCGCCAGCTGGGACCGCATCAATGCGGCGCGTTCCCGGTTTATCCAACTCGAGGAGGAGTTAAGGTCGGCTGAAGCTGTCTTCGATGCGGTTGGTGATTTGCCTGATGATGATCCAAAGAAAATTGAGGCGGAACAGGTACTGGCTGACGCGCAGTTCGCGAGAGATAAAGCGCTACGTGAATTGAATTACGTCTTGGGCCGCCCTTACAACCGAGAGGTGGCGGATGATTTTGCCAGTTATGATGTAGCCTTGTCGAAATTGCGGGACGCTGAACGTGAATGGCAGCGCGTGAAGGATGGCCCCAACGCGGATGATATCAGCGCGGCAGAAGCGCGCGTCGCGGCTGCCGAAGCCACCGTATCCCTGGGTTGGCTCGAAGCGCCGTTCAATGGAACGGTCACCCGGGCGCTGCCGAAAGTCGGAGACTCTGTCTCCACCGGCGCGCAGGGTTTCCGCATTGATGACCTGTCCGAGTTATTTGTCCGCGTGGATATCTCGGAGGTTGATATCAACCGGGTGAGTGTAGGCCAGAAAGTTGAATTGAGCTTTGACGCGGTAACTGCGAAAACTTACCAGGGTGAGGTGACTGAAGTCTCTTCCGTGGGTGTTGATTCGGGAAATGGCGTGGATTTTGAAGTAACGCTACGGATCATTGATCCCGATGAACAGGTTCGTCCAGGCATGACAGCGGCAGTCAACATCATCGTAAGCGAAATCAAGGATGTGCTCATCGTGCCCAATCGCGCTGTTCGTTTGATGGATGGTCAACGGGTTGTATATTTGCTCAAGAATAACCGCTTGACTGAAGTGAATGTTGAGACTGGCGCTTCTTCGGACACGGAGACGCAGATCACTGAAGGCGAAGTATCCCCGGGTGACCTGGTGGTCTTGAACCCGCCCTCGTTTTTCCAGTCCAACGGCGGGCCGCCACCGTTCGTGAGGCAGTAAATGGCGAAAAAGCAAGATGTAATTCTGACCCGCGATATCACCAAGGTTTACCAGATGGGCGAGGTTCAGGTCAATGCCCTGGCGGGCGTGTCCATCAGCATCCAGCAGGGTGAAGTGGTCGCCATTATGGGCCCCTCCGGCTCAGGTAAATCGACTTTGATGAATATCATCGGATGCCTTGACAGGCCGACTTCCGGTGAATATTTCCTTGATGGCGAGCTGGTCTCGAACATGACTGACGACCAATTGGCGGTGGTCCGCAATCAGAAAGTTGGTTTTGTTTTTCAAAATTTCAACCTGCTTTCCCGTTCCAGCGCGCTTTTAAATGTTGAACTGCCTTTAAGGTATGCGGGTATGGTGGAAGGCCGGCGTGAAAAAGCAATAGAAGCTTTGACTTCTGTGGGGCTGGGTGATCGTGTCAACCACCGACCCACAGAATTATCCGGCGGACAGCAGCAGCGCGTGGCGATTGCCCGAGCGATTATCAATAATCCAGCCATCATCATGGCGGATGAGCCGACTGGCAACTTGGATTCAAGAAGCGGTGATGAGATCATGGACTTGCTCCTGAATTTGAACAAGTCATTTGGCACCACGCTGATCGTGGTGACGCATGATCCGAAGATTGCGAAATTGACCCAGCGGGTGATCAACCTGTATGATGGTTTGGTGGCGGTGAAAAAATGAATCTAACCCAATCGATCCGGGAGGCGCTTGAGAGTGTCCTGTCCAATAAACTGCGCGCCGCATTGACCATCCTTGGCATCGTCATCGGCGTTGCCGCGGTAATCGCCATGTTGGCAGTCGGCACCGGCGCGCAGGATACCATTTTGGGTTCCATCAGCGGTATCGGCACCAATTTGTTGTTTGTGTTTGAGGGCAACTTCACCCAGGATGTGCGCAATGAACAACCGCTGACCATGGCTGACGTTGCGGCAATCAACGATGTCTTCCAGGCGCCGCATGTGGAAAGGGTGGCGCCGGTGGTCAATGGCAGTGTCAGCGCCAGCTTTGGCGGGGAAACCGCGATCGTTGAACTGTTCGGTGTGACCCCCGATTTTGAAATCGTGCGAAATTACAGTCTGATCGAAGGCAGTTTCATCACCGATGACAACGTCAATGGACGTGCGTCTGTGGCTTTGCTGGGGCCGGAAGTAGCCGACAAGCTGTTTGGCCGGCGTGAACTTATCGTCGGGGAAACGATCCGAATTGAGGGGCAGCCTTTCCGTGTGATTGGCATCCTCGAACCCAAGGGCGGCGGCTCCTTCGGCAGCCAGGATAATCTCATTTTGGTTCCCTTGACCACAGCCCGCGTGCGCCTCCTCAATCGCGAACGCGACCATGTGGATGTGGCTTACGCCCAGGCGGTGGATGCCCGCTCGGTGCCCTTGGCTGTTGAAGAGATCGCGCAGATCCTGCGCACGCGCCATCGCACTGAACTCGGCGCGGATGATTTCACCATTTTCACCCAGGAAG
>CAYPAG010000067.1:0-6172 GCA_964408645.1 uncultured Pelolinea sp. | reverse complement strand
ACGCGCCATCGCACTGAACTCGGCGCGGATGATTTCACCATTTTCACCCAGGAAGACTTTTTGTCCGTCGCGGGCACGATCACCAATGTGCTCACGATATTCCTCGGAGGTATCGCGGCAATTTCCCTCTTGGTGGGCGGCATCGGCATTATGAATATCATGCTCGTTTCTGTCACCGAACGCACCAAGGAGATTGGCCTGCGCAAGGCGGTTGGCGCTCGTAAGGCGGATATTCTGATCCAGTTTCTCACTGAATCCTCTCTCCTGAGTTTTATCGGCGGCGTCATCGGCATCATTTTCGGTTGGTTGATTTCCTTTGCAGTCGGACGCATCGCCGCGGCTTCGGGGACGCCATTTACACCGAACGTTAGCCTGAGCGCGATTCTGCTGGCGACAATCTTCTCAACCGCGGTTGGCCTTTTCTTTGGCATCTATCCAGCCAACCGCGCGGCCAATCTCGAACCCGTGGAAGCGCTTCGTTACGAATAGCCATTTCCTCGGATCTGCGATCTGGTGTTTGCACAGCAAAATGCGCAGGCACCAGATTTTTAATTTTTTAGTCTTGGCTGTTTCGTGTAGTAATTTTTTAAATAATCAAGATATTTGTCACTAAACTGCCATATCTGAATCGGTTAAAATAAGTCACTTTCTCATACTGGAGGAGAAAATGGATCCCTGGCGGATTATTGTTACTGATGGCCTCGACGATGTCGGGGTCAACATTCTGGAAAAAGAAGCGCAAGTGGTCAAGCGCCCCGGCATTTCGAATGAAGATATCATGATCGAATTAAAAGATTACGACGCGATCATCATCCGCAGCCGAACCAAAATGACTCGCGAGTTAATCGAAGCGGGGGATAATTTAAAGGTGATTGGGCGGGCGGGCGTTGGGGTGGATAACATTGACTTGGACGCGGCCAGGGAAAAAGGGATTGTCGTTGTTAACGCGCCCAGCGCAACCACGGAATCCGTGGCTGAGCTCACCTTGGGGTTGATCTTCGCCCTTGCACGCGAGATACCGCGCGCGGATGCCGGCATGAAGCGCGGCGAATGGTCGAAAAAAGAATTTATGGGAACTGAGCTTTACGGCAAGACCCTGGGGATTATTGGTTTTGGGCGCATCGGATCGACAGTGGGTCAATTGGCGGCAGCGATGGGCATGCGCATCAATGCCTGCTGCGATTTCACCATCCCCGAGACCATCCGCATCATCGGCGGTGAACTGTTGATGATGGATGAGATCATTGAGCGATCGGATTTCATTGCCGTGCACACGCCTTTAACCGAAAAAACGCGCGGTATGATCAATTCAGAGATGATCTCGCGCATGAAGAATGGGGTTTATCTTGTTTGCACAGCGCGCGGTGGAATCATTGATGAATCCGCGTTGTTATCCGCTTTAAACAGCGGAAAAGTGGCCGGAGCGGCACTGGATGTTTTTGAGAATGAACCGCCTCAAAACCTGGAATTAATCAAACATCCGCGGGTGATCGCGACTCCGCACATCGCGGGGCAGACCAGCGAAGCGCAGCGGCGCGCTTCTGTGGATATCTCAAAAGAGATATTAGCTGCTCTTAAAAATGAAAAGCTTCACTGGCAAGTAGTGTAATTAAATTCTTTAGGAGATATCATGAACGAAAAAATGGATAAATTAAAGTCATTGATTGCGGAGGTGGCTGACCTGCAGGCTGTCAGCGCTCTGCTGGGTTGGGACCAATTGGTGAATATGCCGGAAGGCGGCGCCGAAGACCGCGGAGAACAGATCTCCACGCTGGAAGGTCTCATTCATGTGAAATTTACTTCCGACGAGATCGGCCGGCTTATCGATGACCTGAGTTCCGATGTCAAAGGTATGGATCCCGATTCGGATGACGCGCGTTATTGGAAGGTAACCAAACGAGAATATGAGAAAAAAACCAAGCTCAGCCCTGAATTTGTGGCTGAGTTCGCCCGCGTTTCAACGGTCGCGCAATCGGTATGGGAAAAAGCAAAAGCCAAATCAGATTTCAAGAGTTTTCAACCTCATCTCGAAAAATTGGTTGAATTAAGGCGTCAGTACGCGGACTTCTTCAAACCCTGGGATCATGTTTATGATCCGCTGCTGGATGATTTTGAACCCGGAATGAAGACAGTTGAGGTTCAGGAGATATTTAACAATCTGCGCCCAAAACAGGTTGAGCTGATCAAAGCCATCAGCGGTAAACCGCAGGTGGATCGCTCCTTCCTTTCGCTGGAGTATCCGGCGGAGAAACAGAGGGAATTCGGTGAAATGGTCATCTCCCAATTTGGATATGACTGGAGCCATGGCCGTCAGGATGAATCTGTCCATCCTTTCACATCCGGTTTTGGCCTCAATGACGTCCGCATCACCACGCGATTTAATCCTCAATATCTGCCATCCGCGCTTTTCAGCACCATGCATGAGTGCGGACACGCGCTCTATGAATTGGGCATCGACAAAAAATACAACCGCTCGTTGTTGGGAGGTGGTGCTTCCATGGCAGTGCATGAATCCCAATCGCGCATGTGGGAGAACTTGATTGGCCGATCGAAACCATTCTGGACGCATTATTTCCCCATGCTTAAAGAAATGTTCCCTTCACAATTGGGCAACCTCGATTTGGATGCTTTTTACAAAGGAATCAACGCAGTGGAACCTTCGTTAATTCGCGTGGAAGCTGACGAAGCAACCTATAACCTGCACATTATGCTGCGTCTGGAAATGGAGATCGCTTTGATGGAAGGCAGCCTGGCTGTGAAAGACGCGCCTGAAATGTGGAATGAGAAAATTAATGATTATCTGGGACTTACTCCGCCCAATGATGGGGTAGGTATTCTTCAGGATGTGCACTGGTCATTCGGGGGATTCGGTTATTTTCCGACCTATGCCTTGGGCAATCTGGTCTCCGCCCAGATCTGGGAAGCAATGGCCAAGGATATTCAGGGTATTGACGGTCAGGTCGGTCAAGCCAAGTTTGATGGCATTCTCGGCTGGTTGAGGGAAAACCTGCACAAGTACGGCGCCAAGTATGAACCGCAGGAGCTGGTGGAAAAAGTGACCGGGTCGAAGATTACACCCGAACCCTATGTCCGCTACCTGGAAACCAAATATAAAGAGATTTACGATCTTTAGGTATTAGTAAAATATTATTAAAATCCCCTTAACTCTGTTGAGGGGATTTTATATTTCATTAATGATTATCTGTCTGCCTGTAAGGTTAAATTTTCCTTAAATGGAGACAAAATGAAAAATCGACACTGGATTTTAGGTACATTAATATTTGCGGCTTTGGTGGTGTCAGCATGCTCACCCGCGCCGGTTGAACCAGCTGCATCAGCTGTTGAATCTGCCCCTGTAGCGGAAGAACCGTCCGGTGAATCTTTACCTCCAGAACAGGAATCGCTGGCAGCGCCGCAAATTGTCCAACCGGGCTGGTATGCCATGGAATTGACAGATGTAAATACTGGCTCAGTTTTCCGCGTGGCTGATCTTCAGGGGAAAGTGGTTTTGGTTGAGACGATGGCGGTTTGGTGTTCCAATTGTTTCAGGCAGCAGATTGAGGTCAAGGAATTACACGAATTGATTGGCGACCGAGAAGATTTTGTCAGTCTGGGAATTGACATTGACCCGAACGAATCGGTCCCTCAGTTGACTGGTTATGTCAAGGAAAATGGATTTGACTGGTTGTACACGGTCGCTTCCACCGAATTGATCAATGAAATCAGCGATCTCTACGGCCCTCAATTTCTCAATCCGCCCTCCACGCCGATGCTGATCATCGACAAACAAGGTGAAGCGAATTTGCTGCCTTTCGGCATTAAAAGCGCAGACGAGCTGCTGGAATTCCTGCAGCCGTTCCTGGATGAATCTTAGTAAATGGATTTTGGATCAATTCTGACCTCAATTGGCATCGGGCTCCTGGCAACCACCAGCCCATGTGTCTTTCCGATGTATCCCGGATATCTGGCCTATATCAGTGCCAGCCGAGAGGACTCGGACAAGAGGTCAATCGCTAAATATTTTCTTGGATTTTTTGTCCTGCTGGGTGTATTAACCATGATGCTGATCCTGGGCGCGGTCATTGCCGCGCTCTCGGTTTCCATCGGCAGCGCATTATCGATCGTGGTGCCCTTGGCGGATCTAATCCTGATCGCGTTGGGAATATTGCTGATTGCTGATCGCAATCCCTTCAAATCCATTCCGCAAATTCAGGTGCCGGCACTCAAGCACCCCTTTGCCAACGCATTTATCTACGGACTGCTATATGGCCCGATCGCTCTACCTTGTTCTGGACCGCTGGTCGTTTCGATTTTTGCCATCAGCCTCCAGTCCAGCGCGTTTCTTGACCGTTTGGGAACTTTCTTGTGGTTTGGTCTTGGATTTGGACTTCCCCTCCTGGTGCTTTCATTTCTGGGCGGCGCGCTTGCAAGTCCCATCACCCGGTTTTTTGCCCGCCATTCACGCTGGGTGAATCTCGTCAGCGGTCTGATCATCTTTGGGTTAGGCGTTTATGACCTTTATTTCAATTGGGATTTCATCACTGCCGCCCTCGGTATTTAACAAAAACCGCTCCTGACCTTCATACGGGAGCGGTTGATTTGTTTTTCAGCTATTACTGGGAACTCAATCTTTAAATAATGATTAGAATGCTGCGCTTCCTTTGTAAAACTCCGGGTCTGTTGGCGTTTGCCCGCTGGGATCGTGCACATAAACCCAGTCGCCAACGTTTGCCCAATCATACAACCAGTGCGCGTCTCCGATCGACAGGTTGACGCAGCCATGCGAGACTTCATAGCCGAAGTTCACATGCCAATAAGCGCCATGCATCGCGCGCGGGCCGTCGTAATAAATGGTCCAGGGCACATCCTCCAGCATATAGTAATCCGCCTTGCCGGTGGCGAAAGCGCCAGTCATGGTTTCAAACTCTTTTTTCTCGCGAACCTGGAATAAACCTGGCTGCGTGAAATAGGGTTCAAAACCGGTGGCTGCCAATGTCGCGAAAATCAACCGCCCGTCTTCATACACACTGAGCGTTTGTTCGTAAAGGTTGATGTCGATCCAGCGATCCGAATCCACACCCTCAGGCGCGTTTAGCATAGGTGAGACTACACGGATCTTGGTGCGGTCCACCCACTGCCCGGGACGGATCATGTACCAGGTGGTGCCTTCGGCTTCCACACGGTCAAACACCTGAACCACCTCATGCTTCGCCAAAGTGGCGGATGAAAGCGGGGCATTTACGCTGGGTTCTTTGCGCGGGGTGAGGTTATCCAGCACCCAGCCAAAATCGTTCACCGGCTGCTGTTTGAAAATCAATCCTTGATAGTTGGAAAATGTGGTTGGTGATGCCCTGATCCATTCGCCGCGTTCGTTGCTCAGATAAGGATTGTTTTCGTAATAAGCAACATTCTCATAAGTAATGAAGAAAGTCTCACCAGGCGGCAGTGTGCTCAGAGCACCCCAGCCTGCCACTGCAGATTCCAGGTTCGGATACCATGAAGCCTGGGTGCCGGGCAAGAGGTTGATCTTCGCGTAATTCCTGTCAAGCAGGGTGTAGGAAGGGTCCGGGTGCGAGGCGGGCAGCGGGCGAAGGGGAAGAGTCATCCCCTTGCGCGCCCAGTGGGTCAACGTCATGGAAGGTCCCATTGGCAGGCAGTCCACCGGATCGATCAGATACACGCCCGGCATGCATAATGGTTTTCCCTCGTAACTGTCTTTGACTTCCGGGATTTCCGGAGTTGGTTCATCCTGCGCAGATGCAATCGAAACTGCAGACAACACCGCAAGGCAGGCGATGACAACGGATAGGGTGTGTTTGTGTCTCATAGATGTCCTTTTCTTGGCGGCAATAATTTTACCTGATAAGAATTGTCCAATTTATTGAGTCGGTTTTTGATTGTTTTTAGGTGCTATACTCAGCGGATTATTAATATCGGAAGTTTCTCGATGAGCAAAACAAAAACCGCGATTCTCTCCACATCATTACTTAATATTCTGATGAATGCCGGCATCGTGCCGGTGATGAGCATTCTCGCGTCAGAAATACCTAACGCTGATCCCTCAGCCTTGAAATTCACACTTTCGATCTCGTCGATTTTTTTTGTGATTTTCGGCTTATCTGCAAGTTTTATTGAACGGCTTATTCCCAGAAAAAAATTAATGCTGATCGGC
>CAYPAG010000066.1:0-9280 GCA_964408645.1 uncultured Pelolinea sp. | reverse complement strand
CTGATGCGATCTTGACCAGCGGCTTGAGCCCCTCACCGGGGTTGGGCGCGATGAGAAATTCAGCCTGGTCGATGCCGCGTTCATCAAAACGCACGACGAACCCCTCGCCGACAGGTAATCCATCCGGGTCCTCGCGAAACTGGAAGTCCACCGAGAAGCGCGCGCCTGCCATGCGCAGGTCGTTGAGCTCGTTCTCAACCCCCCGGCTGAGTTTCTCTGCGGCTGCCTTGCGAGAGCTGGATAAAGCCAGCGCTTTGATCGCCAGTTCGTCTTTCAAACTGCTTTCACGGGTTTCCAGTTCACCGATGCGCTCTTCGGCATGGGTGATCTTTTCAAGCTGCTGCTGTGCCTTTTCCCTGAATGCCAGGATCGCTTCCTCGTCCTGACCATATTTCTTTTTCAACGTGCTGATCAGCGCCAGCCGGTTTTCCACCTGTTCCAACCGCTTGGGGTTGAATTCAATTGCTTCCATGTAATCCTGCAGCGAGCGGCTGATATCCGCGGCGCTGGCCAGCATGGAGTCGCTCTGCCCAGCCAGGTCGGCCAGGTTCTTATCGATGCCTGCAAGCGCGTTGAGCGCGCCGGACATCTCACCCAGCATGGCGCCAATGGAAGGCGCTTCCGGGCTGGTTTCTTCCAATAAACCGAACGCCTGCTGCGCGAGGGAGGAGAGTTTTTCCGCGTTAGCCAGTCGGTTCAGCTCATCACGCAGTTCGTTTTCCTCACCGGGTTTGAGGCGGGCGGCGTCGATTTCAAGCATCTGATAGTTGAGCATGTCACTCACGCGCGCGGCGTCCTGCTCGGCTTGCCGCAGATCCTCAAGCTCTTTTAAAACTTCTTTTAACACACGAAATGTCTCGCGGTAATCATCGAACAAATTCTGATGGTCGGCGTAACGGTCAAGCAGCCGCAAGTGCTGTCGCACGGTGAGCAGAGAAAGGTGCTCGGATTGACCGTGGATATCCACCAAGTAGCTGCCGATCTCGCGCATCAGGGAAACGCTGACCGCGCGGCCGTTGATGCGCGCGATGTTGCGCCCTTCGCGGCGGATCTCCCGGTTGAAAAGCACCTCATCGCGATTGTCTAGCAGCCCTTCCTGCTCGAGCAATTCGCAAATGATTTCGCGGTGCGCTTCGGGGATGAAGAAAAGCGCTTCCAGGTTGGCGCGTTCTTCTTCCGCGCGAATCATGGCGCTTTCAGCGCGCCCACCCATCAGGGCTTCAATGGCATCCAGCAGGATGGATTTGCCCGCGCCGGTTTCACCGGTGAAGGCAGCCAGCCCATCCGAAAAGACCAGCTCAAGCTGGTCGATAATGGCAAAATTTTCAATCCGCAGTTCTTTCAGCATGATTCACAACCTGATGCCCGAAAGCCGGTAGAAGACCGTGCCGGTGCACAGCACCACATACACGCCCTGGTAGACCAGGCGCAGAAGCCCGAAGGCGCTCCCGGCGCCGGACTGCAGGCCGAACATCAGGGAAAGCACGTGGGGAAGCAGCATGGGCAGCGCGCCTAAAACCACCGCGCCCGCGGTCAGGTAAAACAGAGGCTTTGACCGGCGGTTGCGGATGACCAGTTTGACGCCTTCAGCGATGATGCCGCCCGCGATCGGCGCCAGGAAGATGGTGAAAAAACCGAGAAACTGGACGATGGTGCTGCCGATGAATGACAGCACGGCGGCGATGACGGGCGCGAGAAGATAATCCAAAATGCCGGCGGTATTGAATTTTTTCTGCTGGCCGCGAACGCATTCGGGGCAGCGGTAGCCGGTGGGCGTCAAGATCGCGTCCTGCGTGCAGATCGGCCGGTCGCAGTTGTTGCAGCGCAGCAGGGTTTCGCGGTTGGGATGGCGGTAGCAGTAAAGCGTTTCTGATTCTGGCATGGCTTTACGGAATTATACCTTTTGAGGATTTGGGTTGGAATTATCCCCGGCTGGAATCCGGCAGGGATGGATTCTGCTCCAGATAGCGGTTAAGGGTGCGGTAGAAATAGCCCGGCCCGCGGAAGCGGATGTAGCGCGCGTTCAGCTCGCTGCCGCGCACACGCACATAGTCGCCGTTTTCCATCGTCACGGGGTTGTGCCCGTCCACGCTGAACACTGTCTGGTGGGAAGAGTTGACGCGGATGGTGACGACCACGCCTTCCGACAGGATGATCGACTGGTCGGGCGAAAGATGCGGGGCGACCGGGACGATGAGGATATTCCTGAGCTCGGGCGGGAGAATGGCGCCGCCGGCTGCCAGGGCGTAGGCAGTGGAGCCGGTGGGGGTGGAGGCGATCAAGCCATCCGCCACGTAACTGGCCATGTGCGCGCCGTCCACTTCGGCTTCCAGCCGGATCGGGCGCACATACTGTCCGCGGCAGACCACCACTTCGTTGACGACCAGGGAGCTATTGAGAACCTCTTCATTTCGAAGGTGTTCGGCCTGCATCAGCATGCGTTTTTCAAGGCGGTAGTCGCCCTCCATCAGTCTGGGGAGGTAATCTTTCCATTCATTGGGCTGGAGTTCCATCAGGAAACCGAACATGCCAAGATTGACGCCGACGATCGGGATGCCCGCGGCCGCGCACAGATGGGTTGCGCGTAGCATGGTGCCGTCGCCGCCCAGCACAACCAACGCGTCAAAGCCATTAGTGGCAATGCAGGTGCGCAGGGTTTTCTCCTGAAGCGGGCAGCGGACTGCCACCTCGACGCTTCTCTGAATTAAAAATTCCGCGATCTCTTCACTGAGCGGTATGGATTCAGCGATTTGTGAATTGAACGCGATGCCGATTTTCTTGACCGGATTAGCCATTATTTTTATTATAGCGGTGATTGCCGGCTGCTCACAAGCGCTGGTCGCAGCGGTTGCGGTATCCGCAGCGCGCGCAGCGGTTGGGGTGCTCGTGCGAGCGGCAGACCTCCTCCATATCTTTGTGATCGCGAATGTCCTCGAGGATCCCAACCACTTCATCTTCAAACGAAGTAGTGTATGGGATGCGGAAAGTACGGTTGCGGTAGCGCAGCAGCCCGTAGGGCGGACGCTGCCCCAGGGAGCGCTCAACCAGCAGGCAGTACGCGCCCAGCTGCAGGCGGTGGCTGTCATAGGGTTCTCGAGGAGCCCACATGCTTTTGACCTCCACCGGAATGACCTGGTTGTGATTCTTCACCAGATAATCGGGTTTGCCGGTCAGCCCCAGCGCGCTGTCATAGAGGGGTTTCTCAACTTTCCCCCACATTCCTGGATCGGCGTAAACGATGCGGCCTTCGGGCAGGCCGGCGCGCCGACGGAGGATGAGCGAAAGCAGTAATAAGAGTGCCGCTACTGCCAGCGCGATTAAAACAATCAGGATGGAAGTTGAAAGATCAGCCATGAATGAACTTGTGACTAAAAAACCTGGATAATGAGATAGATGGCTGCGAAGGCAAAAAGCAGCCAGGCCAGCGCACGCAAAACACCGGCTAATTGCGCTCGTCCGGCATTGGCGCTGTGAAATTCGCTGCCCGCGTCCAGTTCCTCCTGGTTCATCGGACGGAAGCCCTGCCGCTGATACCACCAGGCGCGATGGCAGTAGAGAAAAGCGCCGATCTCCGAAGCGCGGATGGTGCGCTTACCCCTGCCCATTACGGGTGATGCGTTCTTCGAATTCTTTCAAAGACTGCTGCAGCCGCTGTTCCCCGAGACTGGTGGTGAGATCCGCGCGGGTGCGCTCGATGATGCCGCGCACCAGGTCGGTCTGCCTACGCAGGCCGTGCGTGATGGCGTCCGGGTAATCCACGGTAACCAGCAGCGAGTAGATCTCATCCATCAAATCCAGCAGGCGTTCGGCGTCATCGGAATAACCGTGCCGCAGGATGTCCAGGCAGCGCCGGCGCAGCTCGCCGATGGTTTCAGCCAACCCATTCATATAAGGCGCGAACTCAACGCCGATATCCTCGGGCAGCGCCAGCGGCTTGTCCAGGATCATGTTGATGGTCAGGCGCGCTTCCACAAATTCTTTGATCGCATCCTGCGTGTAACCGGAGTAATAGATCTCGGGATCGGGCACCACGGATTGGTTCAGTTCATCCACGATGCCGCGCGCTTCCTTCATGTTTGCTTCGGCTTCGTCCACCTCGCCGCGGTGAATGGCGCGGATGGCATGTGCGGAGCAGGTGGTGAGCGCGCGCGCGAGTTTCAGCGCTTTTTCGCGCACTTGATGTCGGGCTTCAAAATCCTGATGGACTTTTTCAGCCAGTTCTTCAAATTTGGTCATGCGTTAGAAATAGACCTTTCCTTTAGAAGGGAATATCCTCGTCGTTCATTTCTCCGCCGCCGTCATCAGCGCCGCCGGCATAATCCTCCGTGGTGCCGCCGCGCGGCGTCAGGAACTGGACATTGCGGGCGAAGATTTCATAGGATGTGCCGGGTGTGCCGTCGTTGCGGGTATAGATGCGCGGATTGCCGGTCTCTTTGTCCGGGCGCAGCTCACCTTCCACCAACACCATGCTGCCCTTCTGCAGATAGTTGTTGACGTTTTCAGCCTGTTTGCCCCACACAGAAACGCGGAACCAGGTGGTTTCCTTGTTTTTCTGGCCGGACTGGTCGGTGAATACGCGATTGGTCGCGATATTCATAGTGGTCACCGCGCTGCCGTTGGGCGTGTAGCGCATCTCGGGATCGCGGCCCAGATTTCCAACGATGATGATCTTGTGATAGCTCATTTTTGATTCCCTTTCCCGTTCATGATGAACATCAAAATTCTTCAATTATTATAAGGGTGAAAATTTGAAACGCAATATGCCCAGGTTTGATGTTGTAGGCAGCCAACGGCTCCATCCGGGTTAAATGTTATAATTTTTTGAGGTGAATAACATGATGAAGAAAATCTTGCAGGCCATCGGCTTGTTTTTTATCGCCCTGATGTTCCTGGTGCTGCTGGCGCCATCGGCAGCCCGATCCATTCAGGCGCAGGCGGTGATCTCCACCCCGACCCCCGGGGCGGACGGGCGCATCCTGTATGTCGTCAAAGAAAATGATACATGCATCAGCATCGCGCTGACCATGGGCATCACTGAACAGCAGCTGCGTGAGAACAACAACCTGGAAGGCGATGACTGCCAGTTCCTCTTTGTCGGCCAGGAACTCCTGATCGCCATCAAGGAAGCGGACACGCCAACCCCCACCTCTGAAGCGCCCGCGGCGCCGACCCCAACTCCCTTCAAAGGCAACGGCACCATCTGCATCTACCTGTTCAATGATGAGAACGGCAACGCGCTGGCTGAAACAACCGAGCTGCCCCTGGCGGGCGGCGCGGTGAGCGTCACCAACCGCCTGGGAACGGTCAACCAGACAGGCACGACGGCCGACACGGGGGAATCGCTCTGCTTCGCCGAGATACCGGAAGGCGATTACAACATTAGTGTCGCCATCCCGGAAGGCTACAACCCCACCACCGTGATGAACTACGCCCTGACGCTTGGCGCGGGTGAGGTTTCGACCATCAACTTCGGCGCGCAGCCCGGCTCCGGCCTGCGGCAGACTTTCCAGGAGGACCGACCGTCACCGCTGTTCCTGGTGCTGGGACTCTTCTTCGTGGCGGTGGGTGTCGGCTTGTGGTTCTACGTCCGGCGTATGGCCGCTTGAGATAAAAATGAATCCCCGCCAAACGCGGGGATTTTTCTTTTGAGCTTTTACCGTTGGTTGAGCTTGTTCTTGCCAATGGATGTATCAAAATAAATAACGCTCTGGAACTTGTGTTGTCTTATCCGATGCGCTGTTCTTTCCACACCTTGCCTTCATTATGATAGCCGGCCAGTTCCCAGAATCCTTTCTGGTCATCAGTCAAAAATTCCAGACCGCGCAGCCACTTGGCGCCCTTCCACAAATAGACGTCCTGATCCGAGACCTTGCCCGGGATGGCGCCGACCAGGCCGCGCAGGGGGAATCCATGCTCGGGCGTGAGCGGCTGACCCAGGTAGTGCGTGGCTAACAGAAACCTGTCCGAGAGCACGATGTCCAGCGGCAGATTGGCGGAGAATTCATATTCCGCCCGCTGAATCACATACTTCGCTTCCGGTTTTGGTTTGACCAACCCTGCCTCGAGCAGCGCCTGGACAGCCACCCCTTCCCATTCGGTGTCGAATTTGCTCCAGCGCGTCACGCAGTGCAGGTCATATTGGCGCTTGATCTTCGGCAGCTGGTTGAACTCATACCAGGTCAGTTTGAGTGGTTTCTCGACTGCTCCCCATACCTTGAAATCCCAATGGGATTCATCGAAAGCGGGGATCGGCCCGTAATGCAGCACAGGGAATTTTTCGGTCAACACCTGCCCGGGCGGCATGCGTCCTTCACGGCGCAATTTTTCTTCAATTTCTCTGCGATTTGCCAGCATCTTTATCGGTTCCTATTATTACAAATTTTATCCAAAAACTGCGCAAATACACAAGTAAAAAAACAGGTTTTCGTCGATTAAAATACGGGCTGTGGAAGAAGACCTATCTTTGTTTGATGATGTCAATACAGGTGAATCGGTATTTGAGCCCGGCGCGTCAGACCCGCAGCTAGAACAAAACTCAAGCGCTTCGCCTTTTCTGCTCAGCAACCTCAACCTGCTGCTCAGCGCGGCATGTGGACTGCTGAACCTGGACGCGGTGGAAGTGTACCTGCGGAACAAAAGAAGCGGCGAGATGGAGCGCGTGTTTCAATATGGAAAAATTGAAGCCATCTGGGAGGTCAGCCGCATCGCGGACCGCAACAGCTTCCTCAGCCGCGTGTTTCAAAAAAACGACAATCCCTTGGTCAACCTGCCCAACCGCCGTTTTCCCGACCTGAATCCAGCGCTGCAGGCCAGCGGTTATGGCCAGGCAGCCGCTTACCCGATCTTTATCGAACTGATGCCGATCGGCATTTTCTCCCTTGCCCATTCCCGCCGAAACCTGCTGACCGAGAATGAGCAGCAGTTCTTCCGCCGTGTCAGCTCGTGGATCGGCGGCATCATTGCCTATGAACGCAACAGCCAGCAGCAGCGTACCCAGATCATTACCGAGGAGCGCGAGCGCATCGGCATGGACCTGCATGACGGCATTATCCAGTCGCTGTATGGCATCGGGCTTTCCATGGAGAACGTCCGACTGGGGGTGGAGAAAGGCAGCAAGGGCACCATCAAGCAGATCGACCTGTCGCTCGATGCGCTGAAATCAGCCATTGCCGACATCCGCGCTTACATCCTCGATCTGCGACCGCGCCAGCTGCGCCACAGCAACCTGTTTGAAAGCATGCAGAGCTTGATCCGCGAGTTCCGCGCCAACACCATGGTCGAAGTGGAGCTGAACGGATCCGCGGCGGAAGTGGCCGGTCTGGAAGGCGAACAGGTGGACGCGCTGTATCACATCTTCCAGGAAGCGCTCTCCAATACAGCCAAGCATGCCAAGGCAACCATTGTATCCGTGCGCTTGTGGCGGCGCGAAGACCGCCTGCTGCTGCGCGTGTTGGACAACGGCAAGGGCATTGAAACCAACCCGAGCCAGCCGCGCCGGCGGGTGGGGCATGGGCTGACCAACATGCAGGCGCGCGCCGAGGGCGTGGGCGGCGGGCTGGAGATCATTTCCATCCGCAACCAGGGCACGCAGCTCACAGCCTGGGTGCCTCTGGGGTCAAAGAAATAATCATGAAAGAAACTTCAAACCCGAGTTATTCTGATAAAGCCGCCGAGCGCGGTGAGCCCTCCTATGTCTGGCGAGCCGGCCAGGAACGGCGGCTGGAGATGGTCAAGCATTGGGCCGGCGGCAGGGCCAGCGGTATCGTGCTGGAAAACGGCTGCGGGGTGGGCGAGTACCTGGCGCGTTTGGGCGAGGACGCGCGCCTGGCGGTGGGGATGGACGTGGAATTCCCGCGCCTGCTGGACGCCCGGCAGAAAAATGATCATTTGGTGTGCGCCGCGGGGGAACACATGCCTTTTAAGGCAGGTGTGTTTGACCTGGTGCTCAGCAATGAGGTCATCGAGCATGTGGTTGATGACCGCCAGGCGCTGGCCGAAAGCGCGCGGGTGATGCGCCCGGGCGGACGGCTGGCTTTGTTCTGCCCCAATCGCGGCTACCCCTTTGAAACGCACGGCATCTATGTGCGCGGCGAATACCACTTCGGCAACAAATTTTTCGTCAACTACCTGCCGCGCGTCTGGCGCGACAAGCTGGCGCCGCATGTGCGCGTTTACACCCGGTATGATCTTGGAAAACTATTTTCGGGAATACCGGTGGAGATCGTTCACCGAACCATCATTTTCGGCGCGTACGATAACATCATCCACAAATGGCCCGCGCTGGGCAAAGCGCTGCGGGGTTTGATGCAGTTCTTAGAAAAAACGCCGCTGCGCGCGCTGGGCTTATCGCACTTTTGGGTGGTTGAGAAAAAGAATACAAGCCACATAAGATAAGTCCAACTTTTCCAACCAGATCCAAACCAATTCACTACAAAAACCATCATTTATCGCTGCTTGTTGAATTTATCATTTCACCTGAAATTGAGAGGTGAAAAGATGAATACATTCAAGCAAACGATATTGGGAATCATAACAACCACGATTTTTGTTTTGTCATCACTTCAGTCTTCTGGAATGATCATTCCTGTAACAGGCGAACTTGTATCGGATGAAATTACCTGTTCTTTTGATATCAATATCAATAATCAGGTGAGTTTGGACGGTAAGATCCAGAAAACCGGACACCAGGATTATTTAGAGATATATGCAAAAGGAAAATTTAATTTTGAAATTGTTGAACAAGGGAACAAAGGCAAATCTTATGTTTCATCGAATCCCGATGTCCTGACATTTTTCAGCCTATCAAAAGAATTTGGATCGATTGGCTTGGTGGCTCATAATTTCCTTTCGGGAGATGAATTTTATAAACTTGAACAAGGGGATATTATCCATATAAAAAATGGATCAGGTGAAATCCACGCATTCAGGGTGTCCGAATCTCTTAGTTACCAGGCAATAGAACCAGAAAGCGTTCGTAGTGATTTTATTGACCTTGAAACAGGAAATTCTTTAAATTACAAAGAATTATTCATGCGAACATACGGCCAATCTGGCTATCTCATTCTACAAACCTGTATAGAAAAGGATGGAAATTATGAATGGGGGAGATATTTTATTATTGCGGAATCGATTACCGTTTAGAATTTGCTAGCACTGGCCGCGGCGCGATACGCGCAGAAACCGCAATCGGGCGAGGGGTCTGGCGCTTCGGGTGATTCCAACAGGGTCAGAACCTCTTCAAGAAAGTCCTTAAAACCAGTCATATCTACGGGAATGTCCA
>CAYPAG010000065.1:2832-9477 GCA_964408645.1 uncultured Pelolinea sp. | reverse complement strand
AGCGCCATGATGATCGATTGAAAATTCAGGGTATCGCGCATAATGACTCCAAAATGAATGAATTGGAAAATTATACCAACCGAAGGGATTCAGGAAGGTTACATTATCCAAATCTATCAAAAAATTTGATGAATGCGGGCTGCTAAATCTTTGGAAGGATTCTTGATAAACGTTCGAGAAATAAGAATGTAATAGAATCTACTCAATCCGATGAATAACGAAAAAGGTGAAATCTTACGACAGGTGATGCGCCGCTGGGCGACCGGCGTGGCGGTGCTGACCACGATTTGCGGCGAAGACAAGGGCGGCATTACGGTTAACTCCTTTACCTCTTTGTCGTTGGACCCGCCGCTGGTGCTGGTCAATGTGGCCAAGGATAATCCGCTTCATGGTTTATTCAGCGAGTGCCGCGTATTCGGGCTCTCGATATTGGGCGAATCACAGAATGAGATCTCAAACCTGTTTGCCGGGTTCGGGCAGCGTGTCGCGGACAAATTCGCAGAAGTGAAGACCTTCACGCTCACCACGCGTTCACCCATGATCGCCGGCGGTATCGCGTATCTGGATTGTGAAGTCTTTTCAATCCTGCGCCTGCCCCAATCCGCGCTGATCATCGGCGAGGTGGTGGATGGCCGCAGCCAGGATGACCGCGAACCGCTGCTCTACTTCAACCGCGATTACGCGCGAATCCAACGGCCTGATATTTTAAAAAGCATACCAGACCGTTAGGGGTGATTTTCTTTCAAGACGCGAAATTTATTCTGCGTGAAACCATCACCGAAATCAATGGCGGCTAGGAGTTCCAGTTTGATTTCATAGTCAAACCCACTGAAAAGCGGGATCCCGCGGCCGAGCAGGATTGGAATGCGGGTGATGATCATTTCATCGATCAGCGAAGCCGACAGAAAGGCGCTGATCACCTGTCCGCCGTCAACATAAATATGCTGATACCCGCGCGATTCCAACTCGCGATAGACCTCGGCCGGCGCCCCCTGGATGCGCTCGACATGGCTGAATTTCCCGGCTGGCAGCCGGAGCGGACGGTGAGTGAGGATAAAGGTCGGCAGCTTGGGGGCTGACCAGTCTTTAAGTTTGCGGATCACATCAAACGTGCCGCGTCCCATCAAGAACGCATCAATGCTTTGAATGAATTGCTGGTAGCCGTAATCCTGGCCGGGACGTGTGCGCGGATTTTCCAACCAATCGAGACTGTTGTCCAGCCGGGCGATAAAACCATCGACACTGGCAGCGATAAAAACAGAGGCTTTCATCGAGACAAAATCTTTACATTATTTTTGAATAGGTGATGATCTCGTTGCGGATGCCCAGCAGCAGCGACCACCAAGCCGCGCGCGACCAGTCTTCCTCGAATTCCGCCCAGGACTGGGATTGCAGCCGTTTGTCCTCCGGCAAATTCTCCAGATAGGGATTGGGATCCAGAAAATACACGCGATCTTTATCAGCGGAAAATTTCACCAGATTGACCCAATGAGCGCCGCCGGTGGGCCAGATTTTAAGGGCGGTCACCGGTTTACCGCTGATCAGATTCTCAATGATATGCGCGCGGCGGGCGCGGCTGCGGCGTTCGGCGCGCCACTCCAGGCCAAACTGACGGGACCAGCGATTGAAGGCTTTGACCAACCCCCAGGGCGCGGTGGCGCCACCCACCCTGGGCACCCAGGAGGGAATGCGATCCCAGAAATACAACCCTGAGGATTGGATGACTGCCGTTTTATCCAGCGGCTGTTCCGCTTGGCTGGCTTGGAAGAGCAGCATATTAACCACCATGGCCAGGCTGGCCGGGCCGCAGTCGTTGGTGAAGCATCCGCGCGCGTCAAGCCCCTGTGATTGGTAAAAGCGCCCGAAATAATGCCGTTCAGCCAGCCAGTCGGTGATCTTGTTCGTGAAATTGCGGCTTTCTTCTTCCATAACCGTTTAGACTATATCATTAATCATCCAACAGAATGCTGATAAAAGGCGGGAGTTCAGGAAGTTATAATTTCCTGCTGATGAAACCAAGCATCATCTTGTTTTTTGGGTTGGCTGTGTTGAGCGCGTGCGTGCCTGTCGGCGCAAGCCAGGCATCTCCCGCCGCGCAGTTGACGCCCTATTCAACTGCCACACCCGGCAGCCTGCCGACGGAGTTGGCAGCTCCCACACCGGCTGCGCCGCCGACGCCCATGCCCACCCCAACCCCGCTGGTGCACATTGTCGCTATTGGCGAGACCATCTCCTCCATCGCGCTGCGCTACGGGTTGGATATGGGCGCAGTGCTGGCCGCCAACCCGGACATCAATCCGAACACGCTGACCGCCGGCAGGGAGGTGATCGTCCCGCTCGGCGACAGCGCTGCGATGATCGGCACTGTTGCTGAGCCGCTGGCGCTGACGGTGGAGACGCCGGTTTGCGCCTCCACCTTTGAAGGCGGCCTGCACTGCCTGGCGCTCGTCCGCAACCCGCTGAACCAGCCGGCCGTTGAGGTGGCTGCCGCCATCATTTTACTGAATCTGGACGGCAGTGAATCCCGGAGCATCATTGCGCCGATGCTGTTAAACAAGATCGCTCCCGGCCAGCAAATACCTGCTATCGCCTATTTCCCGCCGCCAGTAACAAGTGGCTTAACCCCTAGTGCTGAGCTGGTCTCCGCGATCCCCGCTGCCGATTCGGGCTTTGGATTTCTTCCTGCTGAAGTGGTCAACGAGCAAGTGGAGCTGAATGGTCAGTCGGCGGTGGTTTTTGGCGAGGTGGAGATCAGCGGCGAACCGGGAGAAATGGTGGTGCTGAGGGTGGCGGCTGTGGCTTATGACGAAAGCGGGCGGCTGGTTGGCTCTAGACTTATTGACATCAAGACTGAACTTGTGCCTGGAGACGCGGCTGATTTTAAAATCAACCTTTTTTCACTCGGAGGGCGCATCGCGCGCGTGGCGATCTTCGCTGAGGCATATCAGGACAAATAACAAGGGAGAAAAAATGACTTCAAAAACGATACTCATCACCGGGGCGACCGACGGCATCGGCCAGCAAACTGCCAGGGAACTGGCGCAAATGGGCCATAAGGTGCTGGTCCACGCGCGCGATCAGGAGAAAGGCGCCAAAGTGATCAACGAGATCAACCGCGCCTCCTGCAATGAAAACCTTGTTCTTTACATATCGGATTTTGCCGACTTGGCGTCGGTAGTCAAAATGGCCAATGAGATCCAGCGCGAACAGGAGCGGTTGGACGTGCTGATCAATAATGCCGGCACATTTTCCAAGGAGCGCGTGGTCACCAGGGATGGCAACGAGCTGACCTTTCAGGTCAATCACCTGGCGCCCTTCCTGTTAACCCATTTGCTTCTTGACCTTATCAAGCAAAGCGCGCCGGCGAGAATCGTGAATGTGTCATCCGGCGCGCACCGCTCGGCGAACGCATCCTATTTTGAGGATCTGCAGGGAGAGAGAACTTATGACGGATTCCGCGCGTACGATTTCTCCAAACTGGCCAATATCCTGTTCACCAATGAGCTGGCAGAACAGCTGGCAGGGAGCGGCGTGACAGCCAACAGCTTGCACCCGGGCACTATCGACACCAAACTGCTGCGCATGAGTTATGACCTTGACGGCCGGAGTGTGGAAGACGGCGCGAGACTATCCATCCACCTGGCTTCATCTCCTGATGTCGAGGGAATCACTGGCAAATATTTCAGTTCGATGCAGGAGAAACAACCGGCAGATCAGGCCTTGAACAAAGAACTGCAAAAGCGGCTGTGGACCATCTCCGAGGAATTGACCGGGAGATTTCTGATATAGATAAAAAAAAGCCCTCTCGTGAGAGGGCTTTTTGGTTTAACCTCTTAAGCCTGGTCGCGCCAATAGCCGCGCCAGATGGGGTGGATATCGCGGGAGGTGATGAAGGCATTGGGATCCACCTGCATGGCCAGTTTCTGCACTTCCATGGCATTCTTGCGCTGCACGCTGCACTCCAGAATCTCCACTGTGCCGTCCTTGCCGCGTGCCGGGATCTCGGTCACCGCGTGGCCAAGTTCGCGCAGCTTATCGGCCAGCTCCTGACCGCGCACCGAGCTGATGATGGTCATGTTGATGAAACCGAAGGCCAGGCGTTTCTCGATCAGCATGCCGATCACGTTACCCGTAGCGAAACCCACCGAGTAAGAGATGATGTTCAGCGGATTATCGAGATCGTTGATGACCGAACCCAGGGCGATGACGAACAGCATGGTTTGGACAACGCCTAAAATGAAGGTCACGGTCTTCATTCCGCGCACCACCGTCAGCATGCGAACGGTATCGAGCGTCATATTCAAGACGCGGACGATAAAAATGACCAACGCGAAAACGATCGGATGGGTATTTGCCAATAGCGCACTCATTGTGAGATTCCTTCCATTTGATTAATCTTCATCCAGCGCGGGCAGATACAACTTGCGCAGATATTCCTTTAACATACGCCGGGTGCTGAACTGCCAACCGAGGGAGCGCATGCTTTCCTTGATCTTCGCGATCCACTGGGAAGAAGCGTCCCCCATTGAGCGAGTGTGATAGAACATGGGGATGATCTGGTTCTCAAGCGTGTCATACATGCTGGCAGCGTCCCGCTCGTCCTGCAGATTCGGGTCATCATAATCGGTTTCATCGCCGATCGCCCAGCCGTTGCTGCCATTGAAGCCCTCACGCCACCAGCCATCCAGGACTGAAAAGTTGAGGGTGCCGTTCAAAGCGGCCTTCATGCCGGAGGTGCCGGAGGCCTCGTTAGGCCGCCGAGGGGTGTTCATCCACACATCCACGCCCTGCACCAGCAGCCGGGCAATATTGAGGTCGTAGTCTTCCAGGAAAACAATGCGCCCGCTGGTTTGATGATCCTTGGCCGCGCGGTAGACGCGCTGGATCATCAGTTTGCCGGGCTCGTCCGCGGGGTGCGCCTTGCCTGCCAGGATGATCTGCACCGGCATATCACGGTTGGTGACGATCTTCAGCAGGCGCTCGTAATCAGAGAAAAGCATATAAGCGCGCTTGTAGGTCGCGAAACGGCGGGCAAAGCCGATGGTGAGCGAGTACTGGTCGAGCATGACGCCGTCAACGATCACCTGGGCCGGTGTGCGTTTGCCGCTCTGCCAGTGTGAACGCGCCTGTTCGATCGCGTAGTTGATCAGCTTGCGTTTCAGGTGGCGGCGGACATCCCAGAGCTCCAGGTCAGGGATCTGGTCAACACGCGACCAGATTTCAGGATCATCCAGGCGCTCGCACCAGTCCTGCCCGAAGTAGCGGTCAAACAACTGGCGCATGCGGCGGGCCAGCCAAAAGCTGGTGTGCACGCCGTTGGTGATGCTGGTGATGGGCACCTCATCCTCGCCGCGGTCCGGCCAGAGAAAATTCCACATCTTGCGGGCAACCTCGCCATGCAGTTCCGATACGCCGTTGCTGTGCTCGGAAAGATGCAGCGCCAGCACCGGCATGCTGAACATATCCCCCCAGGACTGGGACTGTTTGCCCAGATTGATGAACTGCTCGCGGGTCAGATTGAGTCCTTCCCAGAACACCGGGAAGTACTTATCGATCATCCAAACCGGGAATTGGTCATTGCCTGCCGGCACAGGTGTGTGGGTGGTGAAGACATTCGATTTGCGCACCTTGCGGAGGATCTCATCGAAGGTGAGACCTTCGGTTGCGTATTCACGGAAACGCTCCAGGGTGAGAAAAGCCGAATGGCCTTCATTCATATGCCACAAGTCAGGGGAGCAGCCGAGTTTGCGCAAGGCGCGCACGCCGCCGATCCCCAGCAGCATTTCCTGGGAGATACGGACTTCGGGATCGCTGCTGTACAACCGCGAGGTTAATCCGCGGTCGTTCTTGTCATTCTCGCTGCTGCTGGTATCCAGCAGAAACAAGGGAACGCGGCCCACCTGGAGCATCCAGACGCGCGCGTTCACCATGCGGCCAGGCAGCTCAACTGAGACCGTGACGGGATTGCCCTGCTGATCCACAATGGAAATGATCGGCATTTCCTCGAAATCAAAATGATAGTGGCTGGTTTCCTGCCAGCCATCCTCGGTGATCTTCTGGACGAAGTAACCCTGCTTGTAAATAAAGCCCATGCCGGCCATTGGCAGGCCGATATCACTGGCTTCCTTTAAGTGATCGCCTGAGAGAACGCCCAACCCGCCCGCATAAAAGGGGATGGATTCGTGCAAGGCAAATTCGAAGGAGAAATACGCCATCTGCTTTTCTTTAAGGTGCGGGTATTCACGGGCGAACCAGGTATCCTTGTCGTTCATATAGCGGTCGAAATCCGCCATGACGCTGTCATATTCTTCCAGGTAATAGGTGTCCGCGGCGGCATGCGCCAGTTTTTCTTTTTCGACCTGATGCAGAAACGCGATGGGGTTGTGGCTGGTTTTCTCCCACAGCCGGCGGTCAATGGTCAGGTAGAGCCGCAAGCCGGGCTGATTCCAGGTCCACCAGAGGTTGTACGCCAGCTCCCCGAGGCGGTTGATGCGCTCGGGCAGGTCAAAATGGTTGGGAAATTCCCTGCGGAAAAGTTCGTTCATGTAAATTTAATACTCCTTTGGCGAAAAAAGGCGCGTGATCGATTCACGATGCCTCAGCTATTTTACCTTATGGCGGTTTAACCTCATGTGAACCACAGAT
>CAYPAG010000065.1:0-2732 GCA_964408645.1 uncultured Pelolinea sp. | reverse complement strand
CGCTTCAACACCACTCATTTATAATATTTTCGCTTCAATAATTATTAACCAAGGAGAGAAGCAAATGCCGGAGTCGAGTTATCAATTTCCAGATGGATTTCTGTGGGGGACCGCGACGGCTGCCCACCAGGTGGAGGGCGGCAACAGCAACAACAACTGGTCTGCCTGGGAGAACGAAGCGGGAAGGATCCACAACGGGGAGAAATCCGGCCTGGCCTGCGACTGGCGGGGCGGCAGCTGGCGCGAGGATCTGGGCAACGCCGCCCGGGACGGGCAGAACGCCCATCGCTTCTCCATTGAATGGAGCCGTGTTCAGCCATCACCGGACCGCTGGGATGACAGCGCGCTGGATTTCTACCGCGAATTGGTTATGGGGATGAAGGCGCTCGGCATGCAGCCGGTGGCTACCCTGCACCATTTTACCGATCCGCTGTGGATCTATGAAAAAGGTGGCTGGGAGAACGACCAGACGCCTGTGTATTTTGAAAAGTTCGTCCGCAAGGTGGTCAATGCTTTTAAAGATGACGTCAATCTGTGGGTGACGCTGAATGAGCCGAACGGCCTGGTGGTGAACAGCTACGTTGACGGAAGCTTTCCGCCCGGCAAGAAGGATTTTCGCTCCGCCTTTAAGGCGCTGACCAACCTGATTCGCGGGCACGCGCTGGCTTACCACACGATCCATGAGCTTCAGCCAAATGCCATGGCCGGTTACGCGCTGTATTACCGGGGATTCTTTCCCAAGAGGGAATGGTTTCCGCTCGACCGCTGGGCAGCCCGCGGACTGCAGGGCAATGTGAATGACCTGTTTGCCAATGCCATCCGGAATGGCAGGGTGAAGCTGATCCTGTTCAACACCATGGTCAAGGAAGCGATCGGCACGCAGGATTTTGTCGGCCTGCAATATTACTCCTCGGACGAGGTGGCTTTCAACCTGCTAAAACCCGGTGAGCTTTTCTCCAGCAGGCAATATCCCCACGGCGCGCCAGTGAGCCCCACCGGATTCATCGCGGATGTACCGCGGGGCATGGCGCAGGGGCTGTCCTGGGCGCGCCAGTTCGGCCTGCCGATCTATGTGACCGAGAATGGCGTGGAGGATGCCGAGGACCAGATGCGGCCGGCTTATCTGCTCAGGCACCTGCGCGAGGTGTGGAAGGCGGCAAACGCGGGCTGGCAGGTCAAGGGATATTTTCACTGGTCGCAGGTGGATAATTTCGAATGGGAACGCGGCTGGTCGCAGCGCTTCGGCTTGTGGGCGCTTGACCCGGCCACGCAGTCGCGCACTCGCAGGAAGAGCGCGGACCTTTACGCGGAGATCTGTAAGCGTAACGGGTTTCACCCTGAAACCGTCCAACGGCTGGCTCCGGAAGTTTTTAATGAATTGTTTGGCGCGTGAAAGAGATTTATGAAAAAAAACCTGCTGAATTTAGCGATAGTACAATCCAATCATGACAAACACAACCTACGATGATTTCAGCCAGGACTATGACCGCTTCGTTAACTGGGAATCCAGACTGGCCGCGGAAATGCCATTCCTTGATCAATTACTGGGGCAGATCAACACCGGCCAGATGCAGCCCCTTTCTGTTCTGGACGCGGCCTGCGGGACCGGCATGCATGCCATCGCCCTGGCGCGCAAGGGCTACCGGACTGCCGGGTCGGATTACAGCCAGGGTATGGTGGCTGCCGCGCAGGCAAACGCGCAAAAACAGGAAGTGCAAGTTATATTCAAACAAGCCGGATTCACCGAGACAAGACGCGCGTTTGAACAGGAAGCCAATTTTCCCTTTGACGCCATCACCTGTTTTGGCAACTCGCTGCCCCATTTAACCTCGCGCGAGGCGATCAAGGAAGCGCTGAAAGATTTCGCGGACAGCATGCGCCCTGGCGGGCTGCTGGTGCTGCAGAACCGAAATTTTGACGCGGTGATGGCCAAACGCGAGCGCTGGATCGGACCGCAGTCTTACAGTGAAAACGGCAGCGATTGGCTGTTCCTGCGCTTTTATGATTTCGACTTGGATGGACTGATCAGTTTCAATATTGTGCGATTAAAGCGGGAAGCAGGCGGTGAATGGAAACAAGCGCTGTCCACCGTCCGGCTTTACCCCTTGTTGAAAGAAGAGATGCTCGAGCTTTTGGATGAGACCGGTTTCAGCCAGGTTGCACTGTACGGGATGATGAAAGATATTCCCTTTGACCCGATGACCAGCGAGAACCTGGTCATCGCGGCCGTTAAGAAATAATTAAGACAACAATTATCCTAATTAAAGTTGAAAATGTTATAATGCGGGCATGCCAAAGAAACGTTGGCTGATCGTTATCAGCATTTTTTCCGCGCTGACCCTGGTAAGCTATGCCCTGCTCCTCAATCCGGTTTTTCAGGAAAAGCTGGGATGGCATTTAAGCCAATGGGTGGGTGCTGTGCGGGTATGGCTCGATCCTCCCTCAAAGGTGTCTTTTTCTGGAAATAACGAGGTTGAAGGTGGCACTGAGCTGCCGTCGGCTGATGAATTGGCGGATATTTCCGATGATGAAGCCTATCAGGATGATGAGATTTTTTCTTACTCACCCGTCCCGCAGGCTCATTTACTGAGCGGCATCTCTTACTTCTCGCAGCATAACCGCTGGAATTACTGCGGTCCGGCCAACCTGGCCATGGCGCTTTCTTTTTGGGGTTGGGAGGGCGACCATGACGAAGCCGCGCGCGGTTTACGCACCCACAACAAGGACAAGAA
>CAYPAG010000064.1:0-9478 GCA_964408645.1 uncultured Pelolinea sp. | reverse complement strand
ATTCCTGGGAAGCATCGCCCAACACCAACATCTGCCCGGTGTGCTCGGGGCTGCCCGGCGTGCTGCCGGTGTTTAACGCGAAAGTGGCTGAAAAAGCCGTCCTGCTGGCGGAAGCCATGCGCGCGGAAGTGCAGCGCACGTCCTATTTTGACCGCAAAAATTACTTTTACCCCGATCTGCCCAAGGGTTATCAAATTTCACAGTTTGACCAACCGCTGGCCACGGGCGGGTTCCTGGATGTGCCCATCCCGGCGAATGCCGACCCTGAAGGTAAGGGTTACGTGCGCCACGTGCGCATCCACAAACTGCACATTGAGGAAGACGCCGGCAAGACCAAAAATGCCGGCAGCCGCCGCATGGTGGATTTTAACCGCTGCGGCGTCCCGCTGGTTGAAATGGTGACCGAGCCGGATCTGCGCAGCGCGGATGAAGCCGCGCAGTACCTGATCCGCCTGCGGCAGCTGCTGCGCTGGATCGGCATCTCGGAAGCGGACATGGAGAAGGGCAACCTGCGCTGCGACGGCAATGTGTCCATCCGCCCGGTGGGCAGCACACAACTCTTCACCAAGACAGAGATCAAGAACGTCAATTCCATCGATTCGCTGCGCGAGTCGATCCGCAAGGAGATCGACCGCCAGATTCGCGTGGTGGAGGAGGGCGGGCGCGTGGAGGCCTGGACGTTGGAATGGGATGAGGACGCGGGTGTGCTGCGCAAGATGCGCTCCAAGGAGACCGAGGCGGATTACCGTTATTTCCGTGAACCTGACCTGCTGCCGCTGGAGATCAGCGCTGAATGGAAGGAAAGAATCCTCGCGGATTTTCCCGAGCGGCCATTGGACCGCCGCCAGCGATTTATGGATGACTATCAGCTGCCGGAATATGACGCCGATATCCTCACCCAAGAACGCGAATTGTCAGATTATTTTGAGACCACAGTCAAGGCCTATGGCGGCGACCCCAAGAAGGTTTCCAACTGGCTGATGAATGATGTGCTGCGCATGATCAATGACCAGAACCTCGCGCCTGCGCGAATGAAATTGACGCCCGAGTTTTTGGCTGAATTGATCAAATTGGTAGATGCCAGCGCCATCAACCTGACGACCGGTAAGTCGCTGCTGCAGCAGGTGCAGGATTCCGGCAAACAGCCCGTGCGGCTGATTGAGGACCAGGGGCTGGCGCAGGTCAGCGACGCGGACGCCATCCGCGCTGTGTGCCAAAAGGTGATTGACGCCAACCCGGCTGAAGTCGAAGCCTACCGCGGCGGGAAAGAAACTTTAATGGGATGGTTTGTCGGCCAGGTGATGCGCGAAACCAAAGGCAAGGCGGATGCCAAGACCGCCGGATCAATATTGAAGGAATTGTTGTCATAATACCCAACCCTCCCCAATTCGAGAATTGAAGAGGGAATGATAGAAATAAGCACCGAATACTGAGATTGTCGAAGCATTCGATAATAAAAAACGCACCCTATTGGGTGCGTTTTGGTATTTTTGATACGGTTTATTCTTCTTCTTTGATCTGCTGACCGAGGTAATTCTGGATGCCGATCTGGGCAACCTGTTCCTTCTGTGATTCCAGCCAGTCAATATGGTCTTCCTCGTCCTTCAGGATGCTCTTCAGCAGCTGCTCGGTGCCGTGGTCGTTATTGGCGCAGCAAACCTTGATGGCGTCGTTATAGGCCTTAATGGCATCGGCTTCAGCGCTCCAATCATTATCAAACTGTTTTTCCACAGCGGCGCCAATGTTGATCTTGTTATATTTGCTGACGATCGGTGTGCCTTCCAGGAAAAGAATACGCGCGATCAGTTTTTCCGCGTGTTTCATCTCATCGATAGCACGTTTTTCCACCACCTCAGCCAGGCGGGTATATGACCAATCGTCATTCATTTCCGCGTGCACCATATACTGATTGACGGCTGTCAATTCATCAGCTAACAGGTCATTTAATACTTCAAGAATTTTCTCGTTTCCTTTCATCATGTCCTCCAAAGAAATGATTTGCCTTTTGATTATAGCATTGACACTCGCCGAAGGAAATCAGACATGATTAGATCACCTAAAAAATTCCACGTACCATTAATAGAAAACCAAAGACCATCATGGGGATACCCACCGGTGAAGCAATGACCGTGATGGTCAGCACGAAGCCGGCGATCATGACGGCCAAACCGATGACAGCCGCCACCAGCCGCCCGGTCATTTTGATGATCCAGGCCAAAAAATCCCACAGGGCTTTGAACGGCCAGAGAAACCAGGGCGCTTGTTTTGTTTGTGTGTTCATGTTTACTCCTATCTGATTTAAATACGAAATAAACTCTAAAAGGTTTTTTGGGTGAAACGCAACCCGCGAAATGATCCTGCGTATATGAATTAGAATAATTTACAGGAGATGGAACATGTCTAACAATGACGTAAAACGAATTTACCGCTCGCGCGACAACCGCATGATCGCCGGTGTGTGCGCCGGATTGGCTGAATATGTCGATATCGATCCCACCATCGTACGGCTGCTGTTTGTACTCGGCCTGTTTGCCGGCGGCGCGACCTTCTGGGCGTACCTGGTCATGATGCTCGTAATCCCCGAAGAGCAATAAGAACCGCTAATTCACAAAAGAAAACCGGCGTTTCCATTGAGCGCCGGTTTTGTTTATCCGTCCACTGAGCATGTCGAAGTGGACCGCTTAAATCCGTTTTGCCACGATATATGCTTTCCAGTCCAATTCATCCAGCGAATTAACCTTCGGCATCCCGCGCGACATCGTGTGGATGGTGTAACCCACGCCGCCCAGGATCTCCCACACCTGGCTCGCCGCTTCCTGCCCGTGCAGCTCGATCATTAATACCGGATGAGCTTCTTTTAGAATGCGCCGCATGCCTCGCAGTGCCATCCCCTCACCGCCTTCGATATCCATCTTGACCACTTGCGGCGTGAGATTTCCGTCCCTATATACAAAATCATCCAACGCGACAGCCGGCACACGCAGTTCGGCCGCGTAATGCGCCTCCCGGCCGGCTGAACCCAGCGCTTTGCCCATCGCCCCCGACTCGTGCGCCAGGAAGACCGCTTCACCCGTTGTGTCCGTGACAGCCGCGTGGATGACGTTGATTTGACTCTCCAGTTTATTAAGCTGAACATTGCCCTTCAGTCGTTCTATGTTTTTGGGCAGCGCTTCGAAAGAAAACACGCTGCCTGTTTCGCCTGTCAATCGCGCGGCGATCAGGCTGATATAGCCGATATTGGCGCCCACATCATAGACCGTCATGCCTGGTTGGATCAACTGCCTGGCAGCTTCCTGCAAGTCGGGTTCATAAGTGCCCAGCCAGTAATCCTTCTCGGTTTGCAGATCCAGCGACATGCGCATCCCCCGCAGGATTCCCGCGGCGATCTCCACCTCGTTCAATCCTATGGGCGCGGCGGCGTTCAGGGAACGCCTCACAAGTTTTGACAGGAAGGGTGCGCGGTATAGCCAACGCTTGAAAGGCGCAGGAAGGATCCGCGCGGCACCAGCCGCAGCCTTTAACAAAATTCGTTTCGCCTGACTCACAGGACCATCTCCAGTTCGATCTCGTCACGGATGGGGATGCCATTCTCACCGATCAAGGGGATCTCGGGTTTGATCTCGCGATACTCCGCGATGATGTCGGGGCGCAGCGCGCGTAGGTGAAAGCCGAGCGTCTGATAAAAACGCAGGGCATTGGTGTTGTCGTTGGTGGTGACCAACCACAGCCGGGTGCAGCCTATCTCACGGGCGATTCCCGCTAAATGGCGGACCAGTTGGCTGCCGATGCCCAGGTTGGGTTTGAGGGAGTTGAGTGTGACGATCTCGCAGGCATCTCCCTTGATTTGATATGTCACCAGACCAACCTTCTCTTCTCCGGCAAAGGCGATGAATCCATCCAACTCGGCGGGGAAAAGGACGTCTCCGTGGGCAACCACCATCTCTGATCCCCAGGATTCTCTCGAAAGCCGCGCCACCCACGCGCGCTCCGCTTGCGTTATTGGTCTAATTTGGATATCAGCCATTGGTCGGGATCAGGCTGCGGACCAGGCTTCTTTGAGCCGCCGCAGTGTGTCGCACAGGTCTTCCGGCAGCACGCGCGTGCCGCCCACAGAGGTCATAAAATTGGTGTCGCCGCCCCAGCGCGGAACGACATGGAAGTGAATATGATTGGCCACACCCGCGCCTGCCACCGCGCCCAGGTTGGCGCCGACGTTAAACCCCTCTGGCTTATAGACCTCGCTGATGGCTTTGACCGCTTGTTTGATCAGCAGCATGCACTCCATCATGGTTTCTCCGTCCAGTTCGTCGAGCGTGCTGGCGTGCGTGAACGGCACCACCATCAGATGGCCGCTGGTGTAGGGGTAGCGGTTGAGGATCACGAAAGCGCGTTGGCCGCGCAGGATGACCAGATTATCCACACCGTCCTCTTTTTCCAGGGCGTTGCAGAAAATGCAGCCAGGTTCTTTCTTGGTGCGTCCGATATAGGTCATTCGCCAGGGTGACCAGATATGGTCCAGGTTTTCTTGTTCTTCGTTCATTCAGATTTCTATTCTAACGCAAACTGTAAATGATTGACACCGCTTTCCATCAAGGGTATCCTAATCCTGTGCAAAACGCTCTGCTGCCCACCGAACCGCCTGTGTATTCCGTTTCAGACCTGAACGCCTACATTCGCGCGGTGCTGGAGAGCAACGAGAACCTGGCCAGCCTCTGGGTTTCGGGCGAGATCTCCAACCTGTCACGGCCCGGTTCCGGCCACGTCTATTTCACCCTCAAGGACGCCAATGCCTCGCTGCGTTGCGTGATCTGGCGCGAACAGGCACGCTATCTTTCAGGCGCGCTGCGGGACGGCATGTCCGTGGAAGCGCACGGTTCGGTCAGCGTATATGAACAGGGCGGGCAGTACCAGTTGTATGTGGACGGCCTGCGCGCGGCCGGCGAGGGGCTGCTCTACCAGGAATTTCTGCGGCTGAAGGCTAAGCTGGAAGCGGAAGGGTTATTTAAAGAGGAACGCAAGCGCCCTGTTCCGAGACTGCCCAGGGTGATCGGCGTGGTCACTTCACCCACCGGCGCCGCGTTTCAGGATATGCTCAACACCCTGCGCGCCCGCTGCCCGATGGTGGAGGTGGTGCTCGCGCCTGCCGCGGTGCAAGGTGACGCAGCCCCTGCGCAGATCGCCGCGAGGTTGGAAGCGCTCAATCGCCACATCAAACCGGATGTCATCATCATCGGGCGCGGCGGCGGCTCATTGGAAGATCTGTGGGCGTTCAACGATGAACGCGTGGTGAGGGCGGTGGCTGCTTCAGATGCGCCGGTCATCAGCGGCGTTGGGCATGAAACCGATTTCACCCTCACCGATTTTGCCGCTGACTTGCGCGCGCCCACGCCCACCGGCGCGGCAGTCATGGCGGTGCCTGACCGGCTCGATCTGCTGGCAGAACTGGATTCGCTGGGGCTTCGGCTGGCGCAGGATACCCGCGATGTCATCGAAGCCGGCCGGTATGAGTTAAGCGGCTTGAGCCACCGGCTCGATCAGCTTTCACCGCGCTGGCAGGTGAGGCAGGATATGCAGCGCCTGGACGAACTCTCCCTGCGCTTTTCTGCAACCATGAAAAATTTCCTGCGCGCTCAATCCGCGCGCATTCAATCGGTGGGGGGGCGGCTGAGAGCGCTTGATCCACGCCAGGTGCTCAACCGCGGATACGCGCTGGTGAGAGACAGCAGCGGGCGGCTGGTCACCTCCCTGCAGCAGGTAAAATTGGATGAAAATATGGACGTGCGCCTGAAGGACGGCAGGTTTGGCGCGCGTGTCAATCGGATCGAAGATAAAAAGGAATGAGCGATGGCGAAAACAACACAACCCGTCGAAGAACTGAGCTATGAGAAAGCATTGGGCGAGCTGGAAACCATCCTGGATGCCCTGGAAAGCGAGGGGCAAGATCTGGATGCCACCATGGCGCTGTACGAGCGTGGACGCGCGTTGATCAAACGCTGCCAGGACCTGCTCGATAAGGCGGAACTCAAGGTCAAGATGCTGGGTGAAAACGGGCAGGCGCGCGACATGGAGGAAAACCTCTAAGATGTGGTGCGCGCTGATCAACAACCGTGTGCTGGTCACAGCCATCCTGGCCTGGGTCATCGGCCAGTTTCTCAAGGCGCCGCTGGATTACCTGCTCAACAAACGCTGGAACTGGAACGTGATGCTGTCTGCTGGTGGATTCCCCAGCTCTCATTCCGCGTTGGCTACCTCAGTATCCATCATGATCGGCATTCAAGAGGGGTTCGACTCGGCGATTTTCGCTCTGTCTTTCGCCTTCACCATGATTGTGGTGTATGACGCGGCTGGCGTACGCCGCCAGGCAGGCATCCACGCGCAGCGCATCAATGAGTTGATGAAAGCCTTCTTTGAAGGCCGTCCGCTGCCCCAAAAGGAATTAAAAGAGGTGCTGGGCCACACACCTTTTGAGGTGATCGCCGGCATCATCCTGGGTATCTTGATTAGTCTGGCGGTCTACTGGCTGATGCCGTTTAACCCGGCCACAGTTTGCTGATCTCCTCGTCCCGGTTAAAATCCGCTTTTTTCGCGCTCTTGATCGCTTTCCAGAACTCCGCGTCATAACGCCTGGAACGCACCAGGATGGGCATGGGCACGCCCCAGCCCAACAGCAGCACTTCCTCCTTGGGCTGCAGCCGCGCCAGCATGCCGCGCAGCGCGTCGCGCGAAGCCAGGCCGGAAAGCACCGCCCCGATATCGTCATCATCCCCCAGCCAGCCGCACACGCGCGTCCCCAGCTGCGACATGACCTCATCGTAGATCTGCGAGGGGCGCTGGTCGATCACCAGCAGGGTGACGTAATACTTGCGCATTTCGCGCGCGATGGTGCTGAAGGTGGTCTGCGCGGCCATCTCGCGGTTGAGCAGTTTGTGGGCTTCCTCCACTGCCACCACCAGCGGGCGCGGTTCGGGGGCGCTGCCGCCGCGGAAAGCGTTGGTCAGTTTCTCCCACTCCTCGCGGATGCGGCGGGTGATCAGGTTGGAGACCAGCAGGTAGTCCAGGTCGGCCTCGTGCTTGCCGAAGGACAGCACAATATGTTTGCCCTTTTTTAGGGATTCGATCATATCCTGGATGGCATTTCGCGGCGGGTTTTCCATGATGTATGGTTTGTTGAACAGCCGTTTCAGCTTGCTGTGCAGCGCCCGCGCGGCCATGTCGTTGACCCCGGCGCTGTTTGCCCAATAAGTGACGCTATCTGGCGCGGGGATCTTCTTACCGTCCTCATCCTCGATGACCGAATCGGTCTTCATTTCCTTGAAGGCTTTATACCAGCCGTCATGGCCGAAAGAGGATACCAGCGCTTCGAGCGTGGTGGGTGTGGTGTCGCGCAGGTCCAACTCGCGCGAAAGCAGCAGCACATCTTCAGGTGTGACATCCGCGTAGGAAAGCACCAGATTGAAATCCGGCGCTTCACCGCGGATGGTTGCGTCCGCCCCCAAGCCCACAATTTGCACGCGGCTTCTGCCGAAGGCGGTGCGTAATCCGGTGACAGTCTGGCCGGTATCGGAGGCGGTGTCATCCAGGCCGTATTCGTTGTGCATGTCATACACCAGCACCGAGGCGCGGTCATGGTCGATCAGGCCGGCCAGCAGGATGCGCGTCAGAAAGGACTTACCTGTGCCGGTGGCGCCGAAGATACCCGAGGATCGCTGGATGAAGCGCTCGAGATTGATGCAGACTGGATGGTCCTGCTCACGGGTGCTGCCAATGACGAAGTTACCTTCCTCTTCCGGTTTTCCGAAGATCTCGGCGATGTCGCCCTCGCCCGCCAGGCGCGCATCCGCGTGGTGCGAGGGCAGGGTCTTGACCGGCATCGGACGCGGTTCTTCCTTCTCGCCGCTTTCGAGCGCTTTTTGCCAGGCGGCGTAGGCAGGCGAATCCATTTCAGGCCCGCGTTCAAGCATCAGGGCGGGCAGCACGACCAGGTTGGTGAAAAGCGTCTGGCCGTGCAGCAGACCGGCCAAGCCGGGCGGCAGGCGGTTCTCGCTCTGCTCGTCCGCGAAGCGCGGGTCGGTGGCGCCAAGCTGCAGATCAGTGGCGATGCCGTAGAACTGCCAGTCGCCGCTCTCAATCACGATGAAGCTGCCCTCCTGGACTTGCTGGGTGGGCACGGTCAGCCGGACATTCAGGTTTTCCTTGAGTCCGCCGCCGACCACGTAGCCGATGGATTGGTTGGTTGGTGGATGGGTCATAGCCCACCTCCAACTGCGGTCTGGGATGCCATAAATTCAGGGAATGCGTCCGCGATGGCACCCAGCACGGCACTTAATGTAGCATGGTCATCCCGCAGCAGGGTGATGATCTCCTGCACCGCGGAGCGCAGCCACAGCCCATCCGCATGAATGCTGCCAGTCTGCAGCAAATGGGCGGCCAGCAGGTCGGCGGTGGGCACATCTTCAGTGCCGAGGATGTGGCGCAGATATCCCAGCCTACCGGCTGAGGTGAAGCGGGCGATTTCTTTGTTATCGCAGGAATAAATGCTGTCCAATGAAAGCGGCGGGCGCGGCGGAAGCAGATGAGATATGTGTTCGCCGCGTGCGTGGCCGATGAACAGGACGCTTAATTCTACAGGAACGTTGCGGTTGACCCGGTTATCTTCGATCACCTCGGCCGGGATGCTGCCAGATATGGCCAGCTGCCGCACCAGTCCGTCATCATCGATATGGATATCGGTGACCAGTCCATAGGCTTTCAGTTCGTCGTCCAGCGGAATGCTGACCAGCGTGCCGAAGTCCGGCAGCGGCTGCCCCGCCGGGCAGCCGGCTGCGCACATGCGCGTGCTTGCGCTCAGCAGCCTCCCGATATATTTCTCACTCATTTTCCGATCCTCCTGCGCGCTCCCAAATCTTTCGCGCTCTGTTTATTTGAGGGCTGGCTGACGCCCAAGCCGTGCCGTGAAAGCTCGCCTGACAAGCGCTCAACCAGCTGCTCTTTTTCATCAAATCGCACCACCGCTTCTTCGTGCGCGCGGTGCAAAATGTACGGGTAGGGGCGCGAGTTCATCAACGCGCATTGGTCGAGCAAGGCGCGGTGAACCAGCGCGGTTTTCGCGCTGTCTTCCGCCACCCAGCGCGGGATTTCCACCCGCGCGATCCAGGGCTTCCCCGCGCTGCCCACATTGAGATAAAAGAAATACAGCGCGAGTTCGTCCTCATAGCGCGGGCTGGCGGTCGACCGCAATTCAAAAATGGCGGACCGGCCACCCGGTGTCAGGAGCCGCTTGAAAACGGCTTGATCTTCCAGTTGGGCAAGGTTTGGTTTTTCACCTGCGGGAACCGAAAGCTCCAACATGCGTGAAACCAGGGCGGCACGCGGGCGGTCAGTGTAGCCGGCCAGCGCCATGCCCTTCAACTGGATGGCTTTCAACATATCCAGGTAATCCCTGAAATACTTTTCAAAATTTTCGCCCTGCCGTGGCTGG
>CAYPAG010000063.1:0-9829 GCA_964408645.1 uncultured Pelolinea sp. | reverse complement strand
GACACAGCGACCGGCGTGACCAAAAAGGTCGAAGTTGAGACCGGCGCGGAGGTAAACACCCCTTCGTTTGTTAACGTGGGAGACACAATCCGCATTGACACCCGCACAGGTGAATATGTCACCAGGGTGTAAACGATAATTTCAATGCGATCCATTGCCCGCCAGACAGGCGGGCATTTTCATTATTAGAAATATGTAAAATCTATCCTATTAATAACCCGCAGACACATGGTTGGTATAATTCCGGTCAGATATCTGAAAAAATCTTTTGGAGGAATGAGTGAGATCTAGCGGTCAAACCAATTTCGTTTATTTGTTAATCCTCATCGCCATCGTGGCGATGGTTTTTATGAACATCAACCAGGACAGCGGTCAATCGGTGATGCCGATTAATGAGGTTGCGGCAGAGATTAGGGCCGGTAATGTTGACCGGATTGTTCAGGATGAAAACACCTTAACTGTGATCATGAGCAACGGTGAAGAACAAAAATCCACTAAAGAGAATACAGCTTCCCTGGTGGATCAGCTTCGTGCTTACGGTGTCACCGAACAGGAACTTGACGCAAAATCGGTGATTATTGAAGTAAAGGAACCCGGTCCTTGGGTAAATGTTTTATCCTTTTTGGGTTACATTCTCCCCTTCTTAATCGTCGGCGCTGCATTCTTTTTTATCTTCCGCCAGGCTCAAGGCAGCAACAATGCGGCTATGTCCTTCGGGAAATCACGCGCGCGTATGTTCGCCGGCGACCAACCCAAGGTAACTTTTGCTGATGTAGCCGGGGTGGACGAAGCCAAGGAGGAACTTCAAGAGGTGGTTGAGTTCCTGCGTGAACCACAGAAATTCGTTTCCCTTGGTGCGCGCATCCCCAAGGGCGTCCTCTTGGTTGGACCTCCAGGTGGCGGTAAAACCCTCTTGGCCAAAGCTGTTTCCGGTGAAGCCGGTGTGCCCTTCTTCTCCATCTCCGGCTCCGAATTTGTGGAAATGTTCGTCGGCGTCGGTGCCAGTCGAGTCCGTGATCTATTTGATCAAGCCAAAAAACATTCCCCTTGCATCATTTTCATCGATGAGATTGACGCAGTCGGGCGCCATCGCGGCGCCGGCCTGGGCGGCAGCCACGATGAACGAGAACAAACCCTAAACCAAATGCTGGTTGAAATGGATGGTTTTGATACCGACACCAACGTAATTATTATGGCAGCCACCAACCGGCCTGACATCCTGGATCCCGCCCTGCTTCGTCCTGGCCGCTTTGACCGGCGTGTGGTTCTTGACCGGCCGGATATGCGTGGACGCGAAATGATCCTCAATGTGCATGTCAAAGGCAAGCCCCTTGCCCCAGATGTTCAACTTGAAACGCTGGCCAAAGCCACGCCCGGTTTTGTCGGCGCGGACATTGAAAACCTGGTCAACGAAGCAGCTATCCTGGCGGCAAGGCGCAACAAGAAACAGATCGGCCATTCGGAATTCATGGAAGCCATCGAGCGCGTCATCGCCGGCCCTGAACGGAAAAGCCGCTTGATCAGTGCGGATGAAAGGCGCATCATCGCCTATCATGAAGCCGGCCATGCCATCGTTATCGCTGCGCTGCCAGAAGCTGACCAGGTGCAGAAGATTTCCATCATCTCGCGCGGTATGGCAGCTGGTTACACAATCGCGCTGCCCAATGACGATCAAACGCTGACTTCAAAGAATAAAATGACCGCGGAAATGATCGGCATGCTGGGCGGGCGCGCATCAGAAGAGATCGTTTTCAACGATATCACTTCCGGCGCTTCCAATGACATCGAAAGAGTCACCCAGCTTGCCCGCAAGATGATTACGCGCCTTGGCATGAGTGATTTACTTGGGCCAATGGTCTATGGGCAGAAGGATGAATTGGTCTTCCTTGGCCGTGAGATCAGCGAACAGCGCGATTATTCTGAAGCGGTCGCTGAAAAGATCGATCAGGAAGTCCAAAAACTTGTGCAGGCTGCGTATGTACAATCCAAAAAAATACTCACCAAGTATCGCAAGAACCTTGATGAGGTTGCGGAAAAGCTGCTAGAGGTGGAAACCCTTAGCAAGGAAGAATTCGACAAGATCTTCCCGCCCCCAGTAAAGAAAACTGGTGGTGTTCCCACCATGATGAAAGCGTAAAAATTTAGAAAAAAAGTGCCGCCGGTGTAGACACCGGCGGTTTTTTTATCAACGTAAAAAAAGAAAAAGTTGCGGATTCATTAAATAAATAGGATGATGAGTTAGTTATAACTCTGTAATTAATTCAATCCCTCGAGGTACTGGCGAATCAGTTCCCTTCGCAGCACTTTTCCAACGCCGCTCCTGGGAAGTGCTATTACAAAATAAACCTCTGATGGCACTTTGTAATTCACCAGCCTTTCCTTACACCACTCCTTGATCCACTCTGGATTTAATTTCAATCCTGGTTTTCCAACCACCCAGGCAATCACTTTTTCTCCCTGTCTCAAATCTGGCACACCGCCTACCGCGCACGCTGCCACACCCGGATGTGTCGAGATGATGTTTTCCACTTCATTCGGCCACACCTGAAATCCACTCACCTTTATTAGGGATTTTTTACGGTCTACGATAAAGAAATACCCTTCGTCGTCCATCCTCACCACATCGCCTGTATACAACCACCCATCTCGCAGGGCTCTTATTTCCTCGTTCGGCTGGTTGTGATAGCCAGCCATGACCTGCGGCCCCCTGATAACCAGTTCGCCAGGCTCACCAATCGGCACATCACAAGAGCCAGACTCAAGGTCCACAACCTTGCATTCAACATCAGGTAGCGGCAAGCCAATCGAGCCAGGTTTGTTAATCCCAAAAACCGGATTGCAGTGCGTCGCGGTGGGTGCCTCAGAAAGACCGTATCCTTCCACAAGTTTGCCGCCGGTTAATTGCTCAAATTCCGCTTTGATATTTGGATGTAGTGGTGTAGATCCGGATATGCAGGCTTTAATGGACGAAATATCACAGTCGCCTGCTCGTACCTTGGGGTGTTGATTGATGGCATAGTACATCGCCGGGACTCCGGGATAAAAAGTGACCGGATGAAATTCAATCTCGGAGAGAATTCGATCAATGTCGCCCGGATCATCGATCAGCACCACCTCGCTCCGCGCTGCTAGTGCCAGGTTCATCGTTAGCACCATGCCATAGACATGGTAAAGCGGAATCACGGCCAAAATGGTTTCCTGTCCGTCCATCAACCGGCACCACGAATTAAATTGAGTGATATTCGCAACGATATTCCGGTGGGTGCCAATGGCAGCTTTGGGGATACCCGTTGTCCCTCCGCTATATTGGAAAATGGCGGGATCTTTTAGCGAAATTTCGGGGAATTCGATAACCTTTTTTCTGTAAGAGCGCGAACAAAGCTGAACAAAATCCAGGCATTTGGTTTGATTTCCCTGTGTCTTGTCACCATCACCGCCGGTAAAAAATCCCGGTTTGACTAAAATAGTATTCTGCGCGGAGAAACCGATTTCTTTTAATATAGGGAAATGCCGCTCCAGACATATCGCCATCACAGGCTCCGAGTCATTAAAAAGAAACTCAAATTCTGTAATCTTGTAATTTGGGTTCATCGCGACAACAACCCCGCCGGCTTTTAGGATAGCGTAATAAGCGATCACAAATTGCGGAATATTGGGCAAAATCAACGCCACGCGTTGACCTTTTTCCAGCCCTTCCATCATCAAACTGGTAGAAAGGTTGCCGACGTAATTACCAATCTCTTGGTATGTGTAATCCCGCCCAGAAAATGAAAGAAACCTTTTATCAGGTTTCTTATTAATGGCATTCTCCAATAAATCAATTAGATTGACGTATGGATATTCAAGATGTTCAGGAACATGATGATCGTAATGCCTAACCCATGGTTTGTTAGTATAAGGGGTAGAAACGCTATTCATTCTTCCATCCAACCATCACGAGCTTTAAAAAAATCAATAATGTCGTCGCTTAGAGTACAACCAGCGTCAAACCATCGTATTCGATTATCGGAATCCTTGAACCAGTTCGCCTGCCTTCGGACAAATTGCCGGGTTCTCCTTTTGATTTCCACCACACTTTCTTCGAGTGTGCAATCATCATTAAGAAACGTGATCATTTCTTTATACCCGATCGCTGACATGGGTGGGCTTTCCAATGAATATCCCTGATCCAAAAGGTATCTCACCTCATCAACAAAACCTGAAGTGATCATAGCTTCGATGCGTTCATCGATTCTTTTGTAAAGCTCAACCCTTGGGCGATTCAATCCTGCCATCTTGTAGACAAAACCAATTGGTTTTCGGTTTCGTTGTTTGGAGAATAATTCGCCTGTGTGAAAGATCACTTCCAACGCTCGGATGGTGCGACGCACATTGCGGTGATCGATCAACAAGGCAGCTTCGGGATCCAACATTACCAGGCGGTGATGGAGTTCATACCCGCCAATTTCCTCCGCCCACTTCGTGAGTGCTTCCCGCAATGCGGGTTCAGGAGGCCGTGCCGGTACTTCCCAGCCCTCAATCAGTGCTCTGATATACTGCCCAGTCCCGCCCACGATCAAGGGCATCTTCCCTTTATCAAGAATCCTATCCATCGCAGTAACCGCCGCCTGATGAAACTCAGCCAGACTCCAGTTTTCATTAACATCCGCCACATCAACCAGATAATGGGGTACGCGAACCAATTCTACTTGAGTGGGCTTGGCGGTACCGATATCCATACCGCGATAGAGATATCGGGAATCTGCAGATATGATTTCTGCATTAAGCGCTTCAGCAATCTCCAGTGAAAGCGAAGTTTTCCCCACTCCTGTTGGGCCAACAATAAAAGCGACTTTAGGTTTATCCGTTGATGGCATTTTTAAACCATTTAATTTCTGGCTGCTGCCCTGCGGCGGCATTCACCGCAATGACATCAATCCGCCAATCAGCGTCCATCAAGTCGTTTTCTTGTAAAAAATGAAAAGCTGAATTGGTCATGTGGCTTTGCTTGACCTCACTGACCGCCACTTCAGGATCGCCGAACAGTCTGTTTTTCAGGGTTTTCACTTCGACGAAGAGAATTTGAGCATCAACTTCACCCAAAATGTCGATCTCGCCATAAGGGGTGCGAACATTTCTACCAATGATCTTTACACCATTAGATTCGAGATAACCCGCTGCCAGGCTCTCACCCCAGGCGCCGGTCTTTTTTTTACTGCCTTTTATTTGTTTGATCATCAACTATCAGTATGCGTCATCTCGTTGACATTCGTAAATTATTTGCTAAACTTGAACAATTCTGAAAGGTATTTTACCAACTATGCCAATTGCCGAAGTTATTGCCATCGGAACTGAACTTCTCTTGGGTCAAATCCAGGATACAAATACTGCCTATATCGCTCGAACCTTGAATGCTTCGGGTATTGACATTTTTCGCGCTACGATGATCGGGGATAATGAAAACCGCATCGCCGCGGTCATCAATGAAACACTTCAGCGTGCTGATATCGTCATCACCACCGGCGGCCTTGGACCCACCGTGGACGATCCCACTCGCAACGCTGTTGCTCTCGCCTATGGGGTTGAAAATGTATACCGCGCCGAATTGTGGGAGGAGATTCAGGATCGTTTTCGCGCTTACGGGCGCGCGCCTTCAGAAAATAACAAAAGGCAGGCTTATCTTCCTCAAGGCGCGGTAGTGATCCACAACCCAGTGGGTACAGCTCCTGCTTTTTTCTTCGAAAGGAACGGGAAATTCCTCTTTTCATTGCCTGGTGTGCCCTCCGAAATGAAAACCTTGCTGCATGATGAAGTGATTCCCCACATCCTGAATAAATTTAAATTGGAAAGTGCCATCGTCACCCGGGTTCTGCATTCAATCGGCATAGGCGAATCCAGCGTGGATGAATTGGTTGCAGAATTGGAAACATTAAGTAATCCAACGCTTGGTTTAGCTGCGCATCCTGGTCAGGTGGATATACGCATAACAGCCAAAGCCCATACCAAAGAAGAAGCGCTCAAACTAATTGAACCTGTGGAAATCAAGGTGCGCGAATTACTGCGTGATCGGATCTATGGAGCGGATGAAACCGGAATTTTGGAAGTAGTCAATGAACTTCTTAAGAAAAACCGGTTGAAATTAGCAATTTATTCCGACCCTCCAAATCAAGAGCTGGCAGATTCCATCCGTGAGCTTGTGGATGACGAAGTAATTTCAATGGAAAACCCAGTTAAACAAACACCAAAGTCATTATCAGAAAACCCAAATGACTTTCAAAATGAATTAGTTCTAAATATTTCCGTACAAAATGAGACAGGACAAGGCGTTGACTTACGCGCTAAATTAATGAATAATAATTATGAGAAGCTGCTGCGTTTTGGCGGACATGGCTCGCTATATCGCCAATGGGCGATCAACCAATTACTCGGTTTTGTGAGGGAGATAATCATCAAGGGAATAGGTGGCGAATGAAAGAAGTCAGCCAGATCATACATAATGCGGTTGTCCTAACCATGGACAAGGATCTGCACCAGCATTATCCCGGTGCAGTGGCAATCCAGGACGATTCGATCATCGCGGTTGGCGCCGAAGAAGATATTCTAAGCAAATATTCTTCACCAGAGATCCTGGATTGTGGTGGTAAGGTGTTGATGCCCGGCTTGATCAATACCCACACACACGTCCCGATGACACTTCTGCGTGGGCTCTCAGATGACCTGCGGTTAGACGTCTGGTTGCTTGGTTATATGATGCCAGTTGAACGCGAATTTGTCACACCTGAATTCGTTGCCCTCGGAACCAGGATCGCCTGCGCTGAATTCATCAGGACTGGCGTCACCTGTTTCAATGATATGTACTATTACGAGAAGGTCATTGCAGAAGCAACCGCCCAGGTTGGTTTGCGGGCGGTATGTTCACAAACGGTGATGATGTATCCCACCCCGGATGCCCGCTCCTTTGAAGAATCTCTCGAATACACCCGTAATTTCATTAAAGAATATAAAGACCATGCTCTCATCGTTCCCTCAGTTGCGCCGCATGCCCCTTACACCTGTCCACCAGAAATCCTGAAAGCCTGCACGGAACTCGCCAAGGAATTTGATGTGCCTCTGCACATTCACATCTCGGAGACAAAGGAAGAAGTCGATAACATGCGCAATGAAAATGGCATGCCGGTGGTGGTATGGGTGAAAAAGCAGGGCGTACTTGAAGCCAAAGTGGTTGCCGCTCACTGCGTGCACATTGATGAAGGAGAGATCCGCACGCTCGAGCACGCGCATGCGGGGATCGCCCATAATCCATCCTCCAATCTGAAACTCGCCTCAGGCATCGCGCCAGTCGCGAAAATGCTTGAATTGGGAATCAATGTTGGTATAGGGACCGATGGTACAGCGTCCAACAATGATTTGGACTTTTTTGAAGAAATGCGCCTGGCGAATTTCATCGCTAAAGGGTCAAGCGGTGATCCAACGGTGCTGCCGGCATCACAGACACTGGTCATGGCCACCCGTATGGGTGCTGAAGCGCTCCACCTCGGGCACCTGACAGGATCTCTCGAGCCTGGCAAGCGCGCGGATATGATTACCATCGATCTGAACACAATCCACAACAGCCCCAGATTCCGCCACGACCCGAATGGCATCTACTCGCAGATCGTCTATGCAGCCAAAGCATCGGATGTCACCGATATGATGGTGAATGGACATTGGATCATGCGGGAAAAAATAATTCCCGGATTGGATGAAAATGAACTTATCCAACAAGCGCAGGCGTACGCTGACAAGATCGATAAATTCATTATTAAGCGCGAAAAATCAATTATCTCCAAACTGATCGCCATTGGCGGCGCCAGCCGGGAGGAATCTTTCGAAGTGCAAGTTAAGGTTGGGGTGAGCGATCCCAACGCGATCCTGGAAAACCTGGAGAGTGGTCAACTTGAGATCATTCGCAGCCGCCACTACCACGAATACGATACCTATTTTGAATTTGAGGATGATTCTGAGGGCCGGCTGCGCTATCGCGAGGATTATTTCGTCGAAAAAGATGGTTCAGTTTCTCAGGTGCGTTCGCGATTGACCCACATCGGCCCAACCCGCGAACACCGATTCCCCAAAGATGTACTGCTTTCGCGCAGCCGCTTCATAGCTCCAGCCGATCAGACACTCCGCTTTTACCGTGAATACTTTAAACCTGCTTCTGAAACTGAAGTGGAAAAAGACCGCCTGCGGTATCTGGTGAATTATAAAGGCGAGGAATTCTTCATCAACCTTGACCACATGAAAAAGCCCAATCTTGGGTATTTCCTTGAAATAAAAGCCCGCACATGGAGTGAAAAAGATGCCGAAATCAAATCTGGCATCATACTTGACCTTCTGGAGTTCCTCGGATTATCAAGAGATAAGAAGATCGACAAGGATTACATCGAGATCGCCGAAGATAAAAAATAGCTTATGTCAAACTCCCTGAATCGTCCGCTGCGGGTGCTTTTCCTGACATCAGAGTATGACCCGTACGCGAAAGTAGGCGGGTTGGGAGACTACAGCGGATCTCTTCCTAAAGCCATCAAGAAGCAAAGCGCCGAGGACCACAGGGAAGTCGACATTCGTCTGGCAATCCCGTTTCATGGTGCATTTAACCGCGATTTTCAATTTTCAGCAAAAACCGCGGATCTCGAGCTTCATACCAGGAATGGGTCTGCCCGCGGAGCTGCCTTTGCTATCTCTCACAATAAACTGCCCCTTTACTTAATCAAACGGTCAGGCCGCGCGTCTGGTTACGATGCCATCTACAATGCGAAACAAACACAAGATGCGCGTAAATACATTTATTTTTCACTGGCAGTATCAGACCTTGTAAAAAAAATCGGCTGGGCACCGGACGTTATTCATGCCAATGACTGGCATGCGGCTCTGGCTCTTCATCAATTTAGCGGTCTGCGTAAAACCGATCCCTTTTTTGCCAATCTCAAGCTTCTTCAGGTCATCCATAACATGCCTTTCCTTGGGGAGGGCACGAGATCGGTGATGAAGGATTTCGGAATTAAGCCGGTAAACTCCACCATACTACCGGAATGGGCAAAATACCTTCCCTTGCCAATGGGGCTGGTCTCAGCTGATTGGATCACGGCAGTTTCTCCTACTTACGCTGAAGAATTAACCACCGAAGAATTCGCGGATGGAATGGCAGATTTTTTCATTCAGAATCACCGGAAAACCAACGGCATCTTAAACGGTATTGATACTGATATTTGGGATCCTGGAAATGACCCCCTGATCACGCATCACTACTCCATCAACCATCCTGAGGGCAAAACCAAGAATAAAGCAGAAATACTTTCCCGATTTGATCTGGATGCCGATCTTCACAAACCGCTATTGGTTTTTATTTCCAGATTAACCTCTCAAAAAGGTGTAGATATTCTATTGAAATACCTGCCAGAAATGGTGGATAGCGATTGGAACGCGATCTTTCTTGGCTGTGGTGATCCGTCATTGGAAGCCGGGCTCAAAGAATTTGAGGCCAAGCATCCCGACCGCATCCGCGCGGTGCTTGAATTTAACAATTCTTTAGCGCACCAGCTTTACGCGGCAGGGGATATTCTTATGATGCCCTCACGGTACGAGCCCTGCGGCTTGTCGCAAATGATCGCCATGCGCTATGGTAGCATCCCTGTGGCTCGCGAAGTCGGCGGATTAAAGGATTCAATCATCCCTGTAAATCGATCTGGTGGAACAGGTTATCTATTTGGCAGCGAAGATGAAAGAGAATTTGTCCCTTGTCTAACCAAGGCATTCAAGGATTACAGCGATCAGGGAAGGTGGAAAAAAATAATTCACCGCGCCATGAAGG
>CAYPAG010000062.1:3885-10036 GCA_964408645.1 uncultured Pelolinea sp. | reverse complement strand
TACAACCTGACCATTTCGTTACTTCTCTTTGGCATTTTTATCGGGTTCTACAATTTTTCCAGGGTGATAAGAAAACTAGACAAAAAAGATGATCACAAAAATATTAACAATGGGGATTGAGCATCCGATAAATATCCTGGTTTGGATAGGTATCGGCGCATTGATGGGTGTCCTCTATGTTCTTTCTCAATTAAGATCAATAAATGCGGTTACACATGCCGGATATCAGAGATTAATGCCTTCAACATTCATTATTTCAAGCTTGCGAATCGTTATTTGCAGCGCAATCTTATTTTTTGCATTTCGGCAATCTCTTTTATCGGGTATCGCTGGATTCTTGTCCTTTATCACATCCCGCTGGATCACATTGATTTTTCTGCTCAGGAAAGAAGCAAAGAGGAATAAGTGAATTCGATAGCTCCGTGGACAGTTTTTTATTTGATGGGATTGCCGATTAAATCTACCATCATCGCAACCTGGTTGACGATGGCAGTCATACTTGGCGCCGTTATCCTGATCAATAAATTTAAACCCGACATTAACGAGATGATTGTTGAGTTTTTAACCAATCTAATTTCCGGGATAATGAATATCGATGACCCGGAACCCTACCTTCCCCTCATAGGCACACTGGCCATTTTCATAGCGGTTTCTAATTCTATTGGGGTCCTCCCTGTAATTGCTTCCCCAACCAGCGATATCAATACACCTTTGGCTTTGGCAATCATAGTATTTTTTGCGGTTTACTATTACGGGATTCGTGCAAAAGGTTTTTTCCGCTATATCAAGGAGCTTGCATCTCCGATATTTCTTCTGCCGCTGGAACTTATCGGGCAGATCAGCCGTACTTTATCATTGACTTTGCGCCTTTTTGGAAATGTGATCAGTGGAGATCTGATCGCGTCAATCCTGTTAAGTCTTGTCCCATTATTTGTACCATTGCCCATGATGGGCTTAAGTTTGCTTCTCGGTTTACTCCAGGCGTATGTTTTTACAGCTTTAGCTTCAGTTTATGTCGCTTCAGCAATTGAGCTGACACAAGAAAAAATTATTGATTGATGAAAGGATAAGTAAAATGAACGAAATGGATCCCCGTGTTTTGATCACCTTCATCACCGTGATAATCAGCGGTGTTGGAATCGTAATTGGCAATATTGTACCTACTGTTATGCAGGGAAAAGCGGTACAAAAAGCGCTTGACGGTATTGCCAGACAGCCGGAGTCCGCCAATGATCTACGCACCACTTTGCTTATCGCAATGGCTCTATTGGAATCGGGTGCAATTTACACGCTTTTGATCATTCTGATTCTTCTGTTCGCGAATCCGCTCATAGATAGGTTTTTCTAATCAATGTTAGAAATTGACGTTACAACAATTATCTTCCAGACGATTAATTTCCTTGTTTTAGCTGTCCTGCTTTATTTTCTTTTATTCAAGAGGATCATTCAACGGGCAGAAAGCCGAAAGCAGGAAATAGAAAAACTCCAAAAAGAAATTTTAACCGATTTGGAAAACGCTGAAAAACTCAAAGCGGATCTGGAACAGGAAATCAAGAATATCGATGATCGTATCGAAGAGACTTTTAATAAAGCAAAAAAAGACTTAGAAGATATTCGCAATAAAGTCTTGGAAGATACACGAGAGCAGGCAGAACAGCTTCTTAAACAACGCCACGAAGACTTCCGTTTGGCTCAAGAACAATCCATGGAGGATCTCCATGAAGAGGTGGTCACCACCAGCCTGTCAATGGCAAAAGCATTGCTCCAAAAAGTTACCTCCGATGAGCAGCATGCGAATATGGTAAAAGAAGTAAATGACCGGGTGCTTGAGTTTGGACGAAAAGAGATGGCGCGTGTTCAGACGATCCGTAATTCCTTATCAGACCGGGAATCCATCGTTCACATAGAAACTGCAAGACCGCTTCAAAAGGAACAGCAGGCCGGCATCATTCGGACCTTCTCCGCACTCGCGGATCGAAATGTAAAACTGGAGATCAAGCTGGATGAGAATCTAATTTGCGGAATTCGGATTCGGTTGGGTGATTACATAATTGATCACTCACTTCAATCCAAATTGGCTGATATTGGTGATGCCGCTCTTAACGAAATATCTAAAGACAAGCAGCTGTTATGAGCAACTCGTTGGAAAAAAAACTCGCAGAACTAGATGCGCAAATTAGCGCTTCGATCTCTGAAAGATGGTTCAGAGGGAAACTCAATGGCTTATTCGAAAAACATCCGCCCGAATCATTTACTGTATCCTCCCTAAAAGTCGGAAGCGCGCGCATTCTCTCCCAACTCATCACAACTTCGCACTCACTTGAAAACAAGGTCACAATTCGCGCCGTAGGCACTGTCCAGCACATTGGGAATGGTGTGGCAAACGTCTCTGGTTTACCTCAGGCGGGAATCAACGAATTGGTCACTTTTCCAACCGGGGTTAAAGGTTTGATCCTCAATCTGGATATGAATTCGGTAGATGTGATCCTGCTTGGTTCTGAAGAAGGAATTCACGGCGGAGATGTGGTGACCTCATCCCAGGAGAAGATCACTGTTCCTGTTGGGCCTGATCTGGTTGGCCGGATCATCAACCCACTTGGGAGTCCATTGGATGACCAGCCGCAGATACGACCTGTCGATTTTCATGATGTGGATATTATCGCTCCCGGGGTGATCGAACGCGCCCCTGTCAATGAACCGATGCATACGGGAATTAAAACCATTGACGCCTTATTTCCAATTGGACGAGGTCAAAGAGAACTAATCATCGGTGACCGACAGACAGGAAAAACTTCTCTTGCAATAGATTCTATCTTGTCACAAAAAGACACTAATGTAACCTGTATCTACGTTTCCATAGGGCAAAAAAAATCGTCAGTGCTTGCGGTCCTTGACACGCTAAAATCACATGGCGCGCTCGAATATACGATTGTTGTCACAGCAAATCCAGATGATCCCCCGGCATTAAGATACCTGGCCCCATTTTCCGGTTGCACCATGGCAGAATACTTTCTTAACCAGGGACAAGATGTCCTCATCATTTATGATGACCTCAGCAAGCATGCAGATGCTTATCGCGAATTGAGCCTGCTTCTTCGTCGTCCGCCAGGCCGCGAAGCATATCCGGGAGATATCTTTTACCTTCATTCGAGACTTCTGGAGAGAGCATGTAAATTGAATGAAGACCATGGAGGCGGCTCATTGACTGCCCTGCCGATCATGACCATGCAGCAAGGCAATATTGCGGCTTATATTCCCACCAATTTAATTTCGATCTGCGATGGACAAATCGTCTTAAGCACTGAAAAATTCAATCGGGGGTATAAACCAGCGATTAACATCGGCCTGTCTGTATCCAGGGTTGGAGGATCCGCGCAGACGCCTGCCATGCGTAGTGTGTCAAACGAATTAAAGCTTGACTTAAGCCAGTATGAAGAAGTCGAACGGTTCACCCAATTCGGCGCAGAGGTTGATGAGGCAACCAAAAAACAAATTCACCGCGGCCAACTATTGCAAAATCTGTTAAACCAGGTGGAGAATCATCCATTGAATGTTTCTGAACAGGTGATAATTTTTTATGCTGCCAACAAAGGGTACATGGATAAATTAGATGTCACTATGGATGAAGTGGATAAGTATGAATCGAATTTATTAAATTGGATCCGCAAAAATCATTCGGGTATTTTTAGTGATATCGCCAGAGAAAAAGTATTGACAGAAGAAATTGAGACACATTTGAAATCATTACTCGACGAGTTTTCAACTGAGAGGGAAGCCAGTACACAGGAAAATGGATAACATGGTAATGGCTGTAATCCCAAGGGATGAAGCTGAACAAGTGATCAGCGCGCTAATCGAATCCGGCTACCCTGCAACGGTTTTGAAAACAAAGGGTGGTGTCCTGCGCCAATCACAATCCACATTATTTATGGTCGTTGCTGACCACGATCTGGAAAAAGTATTCATGTTGATTGAGAGCAATTGCAGGATTGATATGCAGATTTTTTCAGATAGTTCGTATCCGGAGAAAAACGAGCAGTTTCCAAATAACAATAAACTTGGCGGTGCTGTTGTTTTTGTCTGGAAGACAAGTGGAATTAAATCCTTTTAGAAAATGGCCCAAGCACCTGAAGAACTAAATAACCGATTGGATAACATTTCTGCAATCCAGCCGCTTTTGGCCGCATTGCGGACTATCTCGCTTTCCAATTGGCGGGTTGCTCTCAGGAAAATCACTCGAGCTCTAAGTTATTTAAGTCGCTTTCAATTAATACTTGAAGAGATTTCAAAATTACTCCCCGAAGGATCACAAACAATAGATCTTGGTGGAAAAAAAAGTCATATCATCATTGTCGTCGGCAGCAATCGCGGTTTGTGCGGGGATTTCAATCGTGACCTGGCTGATCAAGTTTTACAGTATAAAAGGAATCCTGAAATAAGTCCTAAAATCATTCTCTTCGGAGAACGTCTAAAAAAAATAATTGACAGAAAAAAAATCGCCTATGATGGCTACTTCTCTTTCCCCAATCCTTCTGAAATCACCCCAAAATACGCTAAAGACATCCTTTTACAAATAAATTCTGACAGCCAAGAGTCTGAGAAATCTCTGATTTTCAATATGTATCGAGGGGCGGGAAAATATACGACCACATTTTCCCCAATTTATCCAAATTTATTTATTAAAGACACTGCCAAGGGAAAGTCGTTAGAAGATTTTACGTTTGATACACCGCCAGCTGATATTCTCGCTTTTGTGAAAAATGAACTATCACATCTCTCCCTGTACTACGCATTTCTTTTATCATCAGCTGCTGAACATTCAACGCGTTTCCAGCTAATGGAAAACGCTGCCACAAACGCGGACAATTTATCCGATGAATTATTTCTGGAAGTACAGGCTTTACGCAGGCAGAGAATTACTGAAGAAATGCAGGAGTTGGCCATTGGTGCTGGATTATTGAAAAAACAACGATAATCGTGGGGTATCCAAAATTTGTGGCAACAGATAAAAAAATCATACATAATTTACTACAAATAACATGAAGAACACTGTGGAGAATCAAAATGGAAAAAATGATCATGGCTGTCATCCCCCGCGATGAAGCAGAAAAAGTTCTGGATGCTTTAATAAATAATGGATTCACTGCCACCTTTGCTGAAACAAAAGGCGGAATGCTGCGCCAATCGCAATATACGCTTTATATTGCAGCAAAATCAAAAAACGTTGATCAAATATGTGAACTCATTAACAATAATTGTATGGAAGATATCGAAATAAACGACCAGGGTCTCGCTGAGCAGGAATTGGCTGAAGAATCTGGTTCCGCGAAGGTTGGAGGAGCAGTCGTTTTTATTTGGGACCTAAAAAGTACAAGAATTTTTTAATTACCAGAAATCAAATTGTTTTTTTATTTTTGGCCAAAAATAGATTTACGGTAAAGAGAAAAATCTAAAAAGTGTGGCGCCAGAATAGGCAAAAACTAACATTTTAAGAATTTTTCCTATGCTGCACCACAAAAGAAATCGTACAACCGGCATTTTCAATACACCGGCTGCCATTCCTGCCAGGTCAAAAAAGGGATTGGGAATGAAAGCCATCACCAGCACGATAATATCGCCATAACGTCTCATCCACCCTGCCAAGCGCTGATACTTATCTGACTGCTCGACCATGATTTGTCCACTGTACCCCGCCAAATAACCGGTCAATTCACCAATAGCAGCACCCAACCCTGCGGCAATGGCCACCCAAAACGGATGAAAGATCGCACCCATGGCGGTGGTCAACATGATCCCCGGCACCGGCAGGATCAAAGTCGCATTGGACAAAATGGATAAAATAAAAATTCCGCCAAAACCAAAATGGGCTAATGTCTGCAAATGATCGCGAAAAACAAAAAGCAAAGCAGTTATCGCAATTACAAAACAAAGAAGCAGGATCCTGAGAATTGTCTGCTTCTTTTCCGAACTCATAACGCTTTTTTCAGCTCCGCTTGTTCAAGAGAGTTTCCACCCTGGCAATCACCATATCCATCGCCACCTCATTCAGCCCTCCCTCAGGAATGATGACGTTTGCGTATCGTTTTGATGGTTCAACGAACTCCAGATGCATAGGTCTGACGGTGGAAAGATATTGTTGAACCACCATATC
>CAYPAG010000062.1:0-3785 GCA_964408645.1 uncultured Pelolinea sp. | reverse complement strand
CCTGACTTCAATTCAAGAATGTGTTCGACCATCAACTCTGTCTCGAGTGAATCAGGATGGTCAAAGTTCATAGCTGCCTTTTGGTCATAAGGCAAATCGCCAAGTTCGCGGTAATACGCATCATGAGGGAGGTAAGCGATATGATCTTTGCCAACTTTTTGAAGAATCACATTGGCGACCGTGGTCTTGCCAGACCCGGTGCCGCCGGCTACGCCGATGGTTAGTGGAGTGTTTTTTGAAGCCATATGCTGATTATACTTCAGCGGAAAATTACTCATTGAAAAGTGTAAAATTATGTCTGGAACAGAAATAAAAAAGAAATGCAAATCAAAGTCAAACTTTTTTATCATTTAAGAGAAAGAGCTGGAACTGGGGAAGTAATACTGGAAATTCCCGCAGGCTCAAACATCGGCTATTTAAAATTGACGCTTGAAACGCAATTCCCTCAACTCAGAACACATTTGGATAACGTCATGATCCTCATGAACCAGCAGATCGTCCTTGAAGAGGATGAGATCAAGGAAAATGCCGTGATTTCTTTTCTCACCCCTGTCGGCGGAGGTTAGATAGAAAAGTTTTCGCTCTGATTTAATACTTATGAGTTAATCAGCTGTGCTTGCCCGATCAAACAGATTCTGGCAGGCAATATCTGGTGGATACGATCGAGATTCAGCAAAACCCTGCTTGATCATTTCCAGATTGACGAATTCAGCTTCTGTAAAAACATACCGCAGCAAACGGCCAAATTTATCGGTATTCGAAACATCCCTGAAAAGATAAACATCTTGTGAGAAAAGTAATGCTTCATTGGCTTCAGTAGCCAGGATGGCTGCTGCCTGGTCTTCGCTATGAAATTCTGGTGTATTAATCCCGATATAACGGACCTCGTATCGGTCACTTCCTATTTTCACTTCGATACTATCGCCATCGATCACCCGAATCACTCGCGCAACTTCATATCCCTCGCCAGGATTAACACAGAGATACTTCGTGAAAACTGGTTTTTTTTGTGATTCATCTTTGTTTTGGCTTGAAAAGGAACCAATTGCATTTGGGTCATCTGGAGAAAGTTTCGATTGGAGTTTAATACACCCTGATAGAATGGATAAAACAAAAACGAGACAAACAAGGAATAACTTCTTTTTATGCATCTCAATAATCTCATTCTTGTGAGTGTAATACAATAGTGAGAGCCACCGAAGGGAATCGAACCCTTGACCCGCCGCTTACGAAGCGGCTGCTCTGCCGGCTGAGCTACGGTGGCACGCGTGTGATTATATCAGCCAATAATTGGATTTGACAACAATGAATGTCGCGATCATCTCATATCATACCTGCCCATTAGCCACCCTCGGCGGCAAAGACACCGGGGGCATGAATGTGTATGTCCGTGAACTCACCCGTTTCCTGGGTCAAAAAAATATTCACGCCGATGTGTTCACGCGGTCTCAGGATGACTGTGTCCCGCATATTTTGCATGATCTTGGCTGCGGCAATCGTGTGGTGCATGTCCCTGCCGGACCGGAAACCCCTCTCCCGAAAGCCGATCTGATCAATTATCTGGACGAGTTTTCTGAAGGCATTCTCGCGTTTGCCGAGTCTAAACAGATCAATTATGATGTCATCCATAGCCATTATTGGCTCTCTGGACTGGCGGCCGGGCAGCTCAAGGAAAAATGGGACATCCCCATCATCCAAATGTTTCATACCCTCGCGCTTCTCAAGAACAAGATCGCCAAGTCGCCTGAAGAATTGGAAAGCGAAAGCCGCATCAACGGAGAAAAACGGGTTCTGCAAATGGCAGACCGGGTTGTCGTCGCCACCATCGACGAGCAGCAGCATTTGGATGAGCTTTACCAAGCGGATGTTGAAAAAATTGTAACAATCCCCCCTGGCGTGGATACTAACCGCTTCTATCCGATTCCAGAAGATGAAGCCAAAGCATTCTTGAATATCCCCAAGGATGAGAAAATGCTTCTGTTTGTCGGGAGAATCGAGCCGCTAAAGGGAATTGATACTTTGATCAAAGCGATCTCTCAAATGCGCAAATCCGATGTGATGTCGACATGCCCTCATTATTTGTACATTATTGGAGGGGATCCCAATGGCGAGGTGATCGACGAGGAAAGTGAAATTCATCGGTTGAAAAGGTTGTGCCACGACCTTGGCGTTGACGACTTGATCATCTTCATGGGAAAAAAAGATCAGGATACCCTGCCTTATTACTATTCTGCCGCGGAGATCGTGGTCATGCCCTCCAATTATGAATCTTTCGGTATGGTGGCGCTTGAAGCTATGGCATGCGCGACTCCCGTTGTGGCCACCCAGGTTGGCGGCCTTCAGCACCTTGTGCAGGACGAGGTTACTGGATTCATTGTCCCGCATAATGATCCTGACGCGCTGGAAGAAAAACTAACCCGGCTTATATGCCAACCCGATTTATGTAAGGAAATGGCTTTAAATGCTGTGCAATACGCCAGATCATATTCATGGGAAAAGATCACACCTCAAATCATCGAACTTTACCAAGAGACGATCAAAGGCTTCAATCCTTCCAGTTCATTAAGGATTGGTTAGTAAAACCTTTTTGAAGGGATTTCTCGCCAAACTTCTCATGCAGTTCATCAATAGCCTTTAGCAATTCTTTTTCTTTTTGAAATGAACGGTCAAAGAGTTCCAGCTGATAATACTCATCCTCCAATTGGCTGGCACCAACGCCAATCAAGCGGACTTTCTTCCCTGGTGACCACAAATGGTTAAATAAGTGCAGCGCTGCCTCATAAATCACTGAATCCTGGTTGGTTGGCTGTGAAAGCGTGAGCTGATGCGAATGAGTTTGAAAATCAGGCCATCGGACTTTGATTTTCACTGTTTTTCCGCTTAGCTGCTTTTTGCGCAGCCGCATGCCCACTTTTTCCGAGAGCAGTTTGAGAGTCGCGCAAAGTTCTTCTTGATTACCTTTATCGCGGAAGAATGTAATTTCATTGCTAATCGATTTGATCCCTTCATACTCAGCGACTGGGCGGTTATCAATACCCTGCGCCCGTCTGATCAAATCATCCGCAAAAAGACCGATTTTTTTAATTAATAACTCCCTTGGATAAGAAGCAATATTACCAATGGTTTTGATGCCAATCTCGTTGAGTTCAGCTGTGGTTTTTGGCCCAATCCCCCACATCTCATCCACCGGCAAAGGCGCTAAAAATTCCTTCTCTCTGCCTGTTTCTACCACTGTGATAGCCATCGGCGCAAATTTACCCCGCTTTTGTTTTTTGCCAATATTATTCGCGATCTTGGCAATCAGCTTATTTGAAGCTGCGCCAATGGAACAGGGGAGATCCAATTCAGAAAAAATCTTCATTTGGAGATCTGAAGCGATACGTTGTGGAATTTCCGGTAGATCTGAGACATCCAGAAATGCCTCATCAATAGAAATTTGTTCCACCAGCGGTGTAAGATTCCGGATGATATCCATCACTTTACGCGATTCTTTGTTGTAATCCTTGTAATGACCGCGCACAACAATTAATTCGGGATACTTGCGAAGCGCAAGCTTCATAGGCATGGCAGAATGAATGCCGAATTGCCTTGCTGCATACGAACATGAGGATACCACCCCGCGGCCTTCTGGCGAACCTCCCGTAGCAAATGGCTTTCCTTTGAGTGATGGGTCAAACTTTTCTTCCACAGCGCAGAAGAATGCATCCAGATCAAGGTGAAGAATCTTTCTCTCCATAATTATTATTATAGTATGTTTGTTCTATTACTGATTCAGCCTAATTATA
>CAYPAG010000061.1:0-10098 GCA_964408645.1 uncultured Pelolinea sp. | reverse complement strand
GATGGGTGTCCGTCGCGCTGTCTGTGACAATTTGCATGGCGTCTCCTAATCGAATATAAGCATTATATCCGCAGATTTGATTGTTATTTTAGTAAAAGGAATACTAATAAAACTAATACAAATGCAGCATTCCTCTATTCTTTATTCAAGGATGAGTCAATTCTCTGAACCATTACTTTTCATCATCATTTTTTGAGATTTCGGTTGGTTTATTGCGGTGAGTTGACAAAAATCAAGCTCTTTCTCATCAAAAGTTTTAATAATTCATCAATAATTATAACGATATCTCCCAATTTTCCGCCATAAAGCAGTTTTCATCAAACAGCACATGCCCGTTTACGGCATTCAGCGGGAACGAAACCAACGGCTAGAAGGCGAGGGGGAACTTAGTTCCAATACCGCTCTCATGTCTGATCCGCAGGGATTCCACCCCTCCCAATTCTTAATGTGAATTTCTACCGGACGCCAAACCTGTTTACCCACCGTTAACCTATCTGTTCCTATCTGGTAATTCAGCAAAAATCATCATCAGATCAGAGTCAAAAACAGATACTGCTTAACTTTCTGGCTTAACCAACCAGCAGGATAGCAGCTTTAACATCAGTTCCATTTCCCTATTGGGCCAACATTATAAAAAATTGATCCGCAGAATAATCAAAAGAAAAGAGAATTACCAGACTTTGGGGTACACGATATCCGGGTAAAACTTGGCCACATGCTGATCTAAAAGCGCGTTCGCTCGGTCAGCGATAAATCCTTTTTCCGCCGGCTGGATCTGCTCAAGGGTAAGCGGAGTTGCAAAGCTGACGCGCGGCTTGAGCTCAACCGTTTTGCCGCGAATCATCTGCTTGATCATCTGCATGAACTCCATGATGCGCCGGCGTTCATGATCGTTCTTGAAAAATTTGGTCAAGGGATGGTTGATGAACTCGCTCGAAAGCACGCCGCTGGTGATCGCCAGGACTAGTTTTGATGTGGGTACTTTTCGCAAAAAGACTTCGATGCTGCGCGACCAGCGCCGCAGGCTTTCGCCTGCGCCTTGAAGAATGGAAGGATCTGGTTCAATGCGGCCAGCGGGAAAGATCAGGAGCGCTCCGCCTCCTTCAAGGTGTCTCACAGATTTGCGAATCACATCCATTTGAACATAAGGATCGGTGCCGGTGAAGATCAGGCGTTTGCCGGCATTGGGCAGGTTGCGGAAAAACGGGATCCCGCTGACCACTACTTTAAAATCTTCCCGCGGGAACTGCGAAAGGATGGCGAACCCATCAAAGGTTCCCGGGTGGTTGGAGGCAACCACGACAGGCCCTTCGACGGGGATATTTTGAGAGCCGAAAGAATCCGGCTCATCACTCAAACGGCAAAGCGCTACATGCGCAGCCGTGACAAATCCTTTTTCATCCACCAGGCGGTCAATTTCCGCAATCAGTTCAGAAAAACGCCGGGTTGCTTTGAGAAAGAGCGGTTTCGCCGCCTTTCGCAACCATTCGAACTTTGGGAATTTCGCCGCTTTGTAGATTTCCTGCAAAATATCATGCTGCAGTTGATCAACCAAATCAGGATCATACGGGAGTGATGCTGTTTGCTCGCTGTTCATGGGTCACAGTCTCCTCAAATATTCTATTACGATGAGCACTTATTAAGGATACGAAATCCACTCATATAAGTTGCCACTTTATGGATTAATATATGAAATATGAGCACTTCATCATATATAAATTCAAACCCATTGGCGCGGATTTTTTTTATTTCAATTACAGGTTGCATGATTATTAAATGAAAATACTTTTTATCTGCGGTTCCCTCAACCAAACCACCATGATGCACAAGATCGCGGTTAAGTTAAGCGACCATGAATGCTATTTCACACCCTATTACGCCGACGGGTTCATCAACCTGCTGGCCAAGAGCGGCTTATTGAAAAGCACCATCCTGGGCGGCCGGCATCGGCGCGACACGATGGAGTATCTTAAGGCAAACAATCTTCCTCTGGATATCCGCGGCATCCGCCACGATTACGACCTGGTCGTCACCGGCAGCGATTCCATTATCCAGCGCAACATCCGCTCACGGCGCATTGTTTTGGTTCAGGAAGGCATGACTGAACCGGAGGGGGTGGTCTTTCATATTGTGCGCGCCTTAAAATTACCGCGTTGGATGGCAAACACGGCGGCGATTGGGATTTCCAATGCGTTTGACGCATTCTGCGTCGCTTCAGATGGCTACAAGGAACTATTCATTCGCAAAGGCGTCAGGCCGGACAAGATCGTTGTCACTGGTATTCCCAATTTTGATAACCTGGACGAGATCAAACCCGGAAAATTCAAGTACAGGGGTTACGTGCTGGTTGCCACAACACCCTTCCGGGAGACCATGCGCCCGGAGATCAGGCCGCTGTTCATCCGTAAGTGCGTGGAAATCGCCAATGGAAGGCAGTTGATCTTCAAACTGCATCCGATGGAAAACGTGCGGCGGGCGGTGCGTGAAATCCGCACCTTTGCCCCAGGCGCTAAAGTCTTTTGGCGCGGGAATATCAACCAGATGATCCTGAATGCCGAAACGGTCATCACCCAGTGGTCCTCCTGCACCTTTGTCGCCATGGCGTTGGGCAAGGAAGTGTATTCAGACCTCAATTCAGATGAATTGAAAAAATTGATGCCCATACAAAACAGGGGCACTTCCGCGGTCAAGATCGCCCAGGTTTGCCAGATGGTGATGAACACGCCCATGCCGGTGATCGAAGAGCGACGTCGTTCACGCCCGAACGGCAAGCTCGGGAATCACATGAAGATCTGATTCTGCTGTGAATTACGATCCGCTATAATCCACTTAACTGATAAAGGGAGTTTTTATGTGCGGTCGTTTTACCATCACCCTTGAGCCAGCCTTTTTCCAACAGGAGTTGGACTTGGGCAAGATCCCGTCAGAATGGACCCCCCGCTACAATGCCGCGCCCACTCAAAATGTGCCGGTTGCCAGAAACCTGGAGACTCACGATGTTGAAATGGTGCGCTGGGGGTTGATCCCGTTCTGGGCCAAAGAAGAGTCCATCGGCTACAAGCTGATCAATGCGCGATCCGAGACCCTCGTTGAAAAACCTTCCTTCCGCAACGCGTTTGAAAAAAGGCGCTGCCTGATCTTTTCAGACGGTTTCTATGAATGGCAGAAACCAACCCAAAAAGGAGGCCAGAATGTACCCTTCCGCTATTTATTAAAAGAGGGAAAACCGTTCGCTTTCGCTGGCCTTTGGGAGAGCTGGAAATCTCCTAAAGATGAAACTATTCTTTCCTGCACGATCATCACTTGCGCAGCAAACGAGCTGGTCGGGAAGATTCACGATCGCATGCCGGTTATTCTCAATAAAGGGAATTGTTGGAAATGGCTGGAACAACGGCCGATGTCTGAACTCACTTCAATGCTCAGCCCTTACCCGGCAGGAGACATGCAGGCGTACCCGGTCAGCACGCGCGTCAACAATCCCCGCGAAGAGGATGAGAAATTGGTGGAACCGATCAATTTCTAACAATTTCATCTTTTCCACTTGCGGATTTCCTGATTTTTGGTAGAATTCCAGTCTCAATGCCCCCATCGTCTAGGGGACCAGGACGCAGCCCTTTCAAGGCTAAAACGAGAGTTCGAATCTCTCTGGGGGCACACAATCAAGCTCGCAAGAGCTTTTTTGTTTAATCGAATCTCTCAGCACCCAACTCAAAGAGCGCAAGCAGAGGTGGGCTTCGCAACCCCCTACGGGGGCGCTACGCAGCGGGGCACAACAACTAAGCACATTAGGGCTTTTTTGTAAAATATCTCAAGCACAGATTTTCAAGGATAAAAAAAGCAAATGTGGAGAATTCGAGAATGATATTTAAGTCTGTGTATGTGACATCATAGAATCCCTTCAAAACGCGCTAAGCATATAGAAATTCTTTTTATTCCACCTATAGACATAACATTGACACGGATTTCAGGACAAATTATTTTTGACAAGCGATTTGCGTAATCCGCATAAGTCCCGAAAGAAATTTTTTGGTTGAAAATGTGTTTATTTTTAATCGAATACATAATTTTTATGGGATGCGTTTTTTTACGGGTATTCCTTACTTAAAAATGCCTATGTGATCAGATTTTTCATCGGCAGGAAATCTCGCTATGCTATAATTTTTTTATGCTTGACAAGCGATTAATGCAGAGTTATCAAGCCAGATGGGAAGCAGTTAAAAAAATTCAAGATGAAGAGCAGCGTTTCGCTTCGCTTGAATTACGCTGGCGCCAGTTAAATGCCGCTTATGGACTGGGGAAAAGTCTGGGTTTTCAGCATCACGATGCAGATGAAATGAAAGTTATCAATCGATGGGCAAATCTAAAGGAACAAGCAATCAATCGGAAAACGAAAGTTTAACCCCTTTCTTAACCCCACTTCAAGCGCTTCAAAACCTGATTTCCAAATTTGACGACCAGGGGGTTATCATCGGCGGTTTAGCAGTCAGTTTGCTGGGGACACCTCGCTTCACAGCGGATTTGGATGCAGTAATTCTTCTTAGTATGGATGATATTCCACGAGCGCTTAGTGAATCTGCGCAGCTAGGTATCTTACCTAGAATTACTGATGCCGAGGGATTTGCAAGAAAAAATCGAATCCTCCTATTACGACATACGGAGAGCGGAATGGACATCGATCTTTCTCTTGGTATTTTGCCATTTGAAAAAGAGATGGTCGAGCGAAGTGAACTTTTAGATATCGGCGTTTTTCGGCTGCGTATCCCAACTCCTGAAGATTTGATCATCCTGAAAGCAGTTGCCCACCGTCCAAAAGATTTAGATGACATCCAGTCAATCGTTACCAGCCATCCCAACCTGGATAAAAAACGGATTCAGCACTGGGTCGAGCAATTTGGTGAGGCATTGGATTTACCCGATCTTTGGGAGCAGATTTTGCGTTTAATTGAAACCGACACCTCAATTTAGTTTTGTCGAAATCTGTCCTAATTGAAATACAACAGGTGATCGATTGCTCACTTTTTGATTTGTGAATAAAAACACAAGTGAATTATTCTTTATTTAAAAGATCGAAAAAAAACACCTCAATCGTTTATTATTTCTACAAGATTCCTAGCCCCAGCTTGATGACATCGCGTTTGACTTCATCATACATTCCCTGCCACGCTGGAATCGGCTGGATCGTTTCCACGTCATACGCCTGATCAAATCGCGCGCCGGGATTGCCACCGGGCATATTAAAAACATGGGCATATTTTTCATAAATTCGCGCAATAAGATCGCTTGCCTGGCTAGTGGTCAATCCCTGCCGCGCAACCGCGTGGCCGACCTCTCCCATCCAGCGCGCTTCCAGGCCGGTGCCATTAGGCAGCGCGCCATCCGCCGAACCCACCCCTTCCAAATGGCATCCGCTGACCGTCGCGGCGATGGCATTCGCGGCGACCTCGTAGAGTAGCTCACGGGTCAGCGCGCCGCTTTTGGGATAAATATCCGCCACGATAATGCAAGGCGCGTTGCGCGCGAAAGCCTGCGCGACAGCTGATTGCACCCACATAACCGGGATGGTACTGGTGGCGATATGACGGATGTGGATCGGGTGAAGCAGATGGTAATCGGCCTTGCACACCAGGTTGGCCAGCAGCAGCGAAGCAATCTGCACTACAGCCGCGCCAGGCGCATCGCCCCCCAAGCCGCCGACCATCACTGTAGCCAAAGAAGCGTTGCGCATGCCATAATCAATTGAATTCTGGACGCGCGCCATGTTCACCTGGTCTATGATCAACTCATTGAACATTGCCGTCAAATGCGCGTCGCCCGGACGCAGATAATCAGACCGGCTGACCGCCAGGTCGCCGACTTCGGTCACCGCGGTTTGCGCCGCCAAAAGTCCCATCCCGGGCCGTCCAACCTCATCCAATCCACGGCGAAGCAGTGAGAGTTCCCGCCTGGTGGCGTGGATCTCCCAAAGATTGCCGGTAAATTCCTGTCCAAGCTTAACCTCAACCAAAGATCCGCAGGTTGCCAAGTCCACAATCGGTTCCTGCATCCAACTCTTCACACACGGGAGGAATATCTCTTCGGGTGTCGGCGCGCCAGGGTTGCCCGCCCAGATGATGGGCGGGCGGCTATCACCAACCTCGCGCGCGTACAGCCAGCGCGCATCTTCTCCAGTGCCCATACGCAATCGTTGCGGCATACGCGTCATGGCCTGAATGATTTCTTCTTCGGAAAAATGGATCACCCGGCCGGTGGAGATGCAGAAAACACCCGAAAGCGCTGCCAATTCAAGCCCCGCCTGGAACAAACGGTCCAGCATGGCGTCATTCTCAGGGACTGCCGTCCGTTTGTCCCATTCCAATTCAAAATCACCCACCAGACGGCGCACTGGCAGAACGACGTGTTCAAGATCCCAAACCGATTTGTCCTCCTCCCTGCCGGTCATCGATCGTTTCCAAATGTCAGAGTATGAATGGATCATGAATGCTGGTTCCAATAATAAGCGAATATGCTTTACAATACCACGCGTACCATATTTTATACACATTGGAGTTTTCGTGCATCCCGATATTGAACTTAAGAACTTTAAATTGGTTGTTTCCGACCTGGACGGCACCATCAAAGACTCAGAACAGCCGATCCACCCCTATACACTTGAAACCTTCTCAAAACTGGATGAATTTGGCATCCACTTTACCCTGGCATCAGGCCGCAGTCTCGCAAGTCTGAAGGGCTATGCCGAGGAACTAAATATCAGGATCCCGATGGTGCTCGCCAATGGCTGCGTCGTCCAATCCCTGAACGGAGAAATTCATCATCATGAATACATGCCGACTGAAGTGACCAGATTGTTGTTTGAGATCACCGACCGGGAGAACAGCGATATGGTGGTGTTTGCCGATGAGCAGCTTTATTTCAAAAAAATGACACCCAATATCGACCGTATTTTTGGCCGCATTCGTGATGATGTCACAGAAATTGGTTCATGGGAAATGATGGGCGATCATATTCACTCTGTAAACAAATTCATGATCATTGATTGGGAAAACCTCGATCGGTTGGACCACTTGGAAGCGATTTTCGCCAATGAACTGGATGGCAAAGCGGAATACCTGAGAACGAACATCCATCACCTGGAGATCATGCCCAAAGGTGTTTCAAAAGCTTCCGGATTGGAAGTCCTGACCAAAATGCTGGGTATTACCATGCAGGAGATCCTGGCTTTTGGCGATTTCGATAATGACGCTGACATGCTGAAAGCGGTCGGATTTGGCGTGGCGGTGGCTAATGCCACAGATAATGTCAAACAGAACGCCAACCTGGTGATCGGCCCCTGCTCCGAGAACGGGCCGGCAGTTTTCCTGAATGAGTTGATCCAAAAAGCATTGTAGCGAGTTTTCGGCGCGGATTTTTTCCTGAAAATCTGATACGATAAGGTGGCATAGAAAAATGGAAACTGCCAGCCGTTCAAAAGAACGCAGATATTTCCGTTTTGACAACGCCGCGCACATCTACCCAGCCATTAAAAGCCGAAAACAGCCCGGCGTGTTTCGTGTGTCAGCCACCTTGTCCGAACAAGTGGATCCCAAAACCCTTCAGGCATCAGTCGATGCGACATTAAAGCGGATTCCCGGTTTCGCCGTCAAGCTGCGCAAGGGGCTTTTCTGGAATTACTTCGTTCATTCTTCCGACACCCTTCACATCCAACCGGATGTTATCAATCCCTGTACAGAGATCACTCGCCGGGAGAATGACGGATTCCTTCTTCGCGTGCGTTATCACCGCTGTGAAATCGCTTTGGAAATCTTCCACGCCCTGGCGGATGGCACCGGCGCGATGGTGTTCCTTAAAACCCTGGTGGCCGATTATCTTAAACGCAAAGGCATCGAGATTCCCGCTGAAAATGGGATTCTCGATTGCGATGAGACAGCCAGACCAGAGGAAGTGGCTGATAGTTTTCGCCCATTTGCCGGCGGCGCTCATGTTTTAAGAAGGGAGGAACCGCGCGCTTACCAGATCACCGGAACTGAGATTCCCCCGCAGGATATCATTATTACCCGCGGCACCATCCAAACAAGTGAACTCAGCCAGGCAGCCAAGTCTCTCAACGCGTCAATTACGGAATACCTGACTGCAGTCCTGATGTATACGCTCAACTGCCGTCAGCTGCAAGAGGCCCCTTACCACATGCAGCCGGTGCGGATCCAGGTGCCGGTGAACCTGCGTACGTTTTTTGAAACCCAAACCCTTCGCAATTTTTCGTCTTTTATCAATGTCGGGCTGGAACCTCGCTTAGGCAATTACACCTTTGAGGAAGTGATCACCTTGGTTCATCATTTTCTGCGTTATGAGGTTAATGAAAAATTTTTGCGCTCAAGGGTGGCGGCGAATTTACGGACTGAGGGGACTTTTTTTCTCAGGATTGTCCCGCTCGTCATTAAAACACCCATGATCGGGTTGGGCTATAAGCGCGCCGGGCCAAGAACGTTTACCAGTATCATTTCAAACCTGGGCAATGTGGAAGTGCCGGATGCGATGTCCAATCATATCGACCGTTTCGACTTCATCTTGGGCGCTTCTTACGACACCAAAGTGAAATGCGCGGTGGCTGGATTCAAAGGCGACCTGGTCATCACTTTCACCCGTTCGATCGAGGAAGCATCGGTTGAGCGCGCGTTTTTCACATTTTTGGTTGAACAAGGGATTCCAGTGGAAATTGAAAGCAACCAGGAGTAAGGCATGCCATACTGTGTTAATTGCGGCGTAAAACTAAAGAACGATCCAAAAGCCTGCCCGCTTTGCGGAACCGCTGTGATCATCCCCAATCAGCCAACACAGCCATCTGATTGCGGAGGTTTTCCCACACGCAGGGAAAATGCAGAAAGAGAATTTGACCGGGATCTGTGGATCAAGCTGATCACAGTGGTCACTGCTGCACCAGCATTGTTGACGGTCGCCATCGATTATCTGGTTGGCAACGGCATTGACTGGTCGTTGTATATTCTTTACGCGCTGGCGCTGGTATGGGTATGGTGCGTCAGCCCGTTTCTTTTCAAGCGCAACCGATTCACCTTGTGGCTGGTGATCGACACCCTGTCCTTGATCCTCTTTATGTTCATGGTTGAAAGAACCTCCAAGACAGGCAATTGGGCGCTGCCATTAGCCACCCCCATCGCGCTGGCTGTATCCGCGATTGTTTTTACGCTGGCCAATACCTTCCGCAGGAAAATTGTCCGGCAGCTTCAGAAACCCGCGCTTCTTTTTCTCCTGCTCGCGATGCTCAGCCTGACTATAGAATTGACAGTCGACTTATTCCGTGCGGGTATCTACCGACCCGGGTGGTCAATCCTGGTCGCGATTCCGCTGATCGCTTTTGCCGTGATCCTGTTGATCCTGCAGCGCCGCCAGTGGATTGTTGAAGAAATCAGACATTGGTTCAGGATATAACGGAAGCGATAAACCAAGTCATTAATCCCATGTGATACAATACAGCCCGAGCTGACGCCGGCCATTACAATCCAGCGCAGCCCCAAGGATCAAAGCGCCTCCGTTTATGGTTTTCCCGATCAGCGGATACCGCCCAATCTAGTTGAAGAGCTTTTAAGATTGTTTTTCATTTCCTTGGTTTTTGGCTAATTCAGCCAAACCTGACTGGTATTTTTAATTCTACGAATTGAAAGGAGAATATTTTGGCAGAGGTACATTTAAAACCCAACGAATCCCAGCAGCAGCTGCTCAGCCGCTTTCGCAAGAAAGTGATCCGCAGCAAAATATTGAGTGAAGTCCGCAAACGCCGCTGGTTCATATCAAAAAATGAGCAGCGCCGGATCGACATCAAAAAAGCTGCCCGCCGGTATCAACAAAAATTGCGCCGGAACAACCAGTATTAAAAAGCGCCGAAAGGCGCTTATTTTTTTAAGAAATCGCGGACTGACTGGCTGCCTGACTGGAACAAGCGCTGATATTCCTCATCCCCTCGCCTAACATCAAACTGAACTGACGACACGCCGCAGTCATTGATCATCACCGTCCGCTGCTGATCCACCAAATTTTCGCCGATGTTGGACAGCTGATGGGAATCATAAATACTCTGAATGGTCAAAC
>CAYPAG010000060.1:0-10114 GCA_964408645.1 uncultured Pelolinea sp. | reverse complement strand
CGCATGACATTAGATCTTATTCGTTCAACATTTCAAAAACATTTTCATAATTCGATTCTCTCCCACGGAAACGACTTTGCGGATCTGCCAATTGAAGTCGAATATCAAAACCACCGGATTATTGTTTCCACAGATGGACATATAGTCAACCCCATCTTCTTTCCGGGTGGTGATATTGGCCGCCTGGCAATTTCCGGCACAGTCAATGATATTAGCATGTCAGGAGCGATACCCAAATACATCACTGCCTCCTTCATCATCGAGGAAGGATTTTCAATCAGTGATCTTGAAAGAATCGCGGCATCCATGCAGCAGACAGCCGAGGAAGCGGGTGTTTTGATCGTGGCTGGAGATACAAAAGTAGCGGAAAAGGGTAAAGCGGACAAAGTCTTCATTTCCACATCAGGCGTCGGCTTTGCTGATCCATTATTGAAAATTGGAGGGGAATCCGCCCAACCCGGAGATACGGTGATCATATCAGGGTCGATTGGTGATCATGGAATTGCGGTATTGGCCGCGCGTAATGAGCTTGGGTTTAGGACCACCATCAAATCCGATGTGGCTCCCCTTAATCACTTGATCCAGGATGTTCTTAAACAAGCGCCTGATGTCCATGTGCTGCGCGATCCCACACGCGGCGGATTGGCAACCTCCCTCAATGAGATCTCCGCACAAAGCGGAAACTCTATTGAATTGATCGAAGACAATATTCCTGTCAAACAGGAAGTTCGTAGTGCTTGTGAAATGCTCGGTTTTGATCCGATGTACATTGCGAATGAAGGCAAGGTGATCATCATCTTGCCTGCAGAGCAAACAGAGTCAGCTATTCATGCGCTGCAAGCCCACCCCCTTGGGCGTGAAGCGAAGGTCATTGGCCGCGTGCAGTCAACCAATGGCACGCCGCGAGTCATAATGAAAACTTCCATTGGCGGCACCCGCATCGTCGATATGCTCAGCGGAGAAATGCTTCCACGTATCTGCTGATTCCATCTTGACAGAAATCCCCCTTAAAATATACTTAACCCACTAAAATCCAGAGAGGAATTTATGAAAATCAATTATCAGGAAACCACTTCAGACCTTATTACCCGGATCAACATCCACGATCAATTCGGTGGCAAAAATATAGATGAGTGGATGCTCGATGTTCTACCGCTAAAGAAAGGGATGAAGATTCTGGATATCGCCTGCGGCGCAGGTAAACAATGTGTTTCCTTCTATCATGAATTAGGCGGTGATTGCGATATCACCGGTGTGGATGTATCCAAAGATCTGCTGAAGAAAGCAAAACAAGTAGCCGATGAGAAGGAATACGATATTGAATTCGGATATCTTGATTTCAACAAGGCTTTTGATTTTGAAGATGATGACTTCGACCTCATCTCCTGTTGTTTTGCGATTTACTATGCAGAAGATATTCCCTTCACGATTAAGGAAATGCACCGCGTGATAAAACCGGGCGGCCGATTATTCACCACAGGACCAATGCCTGAGAATAAGCAGGAATTCTACGACATCATCCGTGAGGCAACTGGGAAAGTGATCCCACCAATGCCCGGCAGCTCACGTTACAGCACCGAAATCCTTGACGCAGTGAAACACAGCTTTTCCAAAGTCGAATTAAAAATATTTGAAAATCCATTGACATTCCAAACCGCAGAACCCTTTTTGGCTTATACACGCGCGTCATTGTCTGAAGATCGTAAACTTTGGGGGGATTTCTTTTCTGGTGAAGAAGGTTTCAATGAGATCATGCAAAAGATCACCGCAGTGGCCGAACAGCGTGTGAAAGATAACGGAAAAATCGTCATGACCAAAGTGGTTGGCGGGATTCTCGCAACAAAATAATCTACATGAACAACTCTTTGGAATTCTTCGGAAAGAAAATTCTGTTTATCGGCGCACATCCCGATGATATTGAGCTCGGGTGCGGCGCTCTGATTGCGAATATCTCTTCGGCAACAGAAGTGTATAGCATCACGCTTTCCGACAACCAGAAGAATCCTTTATTAGGTAACGTGGTTAATGAGCATTATGAAAGCATGAATATCCTTGGTGTGCCCAATGATCATGTCATCGTCGGGGAGTTTGAAACACGCTGCTTTATCCATCAACGCCAGGAGGTCCTTGAGTTTCTCTTTGAGCACAACAAGAAATTCAGACCTGATATCGTCTTTACACATTCCAAATCAGACCTTCACCAAGACCATGGTGTGGTCACAGGAGAGACGCTACGCGCTTTTAGAGGGACATCGGTATTCGGTTTTGACGTGATCCGCAGCAGCCAGGGATTTTTTCCCACATTTTTGGTCGAAGTCACTGAAGGAAATGTCGCCAAGAAAATAAATGCGCTTGCTGCTTACAAAACTTACGCAGACAAGTACTATTTTTCAGCCGATCTTACCCGATCCATCCTGATACGCAACGGTGCGCTCTGCGAGAGACCTTACGCTGAAGGCTTTGATATCCTTAGGATGGTCGGTAAATTTGCGCATAAATAAACTCCGGGAAACCGGAGTTTTTTAATAATCTCTGTTGACTAACCCAGTTATTGATTTTGATCCTCCATGATTATTCTGTCAGATCATCTCCTGCTTCTTTTAGTTGATATACAGCCGCTTTGGTAACCTTTAAAGATAACAAAGCGCATTTTAATCTCACCGGGCTGAGTTCAATTCCAAGTAGATCCAGGATATCTTGTTTTGTGAGTTGTTTGGCATCTTCAATCGTTTTTCCAATCAAAGATTCAAGAAGCATATCCGCGGAAGCCATGGAGATGGCGCACCCATGACCATCAAATTTCGCATCAATGATTATGCCCTGTCCATCAGTTTTTAGATCCACATGCAGAAAATCACCGCACAAAGGATTTTCATCCTCAAAGGTTAAATCATGGTCTGGTAATTGTCCCTTGTATCCCGGATTCTTATAATGATCCAGGATTACTTCACGGTAAAGGTCATCCATAATTTATGCGAAAAGCTGGCGGACTTTTTCTAGCCCCATAACCAGCTTATCAATATCCTCTTTAGTGTTATATAAATACATACTCGCCCGGGTGGTCGCAGCCAGGTTTAATTTTCGATGGAGCGGCATTACACAATGATGGCCTGCTCTCACGGCAATCCCCTCTGAATCCAGGATTTGGGAGACATCATGCGGATGGACATCCATAAATGAAAACGATACCACGCCGCCTTTCTCCTCAGGAGCAGGTCCGTGGATCACAAGATCCTTGACACTTTCCATCGTTTCCATCGCATAACGAGTGATTTCCTGTTCATGCGCGAAAACTTTATCCATGCCAATGAAATCCAGATATTCCACCGCTGCGCCGAAACCAATTCCCTCAGCGATTGCAGGTGTTCCCGCTTCGAATTTATACGGAATGTCATTGGTCGTGAAACCCTTATAAGTGACTTTGCGGATCATATCGCCCCCGCCCATAAAGGGCGGCATTGCCTCCTGGAGATCGGTCCTCGCGTAAAGCGCGCCAATACCAGTCGGCCCGAGCATTTTATGCGCGGAAAAGGCATAAAAATCAGCTCCGATTTCCTGAACATTCACCGGGAAGTGCGGGACGGATTGAGCGCCATCAATCAAAACAATCGCACCTGCTGCGTGCGCCAAGTCCGTGATTTCTTTTGCCGGATTAATGGTACCCAGCATGTTAGACATATGTGTAAATGAGAGTAATTTGGGTTTTTTCTCGAGCAAACTCTTATATTTCTCGAGATCTAGTTCGTAGGATTCAGTTATCGGGATAAATTCGATTATCAAATCCATTTGCTCAGCCAGCATATACCAAGGAACCAAATTGGAATGGTGCTCCATTTCGGTTAAGAGCACTAAATCACCTCTTTTTAAGTTAGCCTTAGCCCAGGTCCTGGCCACAAGATTAATGGATTCAGTAGTGTTCCGCGTAAATATAATTGAGCGGACATCACCTGCATGGATAAATTGCGCTATTCGTTCGCGGGCGGTTTCGTACATGCTGGTGGCTTCTTCCGCCAATTCGTGAATCCCGCGGTGAATATTCGCGTTGCTGAAAGTGTAATAATCGCTGATTGACTGAATGACTTGCAGTGGTTTTTGTGAAGTCGCTGCGGAGTCTAAATATACTAATTCCTTATTCCCATGAATTCTTCGCAGAAATATGGGAAAATCTTTTTTCAATTCAGCGAAATTATGAAGATCAACCATCTGATCTGCTAATTCTTGGTTTTTTGTTTTTTTCTCAGTTGGATGGAGTGTACCGGATACCAAAGAATATGGTCGGGCACCATCCACCCATCGGTGAGATAGACACTTGTGCGGAATTGAACCGCGACCATTTTGCCATCAATTTGGACAACAGTCCCTTTTAACCAGCCTTTTATCCTTTCATCGCCCTTGTCATGATCACAAAAAGCCTCAACGATATCACCCACTTTGTAAGCGACATCCAGGTCTGGGGGGCGCATAAACGGAATATCAGCCATAAAAATAATCTCCTAAAAGAAGTTAACCAATGGATTTTAGCATAAAGCACTTGATAAATCAAAAATACCCTGCAAAACCGAGTGATTTTTTGGCAAATTCGACAATTCTCGGAGAAGTGACACGCTGGAGTGCTTCCCTTATATATCCATCAACAATCAGTTGCTTCCCATTGGTTTCGTCGATTCCCCTGCTCTTTAAGTAAAAGAGTTGTTCTTGATCAATATTACTTATTGTGACACCATGCGAACAACGGACATCATCTGCAATAATTTCAAGTCCAGGAATCGATTCGGCGTGTGCTTTCCGGTCAAGCAGTAAATTATTATTCATCTGATAACCGTCAGCACCGGTCGTGTCTTTGGCAACAAAAATGTTTCCCTGCCAGAGAGAATACGCGTTATTATCAAGAACGCCTTTAAACATCAGATCGCTTTTTGTTTGAGAAGCGTTGTGGTTTTGGTGAGTGTCAAAAATAAATCTTTGAGTGCTGTCTGGCTGGTAAAGTCCCGTGATCATTGCTTCTGAATTTGCGCCGTTCATGTCCACGATCAAATTCCTTTTTACTAATCCGCTGCCTTTTTCGATCAGCAGATAATTTGCGATAGCGCCATCTTTGAGGAACATGCGTTCCGTGAGAAACAGCTGTGTTCTTCGATTAAACTGTTGTGATTCAACCAAACCTATCCTTGCAGAATCATCAGCGAAAATATTCAATTCAATTGAGATAAGTGATTGTTCACCTCGAGGAAGGGATGAACATCCTTCAAAAATGATGTCAGCTTCTGATCCCTCCCCTAAAAAGATGTTAATGAAGACCGGCATCAAGAAATTACCGCATTGTTGTTCAAGCTTAATGAGGAAAGGGGATCTGATAATCGTGTGATCAGGCACATTTAGAAAAACAGAGTGAGTCCCTACTCCCGCCGCAAGTATACTAAATCGATCTTTTCGTGGTATTTCCTTGAGATGAGAGACAATCGAATCGCTAATCCGATTTTCAGATATCACCTTGGTAATGTGGCAGAATTCTACGTTTTGTTTTCGAAAATCATTCTTAACCCAGAAGCTGATATTAGTGTCTTCAAGGTTGGCAACGCCTGCATAGTCCTCTTTGCTTCCTGGTAACCTTGGGCTATCAAATTCCTTTATCATCGGAGGCGGTATTAATTGAAGCGATTGGATAGCCTGCTGAGTGATCAACTGCTTCCATTCCCGAACTTTCAGATTGATTGCTTTACTTGCTTCGTATTGCTCAAGAATGAACTTGCGGAATTCACGAAGCCGCTTGTCATGTATCTCTTTGATCTTTTGCAGCGAAGAACTTGCGATCTCGTCAATTGGTTCAAAGAATTTTTGTATTGGGTTGATTTCAGCCATTATCCAACCGAACCTTCCATCTGCAGCTGAATCAGGCGGTTCATTTCAACAGCATACTCCATTGGCAATTCTCTGACAAGCGGTTCGATAAATCCTGAAACGACCATGGTCGTAGCCTCATCCTCTGAGAGTCCACGACTTTTCAGGTAAAATAACTGCTCGTCGCTGACTTTTGAGACCGATGCCTCGTGCCCAATTGATGCCTCATATTCAGAGCTGTCGATGGTCGGATAAGTATCAGAGCGAGATTGATTGTCAAGGATCAACGCGTCGCAAACCACGTTTGATTTTGCGTATTTTGCGCCTTCTTTTACATAGATCAACCCGCGAAAAGATGAGCGCCCCCCGCTTTTGCTGATTGATTTGGAAGTCACTTTGCTTGTAGTCCTTGGTGCCAAGTGCAGCATTTTCGCACCTGCATCCTGGATTTGACCAGAGCCAGCAAAAGCCATCGAGAGAATTTCTCCATGCGCGCCAGGCTCCAAAAGATAGCAGGCGGGGTATTTCATCGTTGTTTTTGATCCCAAATTGGAATCCACCCATTCCATAGTCCCACCTTCATATACCATCGCACGCTGCGTGACCAGGTTGTATACGTTAGTTGACCAGTTTTGTATGGTCGTGTACCTTACCCTCGCGTTTTTCTTGATAAAAATCTCGATCACACCACTGTGGAATGAGTCACGAGAATACGTGGGCGCGGTGCAGCCCTCAACATAATGCACCTGCGACCCTTCGTCTGCGATAATTATGCTGCGTTCAAACTGGCCAATGCTGGCCATATTCAACCTGAAATATGCCTGCAACGGCAATTCCACATGGACTCCGGGAGGGACATACACAAATGAACCTCCGGACCATACCGCGGAATTCAAAGCCGCGAACTTATTATCGCTCGGCGGAACCGCTTTCCCAAAATACTGTCGGAAAATATCTGGGTGCTGCCTTAAACCTTCTTCAATGCTTAAAAAAATCACACCCTGAGTTTCGAGATGTTTTTGAATGCTATGGTAAACCATCTCAGATTCATACTGCGCGCCAACGCCTGCTAAAAATTTTTGTTCTGCTTCCGGGATGCCCAAACGGTCAAACGTGTTTTTAATATTTTCAGGAACGTCATCCCAGCTGTTTTCTTGAGATTCAGTGGGTTTCACGTAATAATACAGATCATCCAGATCCAATCCACTAAGATCCGGCCCCCAGGATGGCATGGGCATTCCAAGAAATTGTTCGAGCGCACGCAAACGGAATTGATGCATCCATTCTGGTTCTTTCTTAATCTCGGAGATTTGCCCTACCACAGAAGCGCTGAGGCCTTTTTGGGTTTTATAAATATATTTTTCTGGATCTTTAAATCCGTACTGACCCGTGGTTAATTTCTCGATCAAATCTGTACTGATATCTTTATTCATTTTCTTAGGCCAGAAAATATGATTATGAAACAGCAGTCGTTCGGATCCATTCATAGCCCTCTTCTTCCAGTTTTAAGGCTAATTCAGGTCCTCCGGACTTGACAATTCTTCCATCATCCATCACGTGAACAACATCTGGTTTTAAATAATTCAGCATCCGCTGATAGTGTGTAATGACCAATATGCCTAAGTTGGAATTCTTTAATGTATTGATTCCTTCTGATACGATCCTTAGAGCGTCGATATCCAATCCGGAATCGGTTTCATCCAAAATAGCAAATTTTGGGTTTAGCATAGCCATTTGGAGAATTTCCACCCTTTTCTTTTCACCGCCAGAAAAGCCATCATTTAGATATCGCCCTGCCATCGCAGGATCCATTTCAAGCAGCTTCATTTTTTCCAGCATTTGTTTGCGGAATTCAGGCACAGGGATACCCTTGTCCTCAGGATTTTTCGCTTTGCGATGGGCATTTAATGCCGTCCGGAGAAAATTAGCCACAGTCACACCAGGAATGGCAATCGGGTATTGAAATGCCAGAAAAACGCCTAATTTGGATCTTTCTTCAGTGGCAAGATCCAACAAATTTGTCCCATTAAGGCGTACTTGTCCTCGTTCAATGTGGTATCGTGGATGCCCCATAAGCGTGTATGCGAGCGTTGATTTTCCAGTACCGTTTGGGCCCATGATAGCATGAACTTCACCTTGGGGAATCTCCAAATTAAAATCTTTGAGAATTTCCTGGTTTTCAACGCTGACGCAGAGATTCTTAATGACCAAACTACTCATTTATTGATCCAATTTAATTAATTTTAGTCATATTTTTCATGATTTTATTATGCCAATGTGATTTTACCACGCGGGTTATTTATGGTCAATATTTATAATAATAATTAAGAATATTGACATTATAAATGCCTGTGATATACTTATCACAAATATCATAAAAATAATTGATATCATGAAAAGTACTCGAGAAAAAGTTCTTCAAACCTTAGCCAGCAATCCACGTTCAACAATTGTTGAAATCGCTGAATCTGTGGGGATTAATGCCATATCCGTTAGGCATCATCTCACCAATCTTCAGGCTGCTAATTTAGTTACAGCCGAGGAAGAACGGCACGGCGTTGGCCGGCCCCGCTTGGTTTATTATCTGACTGACCAGGGACTGGAAAATTTTCCTACCCGCTATTATCGTCTTACAAATAATTTAATCGAACAGATCAAACAAACATTACCCGAAGCTGAAGTCAAAAAGCTGTTTAAGGGAATGGCCAATAAACTTTCCGATGAATATCAGCCTGTTTTTGAATCCCTTGATATGGAAAGCAAACTGAAGCTACTTAAAAATGTGATGGCAAAAGAGGGTTATGAACTGGAATGGGAACGCCAGGCAGAAGGTTACGAAATTCAGGAAATCGCCTGTCCATTCTACCAAATCGGCAAAGACCATCCGGAGATTTGTTTGTTCGATAAATCGCTCATCGCGAACCTTTTATCAGTATCCGAAGAAAATATCACTCATTTGAGACGCGGCGATAATCACTGCGCTTTTAAAATCAGCAAATCTTTATAATGACTGAAGAGCCCAGCAACCTTCTTGAATGGGATGCCCAAAAAGGCAATCCTGAAATGTGCGACAAGATCAAGGATGCCCTAAGGGCAGTTCGTGATCCAGAGATCGGTATGGATGTCATCCAGTTGGGGCTGATCAGAAATGTTTCCCTTCGTGATAACCGTCTGGATATTGTTATGATCCTTACCACCCCGTATTGCCCTTACGCGCCAATGTTGATGGAAGCTTCCCGTAAGAAAGCAGAAGAAGCCACCGGCATCCCCACCGAGATCACTTACGGCACCGAGGTCTGGAATCAGACCATGATGGAAGAAGGCAGCGGTTTCGACTGGGGTTTATTTTAATCAGACATATCAAGAATTGTTTTAAGAAAAAATCCGCTGGTCATTACACCAACGGGGTTTTATAACTAAAGAAATTCCCAAAAATTTTCGGGGAATTTTTGATGATGAAGGATCATCAATCGGGTTGAGTAGTTGGACAAATCACAATCTCGCGCACACACACCCTTTGGGGTTGCTCATATGCATAGGCAATGGACGCTGCCACATCCAGCGGATCGAGCAGATCTCCAGCGTTTTCTTTCCAGTCATTTCGATACTTCTCATTCGAAGTGTGCGAGATAATTTCGGTCGCCGTGGACGCGGGTGCGATGACAGCCACTCTCACATTGAACTTGGCCACCTCTAATCGCAAGGTTTCGCTGATTCCATGCACCGCATACTTGGTGCCGCAGTAAGCCATATGACGTCCAAATGGTTTCCTGCCTGCGAGTGAACTGATATTGATAATAGTACCGCCCCTGCGCTCCACCATGCCCGGGAGCACAACATGGATGCCATTCATCACACCCTTGATATTGATATCCACCATTCGTTCCCACTCTTCAAGACTTTGTGTCCATGGGTCATCCAAGCATCCGACACCGGCGTTATTGATCATCAGGTCGACTTGTCCAAATTTATCCTCCCCCAACTTAATCGCAGTGCGTATTTCCTCTACATTTCTCACATCCACTTTGACGCAGATAGCATTCGGCAGGGCTAATGCTTCCATTCGCTCTTGACGCCTCGCCATCAGGACAAGTGGATACCCCTTTTCGGAAAAAAGTTTGGCAGTGGCTTCCCCAATTCCTGAACTTGCCCCCGTGATTGCGACCAGTGGTTTCATTGATTCCTCCATCAAAAAAATATTATAGAAATATATAAAAAAACCCTAAAAGATTAATTTTCGGGTGGAAAAATTTTCTCGGGTTTTAGACGACCTTTC
>CAYPAG010000059.1:7900-10285 GCA_964408645.1 uncultured Pelolinea sp. | reverse complement strand
CGATATCCGTTTTCTGATCTGGTCAAGCTTTTGTCAAAGAAAAGCACGCCATCCAATCCGTATGAAAAAGACCGCCGGACTTACCGCTCGATGTTTGAAACCTCATATTCATTTGACAAGATTCGCGCGGGGGAGAAGGTCAATATTGTGCCGGACCGCTGCGAATTGGAAGTGGATTTTCGTGTGGTGCCAGGACTCAGCGCGCAGCAGCTCTTTGACACGCTAGCTGATTATTGTTCATGGCTCGGTTACAAAGTGGAATTGCCGGATGGTTTTACTAATAAGCAGAAAAATGATGGCAGGTTCCTGGATGAGCCGGTGGACATCCAGGTCTCAGTGATCACGATTGGGGAAGGTTTCTTCGTGGACAGGCAGTCGGAGTTTGGCAAATTGCTGGATGGCTCTTTTGAAGCAGTTTATGAAGCTGTGCCGGTTTATACCTTCTCCTCAGGATTCTCGGATGCATCCAATATGTATGCCGGCGGGATGAAAGATGTATTTATTGTCGGCCCGCAGGGATCGAATGCTCACAACGCCAATGAATGTGTTGACATAGCCAGTCTGGTCGAGGTGGCCAAGCTATATTTGCTCACCGCTTATCGTTACCTGGGATAAATTTCTAACGCTGACCAAAACACGGCGAGATGAATAACCGCCGTGTTTTTTAATAAGAGGTCTTTTATTGGACCGAATGTCAATTGATTTCAATTTCCCGAAGGGTGAATTCTTTCTCAAAAGGCGCATGTGGTTCGGCCTGGTACCAGTAGACTGTTGAGGCGATGTCGTCCTGCAGCGGCAGATAGCGTCGGTCTTCCCAGGTTTGCCCTGCCCAACCCAACGCTTGCATGGTGACGCGCAGGTCTTGCTTGAAACGGATCGGGTCAAGAATGTGCCAGCGGTACATGCCGAAACGCTGTTGGCTGCGGTAAAGCCCGTCAGGTTTGATCACCTGCGGCAGGCCGAGGAAAGGGGTGGAATAAATGCCATATTCACCCTTGGGATGTTCGAAGTTCCACGCGCCGCCGAAATAATCCTCGGTGCCGGTGCCGCAGATAGTTGGAAACTCCTTGTCCCCGTCCAAATAAAATTTTATCTCTCCTTCGCCCCACCAACCATTATTATTGACGCCGCGCGCCATGTACGTGCCCACATAATGGCCGGCACCGCGTATGTTATCCACCAGGGTGTAGGCTTCGCCATACGGCAGAGGATTGACCCTGCGCCATTGGGCGTGAAAATAGGCCATGTCTTCCGGGATTCTGGTCAGCGTGTAGTCGATTTGATAATAAAATGAACGCGCCTCTTTGGGTAGAAGATTCTGCAAAGTGATGCGGGCAGATTTGCGAAAGGGCATTTGCCAATAGCTGTTAAAACCACCGGCTGGATTCACCACAATTGGCAGAGAGTTAATATTGCAGCGCTCCCCCCAGCCATTGCAGAAAAAATCACCCAAAGGCGTTTCGACCGATGGACTGGCCTCGCCATCCCAGTACATGCGCAGGATTAGATAGCGCCAAAATTCCGGCCGCATGGTCAACCAGATATGCTGGATGGCTCCGGGGCTTTCAATCTCGGCCAGGGTGACAGTTTCATTGGGCGGGATGTGGATGCTGGGTGAAATCTTCCAACCCTGACCCAGCTCCTGGGCGAACCTGGCGCCGGTGCCTTCGAAAGCCATTCCCCCCTGGCCTTTATCCCCTTTGAAGTTTTCAGCGCTGATTGAGCGCGTCTCGGCTTCTGACAAGCGAGCGAGATTTCCCAGTCCCATATTCAAACCATCAAACTTGATCTCCATCAGGAATTCCTCCAATTAAAGGGATGATCAGATTTTAGAAGAAGGGTCAAGCGATGTCAACAGGAATAAAAGTTCAAGAATAAATCTATTCGGCTGAGAAGGCGCAGCGAAAACCTGTGCCATAATCGCGGATCTCGGGCGGGCGCTTCTTGCGAATATGAGTTTTAAGAATTATATCCGTGATGCTGAACCAGGAACCGCCGCGCAGCACTTTGCGATCTCCGGAATCCGGCCCCGGCGGATTCTCCCTGATTGAGGTGCGGTAATAATCAAGCGAGTACCAATCGTCCACCCATTCCCAAGCATTGCCGGCCATATCCTGCAGCCCATATGGACTGGCACCCGCCGGGTAGCTGCCAACCGGGGTTGTTTTATGGATTTTGTCATCGAAATTGGCCAGCCGATCGTTGGCCGGTTCATCGCCCCAGGGAAAAATGCGCCCATCGGTTCCGCGCGCGGCTTTCTCCCATTCGGCTTCGGTCGGCAGACGCTTACCCGCCCACGCGCAATAATCTCGCGCGTCAAACCAGGTGACATAAACCACCGGATGATTGCCGAGCGATTCATCCCGGTAATATTGCGCTTCACCC
>CAYPAG010000059.1:0-7800 GCA_964408645.1 uncultured Pelolinea sp. | reverse complement strand
ATTTTGTCGGGGGTGGTCTGAAGTCATTGGGGATTTTGCTGTTTTGTTTGGTTTAAACGCCACAATATATGACAATTATAGTCCGAATAAAAATAGTTCCTCATCTTCAGGGAAAATCCCACCAGTTTTGAGTAATATATTAAACCGAATGTTGTATAATTAGTCCATTATTCTCCCCCGACGGGAAGACGGCTGAGGAAAATGTAATTATCATTAAGAGGGATGGGGCTGGAGGGATTTCTCTACGCAGGCATAAAAAGCCAGTCTCCTTTCTTCGATTAATCCAGGTGGTTATCTTCGCCGCCGCAACTCTGCTCAGCGCTTCCCCGCACTCCGTCCAAGCGGACACTGGCATCCCTGCCCAGATGAACAAGAGTTTCACACCGACTTCTATCGCGGCTGGTGATATCTCAAGACTCAGGGTCAGCATCTACAACCCAAATTTTTTCAACCTGGTGCTTTCAACCGTCCCGGCCGCCTGGAGCGACACCCTGCCAGCGGGCGTTGTTTTTGCGTCGCCGGCAAACGCGGTCTCCACCTGCGGTGGAACGATTTCGATCATCGGCCAGACTCTGTCCCTTATTGGGGGCAGCGTTCCGGCCAAGGTAGGCGACACTTTTGGCGAATGTCATGTGGACGTTGATGTTACCTCAGTGGTAGCTGGCAACCACGATAATGTGATTCCCGCCAACAATCTGCAGGCGACCGATCCCACAGGGACGATAACGGTCACCAACACATCACCGGCAACGCAAACCCTGCAAGTCGATTCCCTGGTGCCGCCCTCTGTGACCAAAGCATTCAACCCCAACACCCAATGGGTCGGCCTGACCAGCCAGTTGACCGTGACCATCAGAAATAATGATCTCACTTATCCGCTGACTGAAGTATCCGTGACTGATAACCTCCCCGCGGATATACAGATTGCGAACACTAGTGTTTCACTCATTAATTGCGGCAGCGCCGCCGAGATCGTTGGACCCGGAGGAGTGCCGCTGGCTGCCGGTCAAACTTCGTTCACCATTCGGAAGGCTACCATCCCGAAGGATAGTGTCTGCTCAGCACGGGTTAACGTTGTTTCAACTGCGCCAAATGTTTACAACAATACAATACCAGCAAACGCGGTGCAGACTCGGCAAGCCGTCACCAACGCGCTCGCTGCCTCCGCCCCGATCAATTTCCAGGCGATCGGCATGGCAAAGCGTTTTTCACCTGGAACGATTCAGGCAGGCGGCACCAGCACCATGACCATTACGCTGCAGAATCCTTCCGCTTCCCCTTACACCGGCGTGGGGTTCACCGATAACCTTCCGGCGGGAGTGACCATCGCTTCGCCACCGGCTGTTTCCCAATGTGGTGGCACGGTGACTTACACTACAGATTCGATAACTTTATCCGGGGGTGTTGTCCCCAGCGGAACACCCAATACCTGTACGGTAACTGCGGTCGTCACCGCTGCCAATTCAGGTTCATACACCAATACGATTATCACCAAGGAATTGAAAACCGACCAGGGAGCGACCAACGTCACTGATGTGACTGCCAACCTTGGCGTCTACACGGCAGGCACCGGGCTTTCCGGCAGCAAGGGGTTTTCCCCTTCCACGATCGGCGTTGACGGCGTCTCGCAATTGTCGATCAATATCCGCGCACCCGCTGACACCGGCTTAACCAATTTTTCAATTACGGATGCATTGCCTGCAGGGGTACGGGTGGCAAATATTCCTTCAGCAAGTAAAACCCCATATTGCAGTGGGGGAATTTGGAGTCCAAGTTCAGGCGACACCCTGCTGACCTATAGCGGCGGATCAATCCCGGCTGGACAGCAGTGCACACTGCGCGTGAACGTGACCAGCTCGGCGACCGGCACTTACAGTAATGTCATTTCACCTGCGAATATCTCAAATGCGGAAAATCGGAATCTTTCATCAAATATTTCCGCGACTTTACGGGTTAGCGGCATCTCTGTCAGTAAATCTTTCTATCCATCGGCAGTTAATGTAAACGGCATTTCGACGCTGACGATTGTGTTGACCAATATCAACACAGAACAACTGAATAATGTCAATTTTGTTGACAATCTGGCTCTGCTTGCTTCGGGCATGGTGATCGCGGATGACCCGAATGAAAGCACCACCTGCGTTGATGCGATTGTAGATGTAACTGAAGGGGGAACCCTGATCTCGGTTTCCGGCGGAAAGATACCTGCCCAGGTGGGCAGTGTCCCTGGCATTTGCACGGTCAATGTGGATGTTAAAGGAACCACAACCGGCGGAAAAACCAACCGTATCAACGCGAATACTGTCTCCGGCACCTTGGCTCAATCGGGAATCACCGTAACCAATCCAGTGATGACTCAGGCAGTCCTAACTGTTGAGAATATCGTCATCCAGGTGGTGAAAGACCTTCAGCCGCGCACAGTTTTCGGCGGCGCAGCTTCCACCATGGTCATCCGACTGTCCAATCCAAACAACACCATATTAACCAACATCAGTTTCACGGATTTTTTGCCCGAAAGCACCGACCCGCTCAACCCGGGCAGAATGTCGGTGGCCGCGCCTCCGCAAGCCTCCACCGGCACATGCGGAGGGGTGATCAGTGCTGTGCCGGGTGGCACCACTTTTTCATTCAGCGGCGGTACGCTCGATCCCGATGAATCCTGTGAGTTGAAGATCAATGTCACCATGAATGCTGGCGGCAACTTGACCAACACTATCCCGGTCAATGGCATCACGACGGATAATGGCGCCATGAATCCGCAGTCTGCGTCAGCAACATTAACCAATCTGCCGGGCGTTAGCCTGACCAAGTATTTCACCATCAACCCTGTGCTAAGTGGAACCGGGAATCTGACCACTTTGTCGTTGAAGATCGAAAACACTGGAAATGTCAATTTGACAGGCCTGCAGTTCACCGATGTGTTCCCGGCTGGATTGACAGTCGCTTCCCCGCCGGATGCCAGTCAATGCAATGGTAATGTGACGACTACCTCTGACAGCGTGACCCTGACTGGAGGATCCCTGTTGGGGAAAACAAGCTGCACGATTCTGGTGGATCTGGTCGCAGCCGCACCGGGCAGTTATGAGAACTGTATATTTAAGAATGATCTGAAAAGCGACCAACTGGCGACCAATGATCTGACCTGCGATACGCTGGTTGTGCAACCATCGCTGCTTCCCCCGGCGATCAGCAAGGTGTTCTCTCCAAATCCGGTCTCGCTCGCTTCTTCTTCAGCGCTTACCTTTACAATTAGCAACCCGAATAACATTGCTTTGAATGGCGTGGCGTTTAGCGATTCCTTCCCAGCTGGGATGACTCGCGCCAGCGTACCGAATGTTTCTCAATGCGGAGGCACGGTCAGCAGCACAGCAGACTCTGTCAGCCTCTCCAATGGCAGCATCGCGCCCAATGGCTCATGCACCGTGACCATTAGTGTGCGCGGTACATCCGGTGGTGATTATCCTAACACCAGCAGCGAGGTCACCTCAACCAACGGAGGGGCAGGCAATACAGCCAGCGCGACCCTGCAGGTGGTGGCGCCACCGCAGATAACCAAATCATTCAGCCCGAATCCGATCACTGCCGGCGGATCATCCACGCTGACCTTTACGATCACCAATCCTCCAGCCAACACGTTGGCTTTGACGAATGTTTCATTCACTGATGTTTTCCCCAATGGTGTGGTGAAACTGGCAGATCCTGCCACACCGCAATGCGGCGGGACAGTGTCCAGCACTGCGAATTCAATCACTTTGACGAATGGTTCGATCGGGGTCGGAGGGTCATGCACAATAGTGGTTGATGTTTCCGCGGCAAACGCTGGCTCTTACGTCAACACGAGTACTGCGGTCACCTCCGGCAATGGCGGCACAGGCAATATGGCCTCAGATACCTTGACAGTCAACGGTGTGGGTTTAGCGCTGGTGAAGACCAGCTCTTCGTCAAATTATAAAAATGTCGGACAGGTCGTCAATTACTCATACACATTGATCAATACCGGCGATGCGATGCTCTACGCACCATTTACGATAAATGATGACCGCGTGGCAGGGCCTTTTGATTGCGGCGGAGCCACACAGATTCCCACCAGCGGACAGATCATATGCACCGCTCCCTACACCATTACCGATGCCGATATTAGCGCGAAGTCCATCAAGAACATTGCCACGGCGGCTGCTGAAGATGAAAGCGGAAATGTTGTGACCTCTCCATCGAGTACGGTCACCATCCGATTGGCTGCGTTGACCCTGGATAAATCAACCACAGCGCTTTCCTATCGAAATGTCGGCAATCTTATCACTTATAACTACACATTAACCAACACAGGCGGGGTCACGCTTTATGCGCCTTTCAACGTGGCTGACAATCATTTCGGGGCACCTTTGGGAACACCTTTTACCTGCGGTTCGGCAGCCAGCCTGGCGCCGGGCGGCGTGCTCACCTGCAGCCGGACGTATACCATCATCCTCGCTGACATCAACGCGGGTTCGACGACCAATATTGCGGTGGCGACCGCACAGGACGCATCATCAGATGGAAACCTGGTGACTTCTAACAACGATAGCGTCACGGTTTACCGCGTCATCGCGCCTGTGATCAGTAAATCTTTTACCCCATCAGAAATCCAAGTTGGCGGAACATCCACCCTACGTCTGACCATTTCCAACCCCAATCCAGTGACGTTAACCGGTGTCAATGTCATCGATAATCTACCGGCTAATTTGTCGTTGACGATCTCTCCTTCCGGTAATCAATGCGGTGGCTCAGTGGCTTATGATGCAGCCAATAACCGCATCACCCTGGCAAACGGATCCATCGTAGCCAATGGTTCGTGTAATGTCACTGCCGTGGTGACTTCGACAGTGCCAGGTGACTATCTAAACACCACCGGCAATGTGAATTCGAGTAACGGCGGAATGGGTAATTCAGCCCAGGCGACATTAAGCGTGCTCGCCCCGCCGCTGATCTCCAAGTCATTTTCACCGACAGCCATTCTGCAGGGCGAATCGAGCCTGATGACCATCACCATTGTTAATCCAGCAGGGAATACCAAGGCCCTTAGCGGAGTCGCGTTCCAGGATTCTTTGCCATTGAATATGAGTGTATCTGCCAGCGAACCTGCATCCACATCAAATTGCGGCACACCCACGTTTTCTCCAAACCCGGGCGATACCAGCTTAAATTTCAGCGGAGGCTCGATTGGCGTTGGCGGTACCTGCATCATCACGGTGCCGGTGACCACTTCAATCTCAGGTGTATTCCCAAACACAACCACCGCGGTAACCTCAACCAACGGAGGGCCAGGTGTGCCTTCAAACACTGCGACACTGAGTGTCAATACCGCGGCGGATTTGTCGATCACCAAGGATGATCGAAAACTGGCGGTGGAACCGGGCGAGGAGCTTACTTACCAAGTGGTGGTGGCCAATAATGGCCCCAGCAACGCGATCGGCGCCCAGGTGATTGATACATTCCCGTCTTCGCTTGAAAACATCTCCTGGATTTGCGCGCCAGATCCCGGGGCGACCTGTGCCGCGAACGGCAGCGGAAATATCAGTGATATCGTCAATTTGCCAGCCGGATTGAGTGTCACCTACACCATCACGGCGGATGTCAAAGCCGATGCAGAAACCAGCGTTGTCAATTCAGCATCAACCGTGCCGCCCGCAGGATTGCTTGACCCTAACTATTCCAATAATATCCAGGTGGATAATGACAAAATCAATTTATTGGAAATTGAAAAAACGGCGGTCGAGACCTCGTTTAATACTTTCGGGCAGATAATAAATTACATATATACGGTGACTAACAGCGGAACATCCACCTTAACTTCTCCCTTTAACTTGGTGGATGATCTGGCTGATGTGGAATGCGAGTACCCAGAAAGCCTTCTGCCTGAAGAACAATATACCTGCACCGGCACCTATGAGGTCACTTGGGATGATTTGGATAACGGATCGATCACCAATCAGGCGTATACGACGGCTGAAGATCCAGACGGCGATCCAGTATCTTCGATCATCACAGATGCAACCATCAACGCTTCTCAGGAACCCTTGATCGGTACGGCCAAACGGTTGGTCAAGATTGAGGAGGTAAGCGCTGGCACATATGATGTCACTTTTGAAATCCTGATCAAGAATTATGGAAATGTCACCCTGATCGATGTTCAGGCTGCAGATGACTTGACAACCGCATTCCCGCTGCCGACCACTTTTTCTGTCGAATCGATCACGAGTGATGATTTTGCGGTAAATCCTGTTTTTGACGGGGATACCAACCAGCAGCTGATTGGCCTTGAGAATTCACTCGCGCCTGAAGAGGAAAAAACCCTCAACATGGTAGTGCGCGTTGTACCTGCGTCGAGTGGACCATTCAATAATTCGGCAACCGCAAGCGCCACTCACCCAGTGGTTGGTTCGGTGTCCGATATTTCACAAAACGGCAATGACCCTGACCCGGATGAGGATGAGGACCCAACCAATAACAATGAACCCACGCCAATTGATTTTGGGGCGGAGTTATTTGATCCGCCGTTCGGCATCAAGCGCTTCAGTGTGCGCAACCGGCCGGTGATCGAATGGACCATGGTGTGGATCAACAATACCAATATTGTGGGCGTCAACGGTGTGGTTAAGGATCCGATACCGCTCAACACCACTTTTTATAACAATGGCATTGACAGCGGATATCCTGTGCCTATTGGCGCACCTCCAGAATCCACCTCTGAAGGCGTTGCCTGCACGACTCCGGCCGGCTCCGTCACCCGGTTATGCTATTACGAGGGGCCAACATTAGAGACGCCCTTGGGGCAGATAATTTGGGAAGGCACGGTTGGACCTGATTTTGGTGTGAACGACCCTGCGCTGGCAGTCAACGCGGTCAGCATCACTTTCAATGTTCTTTTGGACAGCAATGGCGTCACAAGAGTATTTAACAGCGCCAGCATTGATTCAGACCGCAACGGCGACGGCGATGTGGGTGATACAGGCGAGACCCGCACAGCTGTTGCCAGCGAGCTTTGGGATGCAACCCCGCTGCCTGCGACCGGATTTGCTCCTGGCATGGTTACACAACTCCCCGCGCAACCGGAAGCGCTTGCTTACAGCCAAATGGAAGATGTGTTCATCGAAATTCCTTCTTTGGGTGTTCGTCTTCCGATTGTCGGTGTTTCACAAATGACAGGCGTTTGGGATCTGTCCTGGCTCGGCAGCCAGGCAGGTTGGCTGGAGGGAACCGCTTTCCCCAGCTGGTCAGGCAACAGCGCCATCACCGCGCATGTTTATGACTCCAATGGGCAGCCAGGTCCGTTTGCTTCACTTCACACACTTAAATGGGGCGATGAAGTGGTGATCGAAGCCTGGGGGCAGCGTTATGTTTATGAAGTGAGAAAAACCAATGAATGGGTCGATCCCGATGACACCGGTTTCCTGTCGCATGAAGAGTACCCTTGGCTGACCTTGATCACCTGCAAGGGCTACAATGCGCAAAGTAATAGTTATGATTGGCGTGTCGTGGTCAACGCTGTGCAGGTTCGTGTGGAATAGATTGATTGCGAAATTATTAAATCCCGTGCTGTTCAAATCGCGCGGGATTTTTCTATTAAGCTATTTGGAGTGAAAGATCCAAAAAGACGCTGCTGGGATACCTGGTGTTTGGATGATAAAAGTTACCAGCTGGAAACGGCTACATACCCTGGCTGGACAGGTATGCAGAGATATTGGAATCCCTCAACTCATCGCGCACACTTGACTTGGGTTGCGGTCGAGGTTTAGATAAAAGGTAACTCAAAGGACTTGG
>CAYPAG010000058.1:8365-10694 GCA_964408645.1 uncultured Pelolinea sp. | reverse complement strand
CACTTTTAGGAGCGTCGCTGATTCAGAACGATTCCATTCCGGTTCTTCCGCTTGCGATGAATCGCAACGTTAAGGCCTTTATTCATCTCTATGCAGCTGAATTACCATTTACACCTTCTAACCAACTCCCAAATGAAAATATCGATGTATTGACCATCGTAGATGCCCAATCGTCAGTCACTCTTAAAGGGATGAATAAAAATTCAGATGTTTTTGTTATCGATCATCATAATAAAAGACCTGATTTCCCGGATGATTGGCATTTTTCTTTCATTCCTTCCGGCGCTTGCACTACCTACTTTGTTGAACATATTCAAGAGGTCGACGGACATCTAAGCATGGTGCATGCCACCCTGTTGTTGACAGGCATATATGAAGATACTGGTTCTTTAACCTACGCGAATACCACATCCAGAGACGTGATGGCAGTTGCATATTTGCTTGACCAGGGTGCTTCACTAAAAATTGCCACCGATTTTCTCAACCCTCCTCTCTCGCTTCAGCAGCGCGAAGTTTTCGAACTACTGATCAACAATATCGATACTCATACACTTCATGGCTGCAAGGTTTTTACATCATTTGCCGCAGCGCCTTTGCTGGAAGATGAGGTATCCAGCATCGCGCATAAAATAACTGATCTTTACGACCCTGATGCTTTGTTCATTTTCGTAGAAACCAGGGAAGGGATTCGAATGGTAGCAAGGTCAGTCAATGAACAGATCAATGTTGCGGAGATTAGTAAACGTTTTGGTGGAGGCGGCCATGAACGAGCATCTGCAGCATTGATAAAACGGGACAAAAAACAGGAGAACCAGCTGGAACAAATTGTCCTTGAGTTCAAACAGGATTTGGCAAAACTCGTTAAACCCGCGATCACAGTCAAACAGATCATGTCAAAAAAACCGCTGCTGATCAGCCCGGAAACCACCGCGGAAGAAGCATTAATCTTGATGCAAAAATTCGGCTATGAAGGTTATCCTGTGATTCAGCAAGGACAAGTTGTTGGTTTGCTAACTCGAAGGGCAGTGGATCGAGCGGTCTCGCACAAATTAAACCTTCCCGCCTCAAGCCTGATGGATGCAGGAAACGTCGCTGTTGAACCAGATGATTCACTGGATTTTCTGCAGCGATTAATGGCTGATTCAGGGTGGGGACAGGTGCCGGTGGTGGATCCAATATTAAAGAAAATTACAGGTATTGTCACACGAACTGATCTTTTGAAAACCATTGCAGGCCAACACTCCGGAACCATGGATAAGCGGAATGTGGCGGTTGAATTGGAGGAGTGCCTCTCACCCGCCAACATGGGATTGCTAAAAATAATCAGCTATGTAGCCAGTGAACTTCAACTGCCGATCTTTCTGGTCGGTGGCTTTACCCGCGACCTGCTTCTTGGAACCCCAAGTTTAGATTTGGACTTTGTCGTTGAGGGTGATGCGATCCAGCTTGCTCATGCACTTGCTCAAAAATACGGAGGTAAAGTAACCTCTCATCACAAGTTTGGGACTGCCAAATGGCACCTTGAAAGATTACGAAAAGACCTGATTGACCACAATGATAAACAATCCAATATTGAATATGAGACCTTACCCTCAACGATAGACCTGGTCAGCGCAAGAACTGAATTTTACGAGAAACCTACCGCTCTCCCTACGGTTACTCGCGGAAGCATCAAACTCGACCTTCACCGCCGCGATTTCACAATCAACACCATGGCTGTTCGATTGGATGGTCGCCATTTTGGCGAACTTTACGATTTCTGGGGTGGATTGAGTGACCTAAAAAAAGGTTTGGTTCGGGTTCTTCATTCACTTTCTTTTGTTGATGATCCCACCCGGATATTACGGGCGGTCAGATTTGAACAGCGCTTTGGTTTCTCCATCGAAAAACGCACTCTGGAACTCCTCCACCAGGCCAGAGACCTTCTAAATGACGTCTCCGGAGACCGAATACGCCACGAATTGGAATTAATCATTAAGGAAAAAGCAGCACCTGCAATTCTTTCAAGGATGGCGGAGCTCAACCTCTTCCCGACAATCTTTCCTGAAGTTGAATGGTCAGAAGAGATCAGACACGAGTTGGAGAGGTTTCATTTTGAGCAACCAGGCGATGAATGGCGATTGAGTGTGAAGGAAAAAGGTGAACTTAAGTTATATGGCACCTACATCATCCTCTTGTCACCTTTGGAAAGCGCGTCCGTTCAAAAGGTCTGTAAACGCTTGCGTATAAAAAATCATCTGCGCAAGAATATCCTGGACTCCAATAAACTTTGGGGAAAGATTGATCAACTGGCAGGAAAGCAACCGAGTGACATTGCCAATTTTTTGGA
>CAYPAG010000058.1:6548-8265 GCA_964408645.1 uncultured Pelolinea sp. | reverse complement strand
TAAGTAATATTTCAGAATCAAAATAAGAAAATTATTACTCGTTATTAAACTCAAGCCAGATTGAATCTCTGATATCGCGTTCCTTACCTTTAACCCCAGAAATTAATTTCAACCAATTTGAAAGATTATTAATGTCCTGTTGAGAAATTCCGGTTTTTTCAGAAGAATCCTCGGACAAAAAAGCATACATCAGCAACGTCCCACCCTTATTGAGCAATCTTAAAAGGTTGGTGTTATAAACCTTTTTGTCATTAAGACCTAAACTGTGATAGCAGCCAATATCAAGTATCAGATCAAAAGGTCCCCTGAGAAAATCGAGATCAATTACGTCATGAAGATAAATCTTGGCGTTTACACCCGCATGCCGAATTTTTTTCCTGGCTGAGGCCACCGCCAAAAAGGCATACTCCACACCAACAGCATCCCACCCCGCATTTGCCAAGGTGATAATATTGGTCCCGCTCCCGGCACCTAGATCAAGTGCACGACCTGGGGATCTATTCGTGATGAACTTCAGGACTTCCGGAGGTGTGATTCCTGTATCCCAAGGTGCATGAATAAGATACCGTGAATTATATTTAAGCCGATTTATTAATCTAACCAACATGTTTCAAATTCCTTAGATTCATTTTATGCCAAGATATATTTCGCGCTCATACTCGCAATTTAAAGTTTCCCAAACCGTAAGGAGAAAAGGTTTTGACAATACCGCTGTTCTCTCTTAAAATTGAACGGTTGTGTTTTTATATATAAAGGAAAGAAGGACTCTTTTGGATGAAAGAATATAGTTCAAAGAATATTAGAAACGTTGCTCTCGTATCCCATTCAAGCGCTGGCAAGACGATTTTAACCGAAGCATTTTCATTTTTTACTGGTGTAACCACCCGCATGGGTGAGATTAATGAAGGTAATACTTTAGCTGACTTCGATGAAGAAGAAATCAGGCGGGGAATTTCCCTCTACTCAACAGTAATTCCAGTTGAGTATCGGGATGTCAAAATCAATTTGCTTGACACACCCGGTTATACCGATTTCGTCGGCGAGATGATTTCAGCCCTCAGTGTCGCAGACAGCGCGCTGGTAGTTTTGGATGCCGTCTCCGGATTTGAGGTCGGTACTGAGGTCGCATGGAATTATTGCGATGAATTCAATCTTCCGCGAATGCTAATCATCAATAAAATGAACCGTGAAAACGCCGATTATCAAAAATCATTGAACAGCGTTCAGGAGAGAGTCTCCACACGGCTCATCCCCGTGCAGCTCCCCTGGGGTGAAAAACAGGACTTTATAGGTGTTATTGACCTGCTTACCATGAAAGCGTATAAAGGTTCTGGAAAAACCGGGGAAGATATTCCTGCTGAACTTAAGTCCACTGCCGAGGACGCGCACATGCAGTTGGTTGAAGCAGCCGCGGAAGGTGACGATGCGCTGCTAGAAAAATACCTTGAAAATGGTGGACTTTCCGCCGAAGAGATATCCCGTGGTTTGGCTGAAGTGGTAAAACAAGGCAGCTTCGTCCCGGTTTTTGTCGCAGCCGGACACGCGCAGATCGGCATCGCGCCTTTATTGGATGGAATCGTTGACCTGCTTCCCTCCCCTGCGGAAAGACCAGAAGTGACTGCCAAAGGTAAAAGCGGGGATGAACAGCTAAAGGTTGACGACAGCGGACCGCTGGCTCTTTACGTTTGGAAGACGACCGCAGATCCATTCGTCGGCA
>CAYPAG010000058.1:1544-6448 GCA_964408645.1 uncultured Pelolinea sp. | reverse complement strand
CCATCTTTAACCCGCCTTTGTGAAGAAGACATGACACTTTCCTGGCATCAGGAGCCATCCACCCATCAAACCATTCTTCAAGGGATGGGCGATCAGCATATCGATGTCGTCATTCGCCGCGCTCAAACCAAATTACAGGTAAATCTCACCACCGAAATGCCGCGTGTTCCCTATCGCGAGACGATTACAAAAAAGGGTGATGCCATGCACCGCCACAAGAAACAATCCGGCGGCGCAGGCCAATTCGGTGAAGTATGGCTGCGTATCGAGCCTTTGGAGAGCGGCGAATATGAATTCGTCAATGCGGTTTTCGGTGGTGCCGTCTCATCCAGTTATATGCCGGCGATTGAGAAAGGCATCAAAGCTGTGATGAAAGAAGGCGTTTTAGCCGGCTTCAGCATTTCTGGTGTGAAGATCGAAGTTTACGATGGCAAGGAGCATCCAGTGGATTCCAAGCCAATCGCGTTCGAAGTTGCAGGACGTGAAGCTTTCAAATTGGCATTCAAGGATGCTGGCCCCGTGCTTTTGGAACCTATCATGAAGGTTCAGGTAATCGTCCCTGAAGAGAACATGGGCGACATACTTGGTGATATGAATACCCGCCGTGCCCGTGTTCAAGGTATGGAAACTGAAAAAGGCCGTTCGATTGTCAATGCCAACGTGCCTTTGGCTGAAATGCTTCGTTACACAACTGATCTACGTTCAATCACCGGCGGCCGTGGAATTTTCAACATGGAACTCTCACACTATGAAACTGTTCCGGCGCATGTAGCGCAGACCGTGGTCGATGCCCGCCAGAAGGAATTGGAAAGTAAGAAAGAAGATTAACTTCAGTTGAACCAATTTATAGGATTATTGAAATAGGTTCAGCGAGCGTTGTCAGCATAAATTAAGGAGCTGGAAAACCAGCTCCTTTTTCAAAAAAAAGGGACAAACGATGGATTCCATTGAAAAAATGTGGGAAGAAATTCTTTCAAGAGATCCTGACCGTATCAGAATCGCATACAATTCATTAACTAGCGAAGAGAAAGGACAAGTTTTCGATCATTTAAAAAGAATGGCGAATGAAAGCGGCTGGCATAAGGAACAAAAAATATCTGCAGAATCCGCGATCAAAGAAATCTCCGGGATAACCCATTAAGTGACATCAAAACTATAATAAAGAGCAGAAACCCATGAGCAACGAAAAAATCACCTCCCAGTCCAAAGACTTTTCCGAATGGTACAACCAGGTCATCCTACGAGCCGAGCTGGCTGATTACGCCCCTGTGCGCGGCTGCATGGTCGTGCGGCCTTACGGCTGGGCCATCTGGGAGAATATTCAGAAAACATTGGATAAACGGTTTAAGGATACCGGCCACGTCAATGCCGCTTTCCCTATGCTGATTCCCAAATCCTTCATGGAAAAAGAGAAAGAACATGTGGAAGGTTTTTCTCCAGAATTGGCAGTGGTCACTATTGGCGGAGGCCAGGAGTTGGAAGAACCGCTGGTGGTGCGGCCAACTTCCGAAACGATTATCGGCCACATGTATGCGAAATGGATCCAATCCTACCGCGATCTTCCCGTACTTATCAATCAATGGGCAAATGTGGTTCGATGGGAAATGCGCACCCGCCTTTTCCTGCGAACGCTGGAATTTTACTGGCAGGAAGGTCACACCGCCCATGAAACCGCCAAAGAAGCCGAAGAAGAAACACTGCGTATGCTTGATGTCTATGCTGACTTTGCCATTAACGAAGCAGCTGTACCGGTAGTTAAAGGGAGAAAGAGCGAAAGCGAGCGTTTCGCCGGCGCTGTTCGCACCTATTCGATCGAAGGCATGATGAAAGATACCCGCGCATTACAGTCAGGCACCTCGCATAATTTGGGGCAGAATTTCGCAAAAGCATTTAACATCCAATATCTTGACCGCAGCAATGTTCTCCAGCATTGCTGGACAACTTCGTGGGGTCTCTCCACACGCTTTATTGGCGCGATCATCATGACTCATGGTGACGATCAGGGTCTTGTGTTCCCGCCCAAACTGGCTCCGATCCAGGTGGTGATTATCCCCATTTACCGATCAGAGGAAGAACGCGAGCAAGTGAAAGCTGCAGCACAACAAGTTGCCACCCGGCTTTCTTCCTTTAGATGCAAGGTCGATGACCGGGAAGAAATCACACCCGGATTCAAATATAACGAATGGGAACTACGTGGTGTCCCCTTACGCATCGAGATCGGTCCCAAAGACATAGAGCATCAATCAGTCATGACCGCCCGAAGGGATATCCCCGGAAAAGAAGGTAAAGCGAGCATCGGGATGGATCAACTTGAATCGCGGGTAGCAGAATTACTCCTGTCAATTCAGGCGAACTTGTTGGTAAAAGCGACAAATTTCCGTGACAGCCACACTTTCGAGCCCGATTCTTATGATGAACTGAAAGAAGCCGTTGAGAAGGGATGGGCGCTTAGCCCGTGGTGTGGTAATCCTGAATGTGAAGCCAAGGTAAAAGAAGACACTAAGGCAACGACACGCTGCATTCCCTTTGGACAGGAAGGATATTCTGGCAAGTGCATTGTGTGCGGGCAGCCAGCAAGTGAACGCGTCATTTTCGCGCGCGCCTATTAGAGGTTTATGCCATCGGTCGTCCAACTTAACCGGCTAAGATCACAGCTTAACGCAGTTGCAAATCATTTTGGTCAGGGTGATGAATTTTTCAACGCCTTAAAAGCATTGCTGGATTACTACGGTGATCACAAACTCGCAGTAAACCAGCGGCTAAAAGAACCATCAAATATGCTGCGTTTACATGTGCCGCCCTCAGTTCTGCTTGAGGTCAATTCCCGATTACAGATATTGGCCAAAGGAAATCCAAATTCGGCGATTGACACTGCGGACCAACTGTGGGCTTCGAACATTTATGAAATAAAATCAGGCGCCATCGCCATCTTATCCAGCTTATCTTCCATTTTTCAGGATCAAGTCATAAGCAGAATTTCGGTTTGGATTTCCCCGCAATTAGATTCACAATTACTGCATGAGATTCAACAGGGTTTCGAAGCTAATCCTGACATCCTGCTTAACAAGGACTGGATCAAAACGCTTTCAAATTGGCTGGCAGTTGAGGATGATGAACTTAAACGAATGGGGCTGAGAGCACTCAAGCAAACCATCCAACTGAATTTTGAGAATCTTCCCCAGATTTTCAGCTTATTGACCCCTATCATTCAGCAGCCAAGCCTTCCTATACAGAAAGAACTTCTTGGGGTAATAAAATCACTTATTCAACGTTCTGAGGCGGAAACTGCGTCTTTCCTGATCATGGCAGGAACACTTTACCCTCAAAACAATATTCTGGCATTCATTCGAAAATGCCTTCCGTTTTTCGACTCATATTTCGAAACCGAGATACGCTCAGCTCTCACCTAGAGACGCGCGTCCTCTGGTATAATTCCTAACCTGACTAGTCCCTCTCGAGGCTTTGGCTTTGGGTGAGGAGACTTGCTAAATCACTTAAGGAGCAATGTCATGTCATTGACAAAAGAAGAAAAGACCGAAATCATTGAGAGTTACCGTGTCCATGGATCGGACACAGGATCTGCGGAAGTGCAGATCGCAATGCTCAGCAAGAGAGTTGAGCAGTTAACCGAGCACCTTAAAATTCACAAGCACGACGAATCCTCCAGACGCGGATTGCTGAAACTGGTTGGCCAACGCCGCCGTTTTCTGGCATATTTGCGAAAAAGAAATTTCGCCCGCTACCAGGATGTTGTCAAACGCTTGAATTTAAGGAGCAAATAAATTTTGTGGGAAACAGGTGGGTGTAAAAATCATCCACCTGTTAAATTTAAAACTTAGTTAGTTTTCCCCTGGTTGGGAATTGAAAAATGATCAAGAACTGTTCTTCATCATCTTTCAGTCCCTAACCGCGGGGGAAGAAAGAGGGAATATGCAAAAAGAAGCAAAAATGTTTTCTGCCGCATACGGCAGCCATACCATCACGTTTGGAACCGGCAAGTTGGCCGGCCAGGCGGGTGGCGCTGTCACGGCACAGGTCGGGGACACGATGATCTTCGCCTCGGCAACATTGGGTGATGTGAGAGAAGGAATTGACTTTTTCCCACTCAGTGTGGAATATGAAGAACGGCTTTACGCCGGCGGCCGAATCCCCGGTTCATTCTTCAGGCGTGAAGGGCGCCCCAGTGATGAGGCTGTTTTAGTCGCCCGATTAACTGACCGTCCATTGCGCCCGCTCTTCAACATGAATATGCGCAATGAAGTCCAGGTGATGATGTTCTCGCTGTCCGCGGACAAGGAACACCCTCTGGACATTCTAGCCATCAACGCCGCTTCTGCCGCTTTAATTATTTCTGATATCCCTTGGGACGGGCCTATCGGCGCAGTTAGAGTTGCCTGCGTAAATGACGAATTAATCGCAAATCCAACTTACCAGCAGATGGAACAATCTGATCTGGACTTAAGAGTCGCTGGCACTAAAGACGCCCTGCTTATGGTGGAAAGCGGTTCAGATGAAGTTTCTGAAGAACTGATGGTCCGCGCGTTGACATTCGCTCATGACGCCATTAAACCAATTGTCGAGATCCAGGAAAAAATGGCGGCTGAAGTTAGCAAGGCAAAACGTGAAGTCAAGATTTATCAATTAGACGAAGAGATCGTAGAGCGAGTTTTCGATCAGACAAAAAGCGAAATCGACGCGCTGTTATCAAACCCGCACACCAAACACGAGTTGGATGACGGCATCAACGCTTTGCGCGACAAAACCATTGAAGAAATGGCCGGCGAAGATGAAACACTGAAAACCCCCATCCGGGAAGGTTTCGACGCTGCCTACCAGCGCGTTGTCCGTACCAATATCCTCGAGCTTGGAAAGCGTCCGGACGGCAGGAAAACAGATGAGATCCG
>CAYPAG010000058.1:0-1444 GCA_964408645.1 uncultured Pelolinea sp. | reverse complement strand
CTTACCGATATCCAGGGGTTGGAAGACCACCTGGGCGATATGGACTTCAAGGTTGCTGGTACAGAAAATGGCATTACCGCGCTTCAAATGGATATCAAGATCAAAGGAATTACTCCCGAGATCATGGCTGAAGCATTGGAACAAGCCAAGAAAGCCCGCTTGTTCATTCTCTCCAAGATGAAGGAAACTATCGCGGCACCACGGCCTGAGTTAAAGGAATTCGTTCCGCGCATCACAACCATCCACATCCCGGTTGAGAAGATCGGTGCTGTCATCGGCCCAGGCGGAAAAAATATCCGCGCTCTCCAGGAAGAAACAGGCACTCAGATTGACATCGCTGAGGATGGAACCGTTTACATTGCCGCAACTGAGAAGAAAAATGAGGACATGGCGCGCGAGCGTATTGAAGCCCTTACCGAAAGCCCAATCATCGGGCGGATCTACACCGGCAAGGTTGTCCGCACCACTGATTTTGGCGCATTTGTTGAGATCATTCCCGGTACTGACGGTATGGTGCACATCTCTCAACTGGATTCCGAAAGGACTGAAAAAGTTGAGGATATTGCCAGGCTCGGCGAGGAGTTGACCGTCATGATCACAGATATCGACTCAAATGGAAAGATCCGCCTTTCACGCCAGGCAGTTCTGGAAGGATGGACACCCGAGGAAGCCCGCGAGCATGATGGGGGCGGCCGAAAGAGCGGCGGAAGCCGTCCAGGCGGTCGGTCGGGTGATCGATCAGGTGGACGTTCACGTTCAAGCGGACGGGGCGGTAGGTCAAGCGACAGGTCATAAACCCAGGACATCCTGATTTATTCAACCACTAATTTCAGATCGCGCACTCAATGTGAGTGCGCGGTTTTTTCTACCAGGAAAAATTTACCTCTTGCTTGTTGGTAATTTCGGCATCTCGGGTCCTGGAATTCTCAGTACTTCTGACAACGCCGCGCGCAAAGCCGTGCGATCATCCCAGGGATATTCAATATTCCCAAAACACATGGATTGCTCATGACCTTTGCCGCAGGCAATGACCAAGTCACCATTCTTTGCCTGCCGAACTGCTTTCAAAATGGCTTCACCCCTATCAGGGACGATGAAAAAATCCTTGTTCTCTTGAGCTCCATTCAATTTGGCTTCATCGGCCATTTCTCCCAAAATGTCATCCAGGTTTTCTGTACGCGGATCTTCCGCAGTCAGAATTGACACATCAGCAAGATCGGCTGAGACTGCCGCCATCATGCGGCGCTTTTGGCGATCACGCAACCCCGCTGACCCAAAAACCGCGATCACCCTACCACTTGTCAATTTGCGGGCGGTTTCCAGCGCGACTTTAAGCGCGTTAGGCGTATGGGCGAAATCCACTATGGCTGTGAAATCCTGCCCAAGATCAATTCTTTCCATGCGCCCTGGCACATAGGAAGTATTTTTTATTCCATCAATAACT
>CAYPAG010000057.1:6257-10857 GCA_964408645.1 uncultured Pelolinea sp. | reverse complement strand
ACCGCTGCGTTTAACCTCAGCCCAATTAATTTCATGCTGCCATTGGCTTACGTTGATTCCAGGGATCATGCCTTTACTCCGAGTTTCATTAATGCACCACCATCGCATTCAGTTCTACATGTGTACCGTTAAACCAGTTCAAGCCGAGTTTAGCCGGCACGCCCGGAAGCTGAGCCTGATAGGAATGCTGCCAGAGAGTCCACCCCGCCCACGGCCAGATCTGCGGGGGCCAAATAGTGCCGGGTTTGTCCAGCCATAATGGATAATCACAGCCCCAGCTTGCTTCCGGAAGATAGTTATTCCAGTAGGCATCCGAGGTGTAGATCATCGGTTTGACGCCAGAACGCCTCTCCAGAATAGTCAGGAAGGCACGAATATTCTTTTCTGCTTCTTCCTTGGGGGCTTTATGGATCTCCAGGCAGACCACCGGGCGCAGCATCCCCTTGAAGCTGCCCACCACGTCCAAAAAGAGATCGGCTTGCTGGCCTACATGCAGCCCCGGATGAAGCCAATGGTAAGCGCCAGCCAGAATATTGAATTTACGGGCGTTTCTCAAATTATCTTCAAACGCCGAATCGATGATATCCAACGCCTCCGATGCTTTCAGGTAAGCGAATTCAATACCCGCCTTTCCAAGGAGGTTCCAATTCACCCTGCCGTTCTTATCTGAAAGATCAATGCCTGTAATCATAGAGTCTGCCGCAATTAGTAATGCGTGTTCTCTAAGTTGCAGGTATTGTGCCAGAGGCTTTGACAAAACTCTAATATATCTGCTTTATAATATGAATGCATTCGGGGATGACAGGCTTCGACGGGAGAGGCTGAACCCGAACTGCGAGCCGAGAGGTACCGACCTCGTAAAATCAGTACAAAAAACAAGTGCCAAAAGCACAAACTATGCTGCTCTCCCCCTCGCTGCATAAGCGATAGGGAAAGACAGCCGGCTCATTATGAGCCGCGTCTGCCCGCACCGTACTCCAGCGGGTCGCGGGACAGGCGCCACAAAGCTGGAGTGCCGCGCGAAGCGCCGTGATTCGCGCGAAAGAGAGCTTTCGGGCTCAAGCGGATGGCCGGGTGGGATGGCTGCAGGTCGACCGCCAGCCGGCGAGACACAAGATCTGATACGCTCGTAGACGTTTGGTGTTCTATTCTTTCGGACGCGGGTTCGATTCCCGCCATCTCCACCAGATATTCCGCGCCTTATGGCGCGTTTTTATTTCGCGTGATTAATCCGATTCAAATATGAAAAGAGAAATGAGGATTACTTTTCATTATGAGGGAGCGGAATGACAAAAGAATTTCCACAATATTAACAATTTTGTTGATTCAAATCGAGAATCTTCGGCTGCGCCTCAGGATGAGGATGTAATAACCTCCGTATTCTAAGGAATTCGGCTAACTATGTGTAAGAAATTTGTGGTTCACTTATTGGATCTTGCAGACCAAGCCCTTCAGGTATTCCCCTTCCGGGAAATTCAAAGCGATGGGATGATCCGGCCCTTGGGAGAGCTGCCGAATGATGGCTGCGCTGAAACCTGCGTCCAACGCTGCATCCGCTATGATCTTTTGAAACAATTCACGGCTCACGCCGCCCGAGCAGGAAAAAGTGAAGAGTGTTCCGCCAGGTTTCAACAATTTAAACGCCAGCAGGTTGATATCCTTGTACCCGCGCGCGGCTTTGTCCGCCTGGGCAGAAGTGGAGGCAAACTTGGGCGGGTCGAGCACGATCAGGTCAAACGACCGCCTTGCGTCGCGAAATTTGCGCAGTTCCTGAAAAACATCGCCGGTAATGAATTGTGCTTTTTCTTCTTTCAACCCATTTAGAAGTATATTCTCAAGCGCGAGGTCATTCGCTTCCTGTGAAGAATCCACTGACAGGACTGAATGAGCGCCTGCGTTCAAACCATAAACCGCAAAACCGCCTGTATACGAGAAGCAGTTGAGTATGTCTTTATCCCGGGTAAATTCTGCCAGCGCGGCGCGGTTATTGCGTTGGTCGAGGTAAAAGCCGGTTTTCTGTCCTCCCTTGATATCCACCAGGAATTTAAGTCCGTTCTCAATGATTTCAATCCTGGACGGAGGTTCTTCGCCGAGCAAGGCGCCCTTGCGTTCCTCCAACCCTTCCAGCCGCCGCACATCAACATCTGAACGTTCGTAAATTCTCCTGATGCCTGTGATTTCAGCCAGGGCTTCGATAATTTCATCGCGCCACGCGTCAATCGCGGCGGTGAGGAACTGAACAACCAGGTACTCGCCATATTGATCCACGATCAACCCGGGCAAGCCATCCGATTCGGCGTGGATTAATCTGCACGCATTATTTTGTGAATATATGTAATCAATATCTCTTCTTAATGAAATGGCTATGCGCAGTTTTTCTTTGAAAAAACTTGCGTTGATCTCATTTTCATCAAATGTCCACATTCGACCGCGAATGGACGAATCCGGGTTGTACCCGCAATACCCCAGAAAGTCGCCTTTGGCACTCTCCACAGCCAGGGTATCGCCTTTATTTGGATCACCTTGCACATGCTGAATGGCTCCTGAAAAAATCCAGGGATGCCGGCGCAGTAAGGATTTCTCCCTGCCGGGTTTGAGGATCAGACGCTTGTCCATTAACTGCCTTCCGTCAGACGCTTTAGCTCATCTTCCCCGATCACCGGTACTCCCAGCGCGCGCGCGTCATCCAATTTGGAGCCTGGATTCTCGCCCAGCACCAGGTAATCAGTGGCCTTGCTGACCGATCCGCTCACCTTGCCGCCATGATCAGTAATGTAGTCTTTAATCCCATCACGTGTGAAACCGGTGAGTGTACCGGTCACAACGAACTTTTTTCCTGACAAGGTTTGAGGCTTTGCGCTGACTCCCGCTTCCACCGGCCAAACACCTGACGTGCGCAGCTTCTCCAGGATGGCCTGGTTGCGTTCATTTCTGAACCAGTCCACAATCGATTCCGCGATATTCGGACCAAACCCTTCAATGGCTTCAATATCCTCACGCCGCGCTGAACGCAGAGTGTCAAGATCGTGGAAACGTTTCGCCAGGTCCTGCGCGGCGATTTCCCCCACCCCGTGAATGCCCAACCCATTGATGAGTCGACCAAGCGGCTTCTGTTTTGAGGTTTCAATCGCAATCAGCAAGTTATCCGCTTTCTTATCTGCAAAACCTTCCAATCCAAGCAATTGGTCTTTACTCAACGAATAAAGGTCGGCGACGTCCCGAATCAGTTTTTCCTCTACCAATTGCTCAACGATCTTGATGCCCAGTCCCACGATGTCCATCGCGCCTCGGGAGACGTAGTGTTCAATATTTCGGATGATTTGTGCCGGACAGGAGCTGTTCACACAGTACCACGCCACTTCTTCGAGGTCGTTTTCTACCGGCTGGCCGCACACCGGGCATACGGCTGGCGGTATATATTCCATTTCGGCGCCGCTTCGCTGCGCCGTGATCGGTCCGATGATATACGGGATCACATCGCCAGCGCGCTTGACCATCACCCGGTCACCAACCCGGATATCTTTTTCCTTAATGTAATCAAAGTTATGCAGGGTTGCCTGCCGAACGATCACGCCGCCAATCTCCACCGGTTCCAGGATCGCGTAAGGTGTCAGCACACCGGTGCGGCCGACATTCACGCCGATGTCATTCAGTTTTGTAGATACTTCCTGAGCCGGGAACTTGAGCGCGATCGCGCCGCGTGGATCTTTTCCCACCACGCCCAACGAATCAGCCAAAGGTAAATCATTGAGTTTGATCACCACGCCGTCGACTTCATAGGGAATGGATTCGCGGCGCTCCAACCAGGTGCGGGTACAGCCCAGCATGGAATCCAAATCATCATACTGCTGACTCAGATCAGAAACAGGGAAACCCAGATCTTTAAGATACTTTAGCGTTTCCCATTGGGACGCCACGGGATTACCAGAAACGATCGCGTAAGCCAAAATGGCCAACGGCTTGTCCGCAACCTGGCGTGAATCCAGCTGCCTCAGCGAACCCGCCGCGGTGTTGCGCGGGTTTTGATAGGCCTTTCCCCCCTTCTCCTCTTGCTCCTTGTTCAAGCGGACAAAATCCTGCTTGGTGATGAACGCTTCCGCCCTGACCACCAGCAGGTCCGGGACTTTTGTGCTGCCGTCTCTAACTGGGATTTTAAGGGGAAGACTCTTGATCGTACGCAGGTTGGCAGTAATATCTTCACCGACTTCGCCATCGCCGCGCGTGGCACCCATAGTAAATATGCCATTTTCGTAATGAAGCACCACCGTCAGTCCATCAATCTTGGGCTCCAGCACAAATCCGGCTTTCGCCACGCGATCCTCAATTTTGCAGATGCGATCAAACCAGGCCTTGATGTCATCTTCAGAAAAAGCGTTTGCCAGACTGAGAATGGGTTTCGGGTGCGAAACCTTGCGGAACTGCTCCGCAGGCCCAGCTCCGCTGCGCTGGGTGGGTGAATCCGGCGTCACCCATTCCGGATGCGCTGCTTCCATCCCGCGCAAGCGCACCAGCATCTGATCGAATTCCGCGTCGCTGATGACGGGATCGTCCAGCACGTGGTAACGGTAGTTATGGAAATTCAATTCCTCTTTGAGGAGAA
>CAYPAG010000057.1:4347-6157 GCA_964408645.1 uncultured Pelolinea sp. | reverse complement strand
AGTTTTAAGGATGACCTTTGTGAGAGGAGTAAAACGAAGCTAAGCAATTCCTTTTTATTGACAACAACTTTTAATAAAAGTTTCTCTTTTCAAAGATGTCTTTGCGAGTGGAGTGAAACGGAGCGAAGCAATCTCCTGCCATGAAAAGCAAGTAAAAAATGTCCAGTTCATCTTCGCAGATGGTTTCGCTCAAAAAGAAATAACAAGGGCATGGATTGGCGAAACTTGTCACTTTTTTATTCCGTATATAATTATGAGGTAATTTCGGGTCATTCTCATACACAATCTGATGGAGTTGCTATGAAAGCTGGAAAGATCATCCTATTCGTTCTCGCCGCGTTTGCATTGGTTTTTGCTTTTCTTTTCTTCCTGGGCGCTGGCGGACAAGCCGGCGGTGGCGTTGGTGCCATCTGGACCGCCATCGTGTTGGCAGCGGTCGGATTCGTGTTGATTTTCTTTGCCACCCGTGTGGGCAAATCTGAAGCACAGCAGAATGTCACCGTCAATATTGATCTGCCCGGCGAAGTGGGCATGGACACCATCAAATGCAAGTCCTGCGGCGGTGTGCTGGCATCCAAGGATGTCAAGCTGGTCGCCGGCGCGCCCGTGGTCACCTGCCCTTACTGTGGCACCACTTATCAGTTGACCGAAGAACCCAAGTGGTAAATAATAGGAGGGTTATGAACAAGCGATTCTTCCTCTCTACGCTGTTGGCGCTCTCGCTGATCTTAATCTGGGTGCTGCCCGTTTTTGCCCAGGATTACAGCTTCTCGGTTCCAGAAGTAGAGGCTCATATTTACCTTGAATCCGATGGATCCGCGGCGATCGAATACTTTTGGTATTTTGAAAACGCGTCCGGCGCCCACCCGATCGATTTCGTGGATGTCGGCATGCCGGGCGCCAGCTCTTACAGCCTGAGCAACGTGACCGCCACCATTAACGGCGCGCCCATCACCGACATCGCTGATTCACCTTACGTCAACGGCATCGCGCTTGGGCTTGGCGGCAACGCCATTCAGCCTGGCAGTTCCGGCGTGGTGTATTTTTACATTGACGGCGTCCGCGATCTTTTCTACGCAGCGGCATCTGAATCCGGCGAGGATTACGTCTCGGTCAATTTCCAACCCAATTATTTTTCCGGCGATCTGTCCTTTGGCAGCACCACCATGACCGTCAACCTCCACATGCCAGAGGGCGCCGTGGATGGCGAGGTGGTTTGGTATAACCCGGAGGGCTGGCCCGGTGATGACACGCCCGCGTCGGCCTATGACAGTGAAGGCAATATTTTCTACCAGTGGTCCACGCCCAACGCGAAACCATCAGGAATCTACACCTTCGGCGCGGCATTCCCGGCGCGCCTGATTCCCACCGAAGCGATCCGCTCCGAGCAGACCGTCACCTTCAACCCGTCCAACTTGATGGGCACCCTGATCCCCATCGTGTGCTGTGGTGGATTTGCCGGTTTGTTTGCCCTGGTGATCTACCTCTCAGTGAAGAGCGCCCAGAAACGCAAACTTCAATACCTGCCGCCAAAGATCGCGATTGAAGGCCACGGCATCAAGCGCGGACTGACCGCGGTTGAAGCTGCCATCCTGATGGAACAGCCCATGGACAAGATCCTCACCATGATCCTGTTCAGCGTGCTTCGCAAGGAAGCTGGCACTGTGACCAGCCGCGACCCGCTGGAGATCAAGGTCGAAGAAAACCTGCCCGAAGATCTGCGGGAATATGAAACCGCCTTCCTTCTGGCTTTCCGCGCCGATAAAACCAAGCGCCGCAAGCTGCTTCAGGACATGATGGTGACGCTGGT
>CAYPAG010000057.1:0-4247 GCA_964408645.1 uncultured Pelolinea sp. | reverse complement strand
GCGCCGATAAAACCAAGCGCCGCAAGCTGCTTCAGGACATGATGGTGACGCTGGTCAAAGGCGTGGGCGAAAAGATGAAAGGATTCTCGCGCAAGGAGACGGTTGATTATTACAAGGACATCATGGAAAAGGCCTGGCAGCAGGTGGAAGCCGCTGAAACGCCTGAAGTCCGCGCGGAGAAATATTCGGAAGCCGTGGACTGGACCATGCTCGACCGCGAGTACGACACCCGCACCCGCCGCACCTTCGGCACCGGCCCAGTCTTCATGCCCGGATGGTGGTACCGCGCCGATCCGACCATCAGCCGCACCGCGACCGCCAGCACAGTAAAAGCCGGCCCAAGCGCGCCCAGCGGAGGTAAATCCGTCACGGTCACCCTGCCCCGCCTGCCGGGTTCCGACGCCGCGGCGTCAGTGGTCAACTCAGTCACTGCTTTTTCCGCGGGCGTGGTGGGTAATGTCGCAAGCTTCACCGGCGCGGTCACCAACGTGACCAACCCTCCTCCCGCGCCTTCGTCCTCAACCTTCCGCTCGAGCGGCGGCCGCAGCGGCGGTTCCTCCGGCAGCTGCGCTTGCGCCTGCGCCTGCGCCGGATGCGCCTGCGCCTGCGCCGGCGGCGGCCGATAGACTGTATTTATGGCCGGATTGTTTTCGCGAAAAAATAAACTCTCAGCAAGGACAGGTCATTCCGTGTCCCTGCTGGAGCCCGGCATTCATCACTTTTTGCGCGAATCCAATGGTGGCAAAAAACGCATCCATCTGCGCGTCGAACAGGACGGCAGCGGCACGTTGTTGGTCAATGCCAGTCACATCTACCACTTCAATCCATCAGCCTCGCTCATGGCGCGCGGATTGTTGGAAGGATTTGACGATAACCAGATCATCCATTCACTGCGCAGCGCTTTCGCTGTGAATGCCTCTCAGGCAGCCGCGGATTTCGCCGATTTCAAAGGCAAGCTGGGTTTGATCACTTCTCCCGAGGAAGATCCCTGCCCCATCTGCGACCTGCAAGTGGACACGCTCACCCCCTTTTCGTCCCGCCCTTCCGCGCCTTACCGCATGGATCTGGCGCTTACGTACCGCTGCAACAACCGCTGCGTTCACTGCTACAACGAGGCGTCGCGCGCGAAAAACGAACTCACCACCAGCCAATGGAAGCAGGCGCTTGAACGGGTGTGGAACCTGGGGATTCCGCACGTCGTGTTCACCGGCGGCGAGCCCACCATTCGCGAGGACCTGCCCGAGCTGGTGGCTTACGCCGAGCAGCTTGGCTTGATCACCGGCCTCAACACCAACGGCCGCCGACTGGCTGACCAGGCGTTCCTTGACCAGCTGGTAGTCGCGGGGCTGGATCACGTGCAGATCACGTTGGAATCGCATGACGAAACCACCCACAACCAAATCACCGCGGCACCGAACGCCTGGGCGCAGACCACCGCGGGCATCCGCAACGCGCTCAAGACGCCGCTGTTCGTGATGACCAACACCACCCTGCTGAAATCCAACAGCGGCAAGCTGAAAGAAACGCTCGAATTCCTGGCGGCGCTGGGCGTACCGACCGTCGGTTTGAACGGGTTGATCTATTCCGGGCGCGGCGCCGCCACCAACGAGGAGATCGCCGAATCCGAGCTCGAAGCGCTTCTGGAGATCGCCAAAGCGCACACCGCGCGCTCCGGCCAGCGCCTGATCTGGTACACACCCACACTCTATTGCCATTTCAACCCAATCGAGAGCGGTCTGGGCGTGAAGGGCTGCACCGCCGCGCTGTACAACATGTGCGTCGAGCCGGACGGAGGCGTGCTGCCCTGCCAGTCCTACTACCAGCCGCTGGGAGATTTTCTCAAAGACGATTGGGACAGCATCTGGAATCACGAACTGGCGGTCTCAATCCGCGAGCGCCGTTATGCCGGCGAGGGCTGCCATTTCTGCGACCTTTTGGATACCTGCGGCGGGGGCTGCCCGCTTTATCAAAAATCCAACCGCGCGGTCAAGCCGGAACCGGTCAACGCGCTTCCATTTTGAAAATGAGTTGAGGAGGAAACATGTTCAAGCAAATTGAAAACCTTTTTGATGATCTCTTCGGCGCGATGAAGCCCGTGCCAGCCGGCATTTACCAGTACCAGTCGCCGCAGGGCGTTGAGCCGCCCTATAAATGGCATCTGCGTGTCGACCCTGATGGATCGGGCATCCTGGTGATCAACGCCAGTACCGTCCTTCATTTGAACCAGTCCGCGGCCGAATACGCCTATCACACCATTTTTGGCAAGAATAATGAGGAAATTTCCCACATCATCGCTGAGCGCTATGATGTGGATTTCGAACAAGCTGCCCAGGATTATCAGGATTTCATGGAAAAGATCCAGTCGTTGATCGGTACGGAAGACCTGGATCCCGTGACTTATTTGGAGATGGAGCGCGTCGCGCCTTATTCTCAAAAACTCAGCGCGCCCTATCGTCTGGACTGCGCCCTCACCTACCGCGTCAGCCAGGGCGCTGACCAAAGCGCCGCGCCCACCGAGCGCGTGACGCGCGAGATGACCACAGATGAATGGAAAACCGTGCTGGACAAGGCATGGCAGGCCGGCATCCCGCACGTCATTTTCACCGGCGGCGAGCCCACCCTGCGCGATGACCTGCCCGAACTGATCGCCCACACCGAAAAAACTGGCCTGGTCAGCGGTTTGCTGACCGACGGATTGAAATTCGCTGACAAGAAATACGTGGCCGATGTGCTTGAAAAAGGCCTTGACCATATCATGCTGCTTTCGGATGACGGAAACCGGGATTTCTGGAAAGCGCTTAAAAACCTGGTGGCCGCCAATATCGCGGTGACCGTGCATGTCACCCTGACAAAGGAGAATTTCAAACAAGCCGGTAAAACCCTGGAAAAACTTGCTGGTGAAGGCGTGCCTGCAGTGTCGTTGAGCGCGTCTGACCAGGCATTGGCTGCTGATCTGGAAAACGCGAGACAACAGGCAGCCAATCTCGGGCTAAAGCTGGTGTGGGACCTGCCGGTGCCTTACTCCGCCTGCAATCCGGTTTCGCTGGAACTGCAGCGGGAAGAGTCTAAAACCGCGGATGGCGCTGGACGCGCCTGGCTGTACGTGGAACCGGATGGCGACGTGCTGCCCTCGCAGGGCGTCAACAAGGTGCTCGGCAACCTGCTCAGCGATCCTTTTGCCAAGGTCTGGAAACGTCGCTAGCTCTCCTTTCGGCTTTTTTTGATCGCGTCCGATTGCAGAATATTGTCATTCTGAACGGAGTGAAGAATCTCGGCCAATATATGGAGAACAATAGAATGCCCATTGCTTTATCCTATGAGCGATTCTCCTAACCTCGATTTCTGGCACCAGCGCTACACCCAGCAAGCCGGCTGGACACTTGAAGCGCGCCGCTACATCTTCCGCCAGATCGGTCTGGAGAAATTCGCGGCCATTCTGGAAGTCGGTTCGGGAACAGGCGCAATTCTCTCCTCACTTTACCAGGATGGCTACACACATTTATTCGGATTGGATATTGATCGGGCAGCTCTGGATAAATCCGCGCTTGGAGATTGTGTATGCGGCGATGCCCATCAGTCCCCTTTTCCGTCCAACTCATTTTCCCTTTCATTGTGCCATTTCCTCCTGCTATGGGTCAAGGATCCGTTTAAGGTAATTCGCGAAATGCACCGCGTAACCCTCCCCGGCGGCTGGGTGGTTGCCCTGGCTGAACCGGACTACTCCCGCCGGATTGATGCGCCTGCTGAGCTGAAACCCCTGGGCGCTGCCCAGAGCGAGTCCCTGGCCGCCCAAGGCGCTGATGTATCCATCGGCGCGCGGTTGGGGGATCTATTCCAACGAGCAGAGCTTGCGGATATCGAAACCGGCGTGATAATGCCGTGGGCGCCGGGACTTTTCACCGATGAAGAATTCGAGCTGGAGTGGGCGGTCTTGCGCCGCGACCTGGCGGGACGCATATCGGATACCCAGCTCCAGCATTGGTACGACCTCGACCGGCTGGCCGCCATCCGCGGCGACCGGCAGCATTACGTTCCGATCCATTTTGCTTTTGGGCAAAAAACCTAGAGGGCTGTCACCCTGCTCGAAGAGCACTCCGCGATATTTGCGCTCTTCGAGTTGAGTGACCGAAGTGAAAGGCCTTGGCTAATATATAAATGTACCTGCCAACAGTTTTCTTGGTATAATAACGTCCGTTCGGGGCGTGGCGCAGTCCGGCTAGCGCGCTTGCATGGGGTGCAAGAGGTCG
>CAYPAG010000056.1:0-10883 GCA_964408645.1 uncultured Pelolinea sp. | reverse complement strand
CGACCGCGAGCAGGCACTGCCCGCCGCCGGGTATTTCCATCTGGCTGACCACACCCGCCACCTCACCGCCTTCCATGGTGTAGGTAGTAGCCACCGGCGTCACTTCACCGCAGTAATAGCGAGCCAGGTCAATTTGATGAATGGTGTCGTCCAGAAAAAGTTTGTCGACGGTTGATTCGCCGCTGGTGTTGCGGTGTTTCTGGATCAGCGCCAGCTGGATGCGCCTGCTGCCAAAAATTTCCTTGGCCTGCACGAACAAAGGTGAATAACGGCGGTTAAAGCCGACCGTGATGATACGGTTCGTTTTTTGGGCCAGTTCCCACAACTCGTGGGATTGACGGCTGTCGGTGGTCAGGGATTTTTCTGAATACACGTCAATGCCATTTTCCAGCAGCTTTTTGATGATCTCATAATGCGAAGCGGTGGCAGTAAGCACGATCGCACCCTGCGGTTTGTTTGCCAGGACCGTTTCCATGCTGGTGGTTCCACAAGTGATATCCCATTCGCGCCGGATCTCTTCGATGGTCTCCTGTGTGCGGCTGTAAACATTGGTGATTTCGATTCCGGGCATGCCAAGCAGAAATCTGAAATATGCCTTGCGGGCAATGCCTCCGGCGCCGAGTATAGCGATTTTCATTATTTTCTCCATTAAGGTAACGGCAGTTGAATTTTCTCTCCATCATTTCGTGAGGACAAGTAGGCAGCTTCGAGGATTTCCTGCGCTTTGACCGCGGCGTGGAAATCGGCTGATGAATGTTTCCCTTCGGAAATGTTTAATAGAAAGTCATAAATGCTGGCTATATGCGAATCCCGGAAGTATCCCATGGACAATTTATGGCTGGGGTATATCTGCGAGAAGGGCCGTTCGCCTTCGGGGGTGGGTAAATCAAGATGACCAAAGGAAGTATGTTTTAAACCTTGATCATAATACAGCACATAATCTGGCTGGCTGAGGTCAAACACCACGCTGCCCTTGCTTCCGCATACCTCAAAACGCAAACTGTCGCCCACACCACCGGACATGCGCGTAACCTCCAGGACTCCGCGCGGTCCGCTGGCCAAACCAATAGTGCATAAAGCCCAATCATCCACATCCACGGCGGACAATTCATTGCTGCCTGCTTTGACTGGTCGATTTTTAATGAAAGTGTCTGTTTCGCAGCGGACCCACTGCACTTCACCCAAGGTATAACGAAGCATGTCGATCACATGAATCCCAAGATCGGACAGTGATCCCCCGCCTGAGGTGGCCCATTTGAGTCGCCATGAAATCGGGCGCAGATGATCCATATAACTGTTGTGAAAATAGTGCACTCGAAAATTGAAAATTTCCCCGAGCACGCCGGCAGCCAGAATGGATTTAAGCTGGCGCGCTGCCGGGTAGTAACGATAAGTGAAGGCAGTATGGGTCAGGATGCCAGCTTCGCGCGTGAGGTCTTCCATTTCACGCGCCTGCGCCAAATTCAGACCAATTGGCTTTTCACAATAAATATGCGGTTTGGCGGGGAGCACGTCCTTGATCTGTTGAAGATGAAAACCATTGGGTGAACACACATCCACCAGGTCAAGGTCCTGATTGATGAATTCCCGAATATCACTTGTTTCCAGCGGATTACCCAAAGAAGCGATCAGTGAGGGTTCGTCGCCGGTGTGGGTGCGCAGAACCGCTGCCAGCTTTGTCCTGACGCCGGTTTCTCCGAAAAGCTGAGATATGGCCGTGTATGCCGAGGCGTGAACCTTGCCGATGTAACCCAATCCGATAATTCCTACCCTGATCTGTTTATCCATCATTAATGCGATTCTCCTGTGAGGTTATGAGTACACCAAATTACCCTTGATAAAGGTTTTTTTGACAGACAGGTCTTGATCCAGAATAACCAGGTTGCCTTCTTTGCCATTTTCGATTGTTCCGAGCCGGCTTTCAACACCAATCAGTTTGGCTGGATTGAGGGTTGCCATGCGCAGCGCGTGCTGCAATGGAATACCGGCCTCATTGACCAGCGTGCGGACGGCGCTGATCATGGTGGCGGTGCTGCCGCCAATGGTGCCATCCGGCAGGGTGGCTTTTCCGGAGCGAACGGTGACTTTTTGGTTGAGGAGTTCGTATTCGCCATCCGGCAGCCCTGCGCCGGCCATGGCGTCCGTGATCACAATGATGCGATCAGGTCCGAGGCAGCGATACAAGATCTGCATAGCGGCCGGGTGGACATGGAAAGAGTCGCCAATCAACTCTGCAGTGATCCTCTCTGAGCTCAGTACCGCTCCAACCACACCAGGCGCGCGATGGTGCAGCCCGGATTGGGCATTAAATGTGTGGGTGACGTGGTTGAAGTTGCCACGCAAGGCGGCACTGGCGGTCTCATAATCTGAGTTGGAATGGCCGAGCGACACTTTAATGCCGTTGCTTGCGAGGAACGCCGCGACTTCCTGCGCATGTTCAAGTTCAGGCGCCATCGATACATGCTTGATCCACCCCTTACCAAGTTCAATATAGCTCTGAATTTCTCCAAGATCTGGATTACGGATCCATTCAGGGTTGAAAGCGCCATGTTTTTCCTTGTTGAGGTACGGTCCTTCCAAATGTAAACCAAGGGGGATGGCGCCGGGCCAGTCCTTTACCTGATCCAGGATTTCAGCGTAGGCGATGATGGTGCCGGAAATATAATCGTGGTCAGGGCCGGTGATGGACAGTAAAAAACCGGTGACGCCGTTGCCGGCTGCCCAACGGGAGTAACTTTCAAGATTTTCGCGCAGTTGGCCGATGCCAAATGATACGCCATGGCCGCCATGAACATGGATGTCGATCAAGCCCGGGACCGCGATGCCTCCCTCCAGAGTTTTTCTCTTTGAGCCATGATCATCAACCCCAGCCTCGAATTGGTTGATCACCAGACATCCATTTTCATTAAAGGTGATAGTTTGGGATGATTCGGTTTCGATAGGCGTGATCACCTTATCCGGTTTAAGCAGGTAGGATTCGTTTTCCATGTTGGATGGATTATATAATATACGGCCTGACGGTAATATTTGAAGAAGGTTAGAATAGGAAAAGCTGTCGCTGCGGCTGGCGCCCATTCAGTAAGATGAACGCGAGCGCTTTTTGTGAGTTGATGCCTAATTTCTCCAAACCGCTGATGTCCTGAATCGTCCCTTGCCGACGCCGTTGGATGATCTTCTCAGCGCTTTTGGGACCGATGCCGGGTACGCGCAGCAAGTTTTCTTTTGGCGCTGTGTTAATTTCAATCGGCATATGAACCAAATTTCTTTGAGCCCAAGCCGTTTTGGGATCGATTTCCTCCAATAGATTATTTTCAGCGTTGAAAGTCAATTCTTGATAGGTGAAACCGTAATCGCGGAGCAGATAATCAGCTTGATATAAACGAAGTTCGCGGCGGTAGGTTGCGGGTGGATAGTTTTCCAGCGGTGTGTTCTTATGGGGTTGAAATGCTGAATAATACGCGCGCAGAAGACCGTAATTGGTGTGTAGATCCTGGGAGGTCTCAAGAAGTTCCAGGTCAGATTCTCCTGCTCCGCCAACCACGAATTGTGTACATGAGGAGGGCCAGCGGTTTTTCCACGCGCCGACCGGTGACAAGTTCTGTCTGATGGATTCAATCCATCCCAAAGGACGAAGCAGTTGGGTATTAAAGTCCTTTAATGGGGCGAGTTTCGGCAGGCGTTGTGCGTTGGCAGCTTCAAGGTTGATTGAAACGCGGTCCGCCAGGCGCATCGCCTGCAGTACCTGGTCATATTCCGCACCAGGCATGATTTTTAAATGGATATAACCCGGATAATTCTTTTTATAGCGCAGAATCTCGGCAGTTTTTAATAACCGGTCTTGAGTTGCGCTTCCGCCGCCGGCAACACCAGAACTGAGAAAAATCCCCTGGATCAATCCCGCCCTGGTTAAATTCATGACGAGACTGGCAAAATCATCAGGCTGAAAGGTCTCACGCTGAAAATCGCGCCCGGATCGGAAAGGGCAGTAATAGCAGTTGTTTTCGCAAACTGAGGTGAGCAGCGATTTGAGCAGGGTAGTCAACCTGCCATTGGGCATCTGCGCATGGGTCAGGATGATCCCTTCGGTCGAGCCGCGCCGGGTACAGACGGAGGCTTTTCCATCGACATCCAACTCTCCCGCCTGCGAGAGCCGCCGCAATTTCTGAATTTCATCCATACTGATATTATAGAACAATAATTCTATATTTCAATAAAAAAATGAGAGATTAAGTAATAAATTTTGAGATGATTCTTATTCGGATTACTTGATGGATATAAGATAATCCTGGAATTTGCTCAATGCTTCGGGCATGTTTTCCCGGCCAAATCCTAAACGAAAATGACTGTCTCCGTAATCGTAAACAGTGGAAGGTAAGAGCATGATATTTGTTTTTTCAATCACCTGTTGGCAGAAATACAAAGCACTTTTATCTCCCTTTAATTTGGGGAATGCGATAGTTCCGGCTTTTGGTTTGACCCAGTCAAATATTTCATTATATTGGTCGAAAAAAGAATCCAGCAGCTTCAGGTTTCTTTGAATTCTTTCCTTATGGGTGTTAATAATTTTCCCCTTTGCCCTGAGCGCAATGATCGATAACATCTCACTTGGAGCGCTGCTGCAAATGGTTGTGTAATCCTTGAATGACGCCAATTTTGACAAAATCTTTTTGTCTTTGGTGACAAGCCAGCCGATTCTGACACCGGCCATGCCGAATGTTTTTGACATCCCGAATAAAGAGATCGCTTTTTCATACATTTCACACGCGGATGGCAGCCTGTCCTTTTCATCGTATTCCAGCAGTCGGTACATCTCATCCGAGAACAGGAAAATATCGTGCTCCTTAGCCAGACTGATGATCTTCTCAAAATCCCCGCTCGGCGGGAGGTAACCGGTGGGGTTGTGCGGAAAATTGACAATAATCATCCGCGTATTTGGTTTAATGTTCTTTTCCAGGAAATCCGGATTGAAACGCCACCCATTTTCTTCTTCCGGTTCCCACCTTGTGACCTCACAACCCAGACCCACGGCAACTTCATACAGCGATTGATAACCGGGAAATGTGCAGATCACATGATCGCCGCGATTCAGAATGCTGTTGAGCGCGATGAAAATCCCTTCTTCTGGAACCACCACCAGGCAATCATCCGGCGAGATGTCCTGGTAGAGCCCCGCAATCTCATTTCGCAGCAATGGATGTCCCAGAGACTCTGTGTACCCAAGTGACAGGGATTCCCACAAGTTTCGCATTTCCGGATCAGCCAGCGCCAACAGGTCTGTTTGCTTAATCCCATCGCAGTCTGAACTCGAAAGCAGGTATCTGGTGGAAAATTCGTACTTTGCGAAATACCGTTCCAATTCAAAGGGTTGCAATTTCATGGGTTTTTAATTGGATAAAAACAAAAACCGGTGGTGCCTGGGCCAGTGTGAACCATGAGCGCTGGGGAAAGTTCGGAGATAAATGACTCAACCACATCGAAGCGGCTTTCCACCATACTTTTCAGTATTTGAACGTTTGAAAGGGCGCCTGCGTGCATATAGGCGATCTTAATTCGGGCGGACGCTCCCACAGTTTTTACAATCGACTCAACCATCTTTTCATAGGCCCTGTGCAAGCCGCGCGCAACACCCAGGGAGACGATTTCGCCATTATTCATGCTGATCAAAGGCTTGAGGCTTAGCATCGAGCCCATCAGGTGAACCGCTTTGCCGATACGCCCACCCATGTATAAATACCGCAGTGTATCGGCTGTTTGGATCATTTTTGTGATGGGAATCAAAGATTTTATCTTTTCTAAAACACTTTCAATAGATAGCCCGGTAATTGCAGCCCGTGCGGCTTCGATAGCGATCCAACCCTGGCAGAGGGCAACATTTAAGGTGTCGATCACTTCGATTCGTACTTTAGGCAGCTTTTCACGCAGCATCGCGGCGGCTCCCAGGGCGGCTTGATAAGCGCCGCTGCCGCGGGAGGTCATGTGAATGCTGATGATAGTTTCCGCGCCCTCACCTGCAAGTTTTTCATATGCAGAATAGTAATCACCCTGACCCGGGCAAGCTGTGGTTGGCAGCGCCTCCGCTATGGGAAGCCAGGCCAGAAATTCTTCGCGTTGGACAGATACCAAGTCACGCAGAACCAGATCGCCTTTGTGGATGTAGTAGGGAATTTCGGTAATTGAGAGCTTTTCGCACAATTCGGCAGGGATGCAAGCCGTGCTGTCGGTGACAATGGCTGTTTTGAAATTTTCTGACATGGTATCTCCGCTGTTTCCGCGATTATAACATTCGGCTATATGCATGTAGAAAAAAATCATCTAAAATAAATACGGTATTACAATCATTTAATCACGTTGAGGGAAAGGGAAGAAATGAAAAAGATCTACTCAGCCTTGCTGATTCTAAGTTTTCTGCTTGGTTCATGCGCAGTGCTCTCGCCAGCTGAACCAACAGCGACACCCATGCCGCCCACACCAACACCAGTCCCGGATCCATGCAGCCCGGAAAACATTGTTTCCGAAACCGAAGAGCTGCAGGCGTTGGTGAACAGCTTCCAGGATGCAATGAACATCGCCAATAATACTGATGTAAGTTTGTTGATTCATCCGATCTTACGACTGCAGGAGATTCAAAAGGAGATCCGTGCGGTCGGGGTGCCGGTATGTTTGCAAACCCTCAAGGGCAAATCGATCGATTACACCATTTCAGTGGTTAATTATCTATTGATCTTTATGAATACGCAGGATCCTGCTTCGGAGGATCTCAATGCCGCCATTCAGGGCAGCCAAGCCTTATGGCAGTCAGTTCTGGCGGAATTCAATACGGTTTTGACATCGGCTGGATTGGCACCGCAAGAGATTCCGGAACTAAGCGAAGCATTACCGGAAACAGAAGGAACAGGCGCGACGGTGATTAATGAAGGGACAAGCGCTGTCAATTTACGCTCCGCGCCAAACACCGACGCGGCTGTGGTGGCTTCTCTTGAGACAGGCGCAAGCGCGACAGCGTTAGGTAAAAATGAGGCAGGAGACTGGATCCAGGTGGATCTTAATGGAACGCTGGGTTGGGTCTTCGCTGAAAATATCACCCTGAATGTGGCAATCGAAGAATTACAGATTATTGATGTGACCCCTTGATTTGGTCGAGAGAAAGAGCGCGGAATTAATCCGCGCTCTTCTATTTAAAAAAAGTCCCAAGTTCATGATATTAAATGTAAAATTAGATCAGGAAAGGGATGGTCTTTTTGAAGAGGGCTTTTAATGTTGTTTGGGTGTTGTTAATCGGGATTTTTTCATCCTGCCAGTACCTGTCGCCTATCGATCTTGAACCCGTCAACACGCCGTTGGCGCCAACCATGACCCCCGATCCTTGCAGTGCAGAGAACCTTTCTGATGAAATGGAAATCATCCGCTCAGGATTTTCCGAGTTCCAGGAAATAACCCACATAGCTGACAATTCACGCGCCGAGAATTTAACCGAACCTGTTCTAAAGCTCGAAGAAGTCCGTACCAGGATCACCTCACTGGACCTGCCTGTCTGCCTGATGAAACTTCAAACTACCTTTTCTGAATATTCTGCGGTTGTAATCCGATACCTGACTGCCCGCATGCAGGATCCACGCTCTGACGAATACAAAGTCGATCAACAGAACAGTCAAACGTTATGGCAGGCCGTTGAAGACGAGTACGAAAAAGCAGTCTTAACCGTTGAAATGGAGTTTATTCCCATCACCGGGTCGGCTAATGCTTTTGATGTTGAGATCACCACCGTCGTGCTGGCGATCAACGATGGTACCCAATCCGTGAATATCCGAACGGGTGATAATCTGGATTCAGCAATTGTTGGGCGGTTGGACCCAGGCATGCAGGCGCGGGTTGTTGGAAAGAATCAGGCGGGCGAATGGTTGAGAATCAACCTTCTGACGGTTAGCGGATGGGTTTACTTTGAAATGGTTGAAATCAGCGGAGATTTGTCTGAAATTCCGGTGATCTCGCAGAATTAATTCTAATCCCTATTTTGAACCAGGGGTCTCCGGGTCAAGGACTGGTAAATCTTCAAATGGTGTAAGCGCATCAACTAATTCAGCATCCACCCAGCCCTTAATCTCTCCGTAGGTAATAAACAACCAGTCACCTGCTTCTGTGCGGCCGGTCGCGTTCGCATCGGTGTCCTTCAGGAATGAGCCCAGAATATCACTATTAAGTGAAGGGAATTCTCTTATATTGACCGAGAAATTTCCGGAGTTGCTGACGGGAAAAATGATTTCCTGTGGACCGGTGTCAGGGATGATGGTGGTGCCCGGAACAGGCGTGGGCGTGTTTGCCATCGCTTCGAGCAGAACAGCAACTGGTGTGGTGATGCGTGCGATCTGGAGGGTGGGCTTGGGTGCGGCGCTTTCAGCCAGCTGCTCCACCGGCGCCACCGGGACCGCCACCAACACCAAACGATGTGAGTTGGTGTGCTCAGGCCAGCAGGTGACCATCGTCACGCGTTCGTCCTTGGAGGGCAGGATCCAGCGCCCGTTGTCCAATCGGACATCGATCGGTTGGTCCTTTTCAGGCAGGATCATCTTGTTGGCGATTACGTATTCGAATTCCTTCTCGCCGCTGGCGATTTTCAGAGTGTCCCCAACCTTCAGATCTATTAAATGTTCAAAGACTTTGCCATACGCGTTATGGTGGCCGCTGAGAACCGTGTTGCCCACTACGCCTAACGGCGCAGTCCCCTCATGCCAACCGACAGCAAATTCTTCCGGCACCAGATATTGGAGAACATCCTTGCCGCCAATGGTGACGTTAGCCGACTCCGCGACCTTGATTGGCGCGTCCAGATTGATTCTCTCAATAATGATCCTGTCTGGATCGTCCGGCGAGACCGGCCGTTCAACTACCAGTGTTTCCTCGTTTGAGGGCTTGGGGACGAAGATTGGGGCGAAACCTTCCTGATCGACCGGTTCGTTGAGGTTCAGCCGAGCGATCATGGCGTCAATATCATTATTGAAAAGATTGAGAACAGCGAAGACGATCAGGATCGATCCCATGATGATCAGGACCCAATCGCGGTTTTCTTTTAGAGTTGTAATGAAGTTTTTCATTCTATTCTTATCCAATTATATGATTATATTCATAATAATCGAGGCAAGTATAATGGGAGTCAAACATTAGATAAAAGTATACAGGAGATAATATGCGATTAGGCGGATGGGAAATTGTCATTGTGCTTGTGATCGTGCTGCTGCTTTTTGGCCCAGGCAGGATCGCCAAAGTGGCCGGGGAGATGGGCAAGAGCATCAAGGCCTTTAAGGATGGGCTGACCAGTGATAAAGAGGATGAAGCGCCTAAAGAGGAAAATCAACAAAAGAAAGATTAACTCAATCTAATATCATGAATCTTTTTGGCATCGGCCCTTTAGAATTCCTGTTTATTTTCGTCATCGCTGTCATCGTTTTAGGACCCAAAGGGATGGTTGACGGCGCGCGGCAAGCGGGCAAATTCATCCGCAAGATCATCCATTCGCCCATTTGGCGCGATGTGGTGGATACATCGCGCGAAATCCGTGAGTTTCCGCGCAAGATCGCCCGTGAAGCCGGCATCGAAAAGGATCTGGATGATCTGCGCCGTTCCACTCAAGGGACTTTGAATGAAATTGGCAACAGCCATATTCCAACCATCAGAGAGATTAATGGGCAGACGCAAAAAACCTCTTCTCAAAATAAGCAGGAAGACGATGAGATAGAGAATGGCTGAAAAAGAAAAACAAGAGGAGATGGCGAACCTCGATCAAAAAGTCATGGGCTTCTGGGAGCACGTGGAAGAGCTGCGTTCACGGCTGCTGCTGGCGCTGCTTGCGCTGGGGCTGGCCACCGGCGCAAGTTTCTTTTTCGCCGAGCGCGTGATCAATTTGCTGGCACTGCCCGCCGGTTCGATCGAAGCACTGCAGTCGATCGAGGTGACGGAGAACCTCGCGGTATTCATGCGCGTATCGCTCTTAGGCGGGGTGATCATTGCCATGCCGGTGATTCTCTATGAGATGCTGGCTTTTATCCTGCCGGGATTGAAGCCAACAGAAAAACGATGGGTTTACCTGGCGATCTTCTTCGGCAGTCTGCTTTTTCTGGCAGGGGCGGCATTTGCCTATTTCATCATGCTTCCGGCATCAGTCACTTTTCTGCTTGAATTCCTGGCGGTGGAAACCAAGCCGCGTTTGTCATCTTATATCAACTTCATCACTAACCTGATCTTTTGGATGGGTGTCGCCTTTCAGTTCCCGATTCTCGTTTTTACGCTGGCAAAGCTGAACATTCTTTCAGCTAAAACGCTGGGTAAGGGATGGCGCTACGCGCTGGTGCTGATTGCTGTGGTGGCTGCCATGATCACGCCGACAGTCGATCCCGTCAATATGGGCTTGTTGATGGCGCCGCTATTTATCCTGTATCTACTGAGTGTTTTGGTGGCTTATATAGCCACTGGAAAAAAGAAATTACCTGAGGAGGATGTAAACCAATGAACTTAACCAATGAGCAAATCGAGCAATTGAAGGTACTTCAACAGGAAGAGATCAATGGATTCCATACCTACAATCGATTATCTAAACTGGTAAAAGATGAACATAACAGCCAGGTCCTGAAGCGCATCGCGGGTGAGGAACAGAAACACTATCTGCTTTGGAAGGAATATACAAAAACAGATGTAAAACCAAACAATACCAGGATTGGTTTCTTTTTTTGGGTGTCACGACTTTTTGGCTTAACCTTCGGCATCCGATTAATGGAGCTGGGTGAGGAAAATGTCCAGAAGATCTATGGAAAACTGGTCGATTTCATCCCGGAAGCCAAACAAGTGCTGGCGGATGAAGAAAAGCACGAGGATGAACTGCTGGAGATGCTGGA
>CAYPAG010000055.1:1251-11291 GCA_964408645.1 uncultured Pelolinea sp. | reverse complement strand
CTGGAAATCCGGGATCGCGCGGTGAATATTGTTGATCGTATCCCGGCTGGCTGTATGGCCGATATACAGGCTGCCTCCTGGTTTGAGTAGTTGATGAATGGTCAACAGGGCGCGGGGTTTATCGTGAAAGTGAGGAAAAGTTGAGTAACACATCACCACATCAAAAAGGTCAGGAGAAAATCGCAGCGATTCAATTTCCGCGCAAACATAATCCACGGAGCCAAACCCGTTCTTCGATTTTGCTTGAACCAACATATTGAAGGCAAAATCCATGCAAATAACCCGACTGTTGTGATTCACCTTCTCCTTTAAATATGGGAGAAAAACTCCGGTGCCTGTGCCCACGTCCAGAATCCAGGCTTGCTCAGGAATTGATAAGCGATCGGCCAATGCACCTAATTTTTTGGCGTCATTATTCCGAATGGACTCATCCCATCGTTCTGCTTTATCGTTGAAATATTTTCGGCTGACCCGCTTATCCATAATTGACGGGATTATAAGATATTTTTTAATGGTTAATGATGAGATCAAAACAAGCTATTTGTCAGACATGCTAAAATTATCGGGTTATTTTAAAATCAATTAATTATTAACCTGGAGGAATTCATGCCACGAAACTTGATCATCGATTGCGACACCGGGCTGGATGACGCGGTGGCCCTGCTGCTTGCCCTGCGCTCGCCAGAATTTAATGTGCTTGGCATCACCTGCGTCAACGGCAATGTCAACCTGAACCGCGTGGTGATCAATACATTAAAGGTAGTTGATTACTCGCAGAATATCGTCCCGGTTTACGCCGGCGCCTCCAGCTGCCTGATCCCGGAATACTCCGAAGATGCCTCCCAGGTGCATGGCTCGGATGGATTAGGCGGACTTCCTTTCCCGGACTCAAGCAGGAGCGCTGAATCTGAACACGCGGTGGAGTTTATTGTCCGCACGATTATGAATGCCAAGGAACCCATTGACTGGGTGACCTTGGGACCCTTGACGAATGCTGCGCTCGCCTTAAGGCGTGAGCCCCGCATCGCGGATAACGTCCGCAGGCTGACCATGATGGCGGGTGGTGTTCATTCCGGCAATACCCGCTACATGTCTGAATACAATGTGTTCGCTGATCCCGAAGCCGCGCGTATTGTGTTTGACAGCCCGATGGACAAGACCATGGTGCCGCTGGATCCGTTGTTCAATGGCGGGCACCTGAACAAGGAAAATATCAACCAGATCCGCGAGGCGGGGAAAGAAAAACCATGGTGCAATATGGCAGCGCAGATCTTTGACCGCACCGTCCGCTTGGTGCATGAGTTGGGGCGCAAGCAGGTGATTGAGGAAGGCGCGGTATCGCCGCCAGATCTGCTGGCCATGGCGATCGCCATTGATCCGAGTTTTGGAATCAGCGAAGATTACCAGGTGTTCGTTGAAACCCGTGGCGAGTACACACGCGGAATGACTGTCGTTGACCGCCGGAAATACAACCGGGTGAAAGTCCATCCGGACCGCAAGGATGTGCGGGTGGTGATGGCCGCGGACCAGAAGAAATATTCAGATTTGATCTTGAGCACCTGGTTGGCATAGAAAAAGCGATGAACGATCATGGTCAGCAGCAAGTGGTTAAATCAGGGGGACTGCGCGGATTGAACCGTAATATTCGCACATATCTTCTGACCGCGCTGTTGATCAATTTTGGCTTTGGTGTGTTTCAGACCGATTTCAACTTGTATATTCTTTCGATGGGGCTAACACCGGACTTTCTCGGCATTGTGCTCAGCCTCACCCCATTCGCTCAAGCTCTGGCCGCCATCCCTATAGGTTTTTTGGCGGAAAAAATTGGTTACAAACGCTCACTGATCCTGGTCAACCTGGTCGTCGGCTTTGCCTATCTTCTGAGGGTGATCAGCGGAAATCCGATTCTGATCATGGCGGCGTCCTTTATGGCGGGCGTGATGGCCTGCGGGTATTTCATCATCCAGCTGCCTTTCATTTCGCATTACGCGGGAGAAAATAGAAACGCTGCCTATACCATCAACAGCATCGTTTTTTACACCGCCATGTCCCTCGGGGCGATGACCGGCGGTTTCCTGCCGGATATCCTGGGACGGTTGATGTCCAACGAAACCGTGGTGTTCCGCGCCATTCTGACCGGATTTAGCGTGCTGATCATTCTCGGCACGATCCCCTTATTCTTCCTGGATAATGATGAACCTGACAAAGAAAGAAAAATCAGTCTTTCACCTTATATTAACGGCATTGACTCGACGACTGTAAAATTCGCGGTCATTGAGATCTTTATCGGGCTTGGATTGGCATTCCTGATGTTCTTCATGAATCTGATTTTCATCAATCATTACCAGTCAACCCTTGAAGCATACGGCGTCATGAGCGCGCTGTTGATCGTCCCAATGGTCGGAATGCTTTTAATTGGCCCATGGCTGGCAGAGCGATTTAGGAATATACCGGTGATTCTGGCCAGCCGCTTCCTGTCCTTCCTTTTTGCTTTCATTGTGGGTGTGACCATGAACCCCATCCTCGGCGGCATCTCATTCATGCTTTTCCGATCCACCCTCAGCCTGGCGCAGACCATGTGGTTCGGATTCGCGGTGGCCGTGTCAACCCGCCGCTCACGCATGGCTACATCTGCCTGGTTGGAGATCACTTTTCAGGTCGGATTGGGCATCGCGGCACTCACGGGTGGAAAATTGGTATCCGCCAACGCTTATCCAATTTTGGGTTACATCTCCTCTGGATCAATGCTGATCGCATTTCTTTTAACACTGGTTTTCTTCGGCCGCGGTGCAACAACCAGAGAGAACAATTAGCCTCCAGGTTTCCGATATTTTATTAATAAGAATCAGGATTTCTCTTTGATATATTGGAATTCAATGAGGTAATGATGAGATCCGAAGCAAGATCAATTGGGGAATATTTGAATAGTCTGCCGTCCGATCGTCGGGAAGTAATCCAATCCGTGCGGAATGCTATCCTTGAAAACTTACCGGGTGGCTTTGAAGAAGCGTTTAATTTTGGAATGATCACTTACCAGGTCCCGCTAAAAGTCTATCCTGATACCTATAACAAACAGCCGTTAATGTATGCCGCGCTGGCAGCCCAGAAAAATTATTACGCCGTTTACCTGATGGGCATTTACGCAGACACGGTCAAGCAGAAAGAGTTTGAGCAAGCCTATAAAGCAACCGGAAAGCGTTACGATGTAGGGAAGTCGTGCGTGCGCTTTCGCCAGCTGGATGATCTGCCTTTGGATGTAATAGGGGAAGCGATCGCATCGATTGAAATCAGCAAATTTATAGATATGATCAAAGCAACCCAATCTCAAAGAAAAACCAACCAAAAAACCAAATAAATTTCCATAAATCGGTATACTTGTAAATAATTCAACGACCCCCAATTGGATCGTGCTCATTTACTTTAAAGAAATGCCTTCCTCGATCAATGGAAGAAGTCAGTTCGGGAGTCTGTGCGAATACAGGATGAGAATATATCCATTTATTAGTAATATCTGTTAAAAGGTAAAGCGAAAAGACACAATATGTTAAACAATAAAGAATTCACAGATGAATTTTCCGGCGCACTGAAAATTCTGGGTGATGCTGAAAATGAGGGTAGGAAAGCCGCACAGGATGGATTTGTTAAGTTGTTCTTTGTTGGATGCGGTGCGCCGTACCAAATGATGAAATCGGTCAACTACTGGGCGGATAGGTTTAGCTCCACTATCAACGTGCGTACATATCACGCCGGGGAATTTGTTAACCTGGACCCGGCCGCTCTGGATGAACAGGTGATTGTCTTGCTGGGTTCACATTCCGGCACCACACGGGAAGTAGTAAGCGCGGCTGAAACCTTAAAAGAAAAGCCATGCAAGACGTTTGCTTTTACCCAAAAAGCAGATTCACCACTGGCATCAGCTGTTGACCGTGTGTTTGCCTATGGTGCATCCAAACAGGGATATTTCTCCTCGCTCATGCTAACCATGGCTTTCACCAGCGGTTTTCTCAGCGCCACTGAGAAGCGCTGGCCAGATCACCGAGAGGTGATGAGTTCGCTCCGGCATCTGCCAGGCGCTTTGGCGGACGCAAAGTTCATAGCCGCTGAAAAAGGCCGCGCCGCGGCAGAAAAACTTAAGGATGAAGAATTTGTTTATTTCATCGGCAGCGGGCCGATGTTCACCACCGCGTACATCTTTGCTGCCTGCTTCCTGATGGAAATGCAGTGGATGCACGCGTTCCCGCTCAGCGCGGCTGAATTCTTTCATGGCCCATTTGAAGTGTTTGATAAAGAGACGCCCGTGGTGTTGATGCTGGGCGAGGATCCCAGCCGACCGGAAGGAGAGCGCGTTTTGGCATTTAGCCGCAATTATTTGAATGAACCGATAATATATGATTCCCGGGATTTCGAGATGCCAGGGATCAGCCAGGAGATGCGCGCTCTTCTGGCTCCCTTCATCCTGGATTCCGCCATGACCAACCTGGTCGAACAACTGGCTGTCCTCAATGATCATCCGTTGACCATCCGGCGTTATATGGGGAAAGTGGATTATTAAATGATCAGCGTGATTGGTGTTGGCGACAACACGGTTGACCGCTACTTGCATTTGGGAAAAATGTTTCCGGGCGGCAACGCGGTGAATGTGGCAGTGCATGCGCGCCGGATGGGCTGCCACGCCGCGTACCTCGGCTGGCTGGCAGATGATCCGCATGGGCAGTTGGTGCGGGATGCGTTGATTCAAGAGGAAGTCGATATTTCACATACCCGGTTTGTTGATGGGGAAGGCGCATTTTGTGAGATCACGCTAAAAGATGGCGATCGTGTTTTCGGTGAATATAGCGAAGGTGTATGCGGACAGATCAGTTTAAATCAAGATGACCTGAATTTCATTTCGGGATTTGATCTGGCACACACCAGCGTGTATTCTCACCTGGATGGTCAGCTAGACATTCTGGCAAACCACGCGAAAAGGTTGTCTTACGACTTCTCACAAGAATGGGACATGCTTTCATTGAAAAGAACTCTCCCGTTTGTCGACATCGCCTTGATTTCCAATCCTCGAGTGAGTGTCATACCGAATGAGGAGTTAATTAACTATGCGGCGGGTCTGGGATTTGCTAAGTTATTAATCACCAATGGTGAGGATGGTGCTGTTTTTTTTGATGGAACTTCGGTTATCAAGCAGGGTATCATTAAAATTACAAACGTAGTGGATACACTAGGCGCGGGCGATGCGTTTGCCGCGAGTTTTATGGTAGATTATTTGAGCGGCAGAACAGCACAAGTGGCACTTGAAAAAGCTGCCCACGCTGCCGCTGAGGCCTGCACTTATTACGGCGCCTTTGGCCGCGGCGCGCCAATTTATCAAAGAGAAAAGGATTCATAAACACCAACATGGCAAGCTCAAACCTCACTTACAAACAACTATTGGAAAAAATAAAAACCAATCTTGCGCCTTCTCTGGCGGAAGACTGGCCCGAACTGCCGGCAGTATCTTCGGAAGGCATTTACCTTTACACCGAGGATGGCCGTGAGATCATGGATTTCACCTCCGGCATCGGCGTGACCAATCTGGGGCATAACCATCCTAAAGTGCTGAACGCAGCGATCGAGCAGATGAAGAAATTCTCTCACAGCGCGGTGGGTATCACCGTTCACGAACCGCTGCTGCGCTTGACCGAAGTTCTGCCGCCAGTCATGCCGGAGGGAATGGAGATGTTTTTCTTCGGCAACAGCGGATCAGAAGCGGTGGAAGGCGCCCTCAAAATGGCGCGCTATGTCACCGGCAGGCCGGGCATCATTGCTTTCACCGGCAGTTTCCATGGGCGCACATATGGCGCTGTCTCTGTCACATCGGTCAAATCCAAATACCGCAGCCACTATGAACCACTTCTGCCAGGCATTTATTTTGCGGATTATGCCAATCCTTACCGCTGTCCGGTGGGTAATTCACCGCAGGATGTGGTGGATTGGGCATTGGGCTCTGTGGAAAAAATCTTTAACCACTATATCCCTGCTGATCAGGTGGCAGCGATCCTGGTGGAGCCGATTCAGGGTGAAGGCGGTTATATCGTTCCCCCGCCTGGTTTCCTTGAAGGTTTGAGAAACGTCTGTGATGAGCATGGCATCCTGCTCATTTTTGATGAAGTCCAAAGCGGTTTTGGGCGCACCGGGCAGATGTTTGCCGCGCAGACTTTGGGTGTGCGCCCGGACATCATGTCGGTGGCTAAAGGAATTGCAAACGGATTTCCTCTCAGCGCGGTGGCTTCCAGCCGCGAGTTAATGAGCCGCTGGAGCGCCGGTTCGCATGGCACTACTTTCGGTGGCAATCCGGTTGCCTGCGCCGCGGCTGTCGCGGTTCAGGAAGTGTTTGCGGAAGAGAACGTGCTTGAAAACGCGCGGCAGATGGGTGAGATATTCATCAGTGGATTGCGGGAGATCCAGAAAAAGCATGAGTTTATCGGCGACGTGCGCGGAAAGGGGTTGATGGTCGCGATGGAAATCGTGAAATCGGATAAAAACAAAACACCGGATGGCGACAGAGCGTTGGCGATCCTGAATCAGGCGCTTGACCGCAATTTGCTGGGATACATGGCGGGTAGAACGGGTAATGTCATTCGGTTCATCCCGCCCCTGGTGGTCAACCAGTCGGAAATTGAAAGGTCACTCGAAATACTGGAGGTGAGCGCAGAAAAAGTATAATAAAATTGTTCACACCATAGAGAAATTCTTTACGAGAATTTCTATTCGAAACCAACCAAAGGAGATTATGAGATGAAAAGTGTCACTAAGTTTTTACTTGCCGCATCAGTATTGGTCCTGCTGATCGCGGCCTGTGCCCCCAAAGCCCCGGCAAACCGCCTTGAAGCCGTCAAGCAAGCCGGCAAGATCGTTGTCGGCACCTCGGCTGATTACGAACCCTGGGAGTACAAGGACGAGAATGATGAATTTGTCGGCGCGGATATGGATTTCATGCGCGAGATTGCCAAGCGCATGGGCGTCGAGGTGGAATTCCAGGATCTTGGCTTTGACGCGCTGGTGACTGCCGTTCAGGAAGGCAAAGTGGATGCCGCGATCGCGGCCATGGCCGCGACTGACGAACGCCGCCAGTCTGTGGATTTTTCCATGGTTTACTATGCCGGTGATAACGTAGCCGTGACCACCGCGGAATCAGGCATCGCGTTTGATGATCCGATGGAATTAGCCAATTACAAAGTCGGCACGCAGTCCGGCACCATTATGTACTATTGGCTGGAAGATAATCTGATCGAGCCCGGATTGATGAGCTCTGACAATGTTTCCCTGTACGAGCGCAACGAACAGCTCGCGCTTGACCTGCAAGCCGGACGCATCGACGTGGCGTTGATGGATCTTGAACCTGGCAAACAGTACATGGGCGACCCGAACTTTGGCTTTGTCGAGGTTTGGCGCGGACCGATGGACCCCAACGGCCAGGCGATCCCTGTGATGAAGGGCGAGGATGAACTGAAAGCGGAATTGGACAAGCACATCAGTGATCTGCTTGATGAAGGTTTCCTCCGCGGCCTGCTGGACCAATACGGAATTGAGTAACTCAAATAATTATTAATGAAGACTACAGGGCAGAGATGATTCCAATTCAGGGATAGGATCTGCCCTGTATTTTTAGGTAAACGCAATCATGACTGAATATTTCAAACCTGAATTTCTTTTTTTGACACAGGAAGATGTCATCGCTGCCGGGGCGCTGGACATGAAGGCAGCGCAGGCAGATATTGAGCTGGCTTATAAACTATTTTCATCCGGGCAGATCAATCAGCCGCACAAACCCGTGTTCCAGTTTGATAATCCGGAAACGGGCGCAAAGCGTCAGTATCTGGCAGTCTCCATGCCTGTGTATGTGGGCGGGTCCGTTAACCGGATCGGCCACAAATGGGCAGCGGAATCGCTGGATAATGCCAAACGCGGGGATATGCCGATGGGTATTGATATTATCCTGCTGCATGATCTCGAACATGCCATCCCCGCGGCGATCATGGAAGGCGGATTGATCACCGCCATGCGCACCTCTGCGGTTGCCGGGGTGGGCGCGAAAGTACTCGCCAGGCCAAATTCCAAAGTCGCCGGTCTTGTCGGTGCGGGCGTGATCGGGCGCACCATGATCATGTCATTGACCACCGCAATGCCCAAGCTGGAGGAAATCCGTTTGTTTGACCTGAATAAAGACCGCGCCAAAGAGCTGGCAAAAGAATTCGAGCAGCAGATCAAGGTGGTTGTGGCGGACAGCGTTGAGCAGGCATTCAAGGACGCTGACATCGTCACCACGCAGACCACCGCGCGCCAGCCATTTGTCGAAGATGCCTGGATTCCCAAAGGCAGCTATTACGCCCACATGGCCGCATACGAAGGGAAAGATGAGGTGTTCATCAACACCGACCGGCTGGTGGTTGATAATTGGGCAACACTTAAAACCTGGGACTTTTTCGCTCCAACCAAGCTGCAAAAAGAAGGCAAGCTGAAGGAAGAAGCGATTACCGATATTGGCAAGATTTTGCTGGGTGAAGCGCCCGGGCGTCAAACTGAAGATGAACGTATTTTGTTTGCCAACCTGGGCATGGGCTGTCTGGATATCACCATGGCGGAACGGATTTATCAGAGCGCCAAAGCCAAAGGCTTGGGTAAAAAAATCAGTCTTTGGGAAAAACCACTTTGGATCTAACCAAGAGAGAGTAACGAATGGAAGAGCTCACTGTCCTGGTTCCCTACATCCTGCGTGGATTAAGCGTCACCCTGGAAGTCACCGCGGCAGCACTCAGCTTTGGGCTCTTCTTTGGCGCAATATTGGCAATTCTGCGCGTTTATGGCGGGGATCTGCTTTCAAAATTGCTGACGCTTTATACGAGCATCCTGCGCGCGCTGCCGCATATCCTTTTGCTTTTGGTGATCTATTTTTTAATCGCGAGGGTCGTCAATCTCTCTCCCTTCTGGGCGGGCTCATTATCGCTGGGGATTATCAGCAGCGCTTATCAAGCGGAGATCATCCGCGGCGCGATCCTGGCTGTGCCGGGCGGGCAGATGATGGCCGCCCGCTCGATCGGCATGCCGCGCTTCAAAGCCATCTGGCATGTCATCCTTCCTCAGGCATTCAGGCATGCCATCCCGCCCTGGTCGAATGAAGCGGCAATCGTGATCAAAGATTCATCTCTGGTTTATGTCCTGGGCGTTCCCGAGATCCTGCGGCAGGCGCAGTATTACAGCGCGCGCGAGTACCAGCCGTTTTTGGCTTACCTAACCGTTGCATTTATTTATTTTCTTTTAACCTTCATCACCAATCGCGGCCTGGACGCATTGGAGAAACGGATCAGGATACCCGGCTTCTAACCATAAGGTGAAATAATGGCAAAAACAAAAAAAGAGATCGTCAAAGTAAAGGACCTGCATAAGCGCTATGGTCAGGAAGAAGTCCTTAAAGGGATTTCACTTGAAGTGCAAGAGGGCGAGGTTGTCATCCTGGTTGGACCTTCAGGTACAGGAAAGTCCACGCTGCTGCGGTGTATCAATCAGCTCACCAAACCGGATGCCGGCCAGGTATGGGTGAATGGCATTGAACTCACTGACCCGAAAACGGACATTGATAAAGCCCGTCAGCATATCGGTATGGTGTTTCAGGATTTCAATTTATTTAACCATCTGACCGCGCTCGACAATGTCACGCTGGGTTTGACGAAGGTGTTGGGGATGGACAAAGACAAAGCCAGGGATAAGGCGATGTATGAGCTGGATCGCGTCGGCCTGTGCAACAAATTTATGAACTACCCGGGACAGCTCTCCGGCGGACAAAAACAGCGTGTCGCCATCGCGCGTTCTCTTGCCATGGAGCCGATCGTGATGCTGTTCGATGAACCCACTTCCGCGCTGGATCCCGAGTTGATCGGCGAAGTGCTGGTTGTGATGAAAGACCTGGCGCTTGCAGGTATGACCATGATCTGCGTGACGCATGAGATCGGCTTTGCCCGTGATGTGAGCACACGCATCATTTTCATGGAGCACGGCAACATTGTTGA
>CAYPAG010000055.1:0-1151 GCA_964408645.1 uncultured Pelolinea sp. | reverse complement strand
TTCCTGATCTATTACGGCCTGCCGCAATTTGGCATCACATTATCCTCCTATGTATCCGCTTACCTGGCAATTGGGCTCAACAGCGGCGCATACCAGGCGGAGTATTTTCGCGGTGCCATTCAGGCGATCAGCGGCGGCCAGATGATGGCCGCGCGGTCGATCGGCATGACTCCGCTTCAGGCCATCCGCCACGTGATCATTCCACAGGCCTTTCGCTTTGCCATCCCGGCTTGGTCGAATGAGGTGGTCGCCATGGTCAAGATCTCATCAATCGTCTATCTGATCGCGGTGCCGGAAATGCTGTATGTGGCCAAAGAGTTGATGGCCAAGTACTACAATCCCTTCCAGACTTATTTCACCGTAGGCGCGGTCTACCTGGTTATCATCGGCATCCTGACAATCCTGCTTAACCGGCTTGAACAATCGCTGGCGATCCCTGGTTTCGATATAGCGAAACGCGGCGGTTAGGGTATGCAGGATATTGTCGCTCTGACCTTTGCCGGATTTCCGTCCTCCGACAGCCATCCGCCAAAGGATTGTAGAACAGCCGTTGTTGGAATCCCTTACTATTGCGAGTATCCGGGTCAAACTGCCCATTCTGCTCACGCGCCGGCTGTCATTCGCCAGGAATCCAATCGATACCCGGATGATCCTTTGGCATGGGATTTTGATCTCGGACAACCCTTGAGTGAAATATGCGCAGGAAAAGTGGTTGACCTCGGTGATCTGCCTGTTATTCCAAACCAAGTGGATCAAAACCGGGAGGTTATCCAGTCAACGATAAAGAATATTATCAAAACAGGCGCATTGCCGGTTGTGCTGGGTGGTGATGATTCCATTCCGATCGCGGTGCTTAATTCATATCAGGATGAGGAACCATTTTACGTTCTTCAACTGGACGCGCATATTGATTGGCGTGACGAGGTCACGGGCATTCGCGAGGGATACAGCAGCACCATGCGCCGCGCGTCGGAGATGGCCTGGGTGAAAGGCATCATCCAGGTGGGTGCGCGCGGGGTGGGCAGCGCTCGAAGGGAAGAGCATCAGGCAGCCATGGATTATGGGGCACAACTGATTCCCGCCAAGGATTTTCACCGTTTTGGTGTCCAAAGTGTGCTCGACATGCTGCCAAACAATTGCCGCGTTTTCTT
>CAYPAG010000054.1:2821-11361 GCA_964408645.1 uncultured Pelolinea sp. | reverse complement strand
AAGAAAGCACGCCGGATTTGGGTGGGGGACATGGAAATCATTCCCGCCCTGTCAGTATCCCAATTCGATCTGCTGATGCTGCTTTATGAAAAAGAAGGAATGGTAATAACCAGAGAAGAAATTGTGAATGGTGTATGGGGCGAGGAAGAATCGATTGGTGTAACCGAACAGGCAATTGACGCTTTGGTGCGCCGGCTGCGCGCTCGATTAAACAAGATCGATCCCAGCCACGATTATATTAAGACTGTACGCGGTGTCGGATATATCTTCGAGAATACCAATTTCTAAACAATGACTGGCTCTAAATTTCCAATGGAATGTTTTGGACATCCGGGAAATAAAAAACCGCTGACAGGAAATGCCAGCGGTTTCAGCAACTGTTCCCGTTAATCCTGCAATTTTGCCTTCATGGTGCTGCGAAGCACTTTGCGGAAGATCATTTTAATCTTCTCGACCAATTGAGGATTTTCTGTTGAGTTTTCATATTGGGCGATGACACCATTCAACACCGACATGAATTCCTCAGAAAATTTTTCCTGATTTTCCTTGATTTTTAGATCCAATTCAGCTTCATCCTTGGTTTTGATCAGCTCTTCCAATAACTGAACCTCTTCAGCTGGCGTGGATAATTTTTCGATCACCACCATCATCTGCTCGAGTTTATTGATCCGGTCAAGATCGCCTTTCTTTCGCGCCTGACTGATCTCAGTTTCCAAATTATGAACGAAGAAATCATTGATGAGATGGATGTTATTCATCATGGCTTCTTCAATGTTTGCCGATTGTAGAATCTTTTCAAGATCATTCCTGGATTTCTCCATTTCAGCCTGGAGCTGCTTGTTGATCTCCTCCGTCATTGCCAGGATCTTCTCACGTAAACTGGTTAGGCGTTTTTTCTCATCTTCATTTTCACTGGCATCGATCTTGTCGCTAAGCAGCTGGAAAAAACTGTAATCCAGCCCATTGTGGGTCAGCCCAACAATGGTGGAAAGCTCGGTTTCCGTCTTGGAAGCGAGGATCACCTCAAGCAATTTTTCGCGTGTTAGTCCTTCCTTACCGGCTTCCTGCAGCGCCTTTAAGGCGGTTTCAGTTTCCTCGCTGCGCTGCTTCAATTCTTTTCCGGCGCTCGTGTTTTCCAAAAGCTGCTGCTGCAATTCTGCGAGCTCATTTTTCGATGCCTCGTCCCCCTGCGCCATACTGGATTGAATAATTCGATTGAATAAATTGAAGAAAGCCGCGTCGATCTGGGTTTCTTCTTCCTTAATGATTGACAATCGGTTTTCCTTGGGAGAAGTCAAAAGCCGCTCAAGCAATTTAATCTTTTTCTGTTGTTCTTCCAACATTTCCTTGGTAATCCCCTCGGATTCAAGGACTTTTTCGATCAAGCTTTGATATGTCAGCATATTCTTGGGCTGAAGAAGGTATGCTTTCCTTTTTTCCTGCGGCATTCGATCAATGATGCGATTGATCATGGGGCCAATTTGTTTTTCCTGCTCATTTACTGATGTTTTCAAATCAGGCGGGAAAAAAGTTAAAAGCTGTTCGTGTTCTGGATCGTGGTAAACGATCGGAATTCCAAGCATTCCTTCATAATGACAATGCGGACATCGTAAAAAATTGACGGCGTTCGAAAGCAGCTTCTGCTTGGCTAATGAATCCTCAGCCACATCGAAAACCTGCTGGACTTCCACAACGACAGGCTGGCGGCAGGATGGACAATTGACTTGCGTTTTCGGCATGAAAAAACCTCTTTATTTTTTTATTTTTCTTCTTCAATCGGCAGGGAAAAACAGATCCGTGTGCCTTGCGTATAATCGGTATCGATCCAGATGGAGCCTTTGTGCGCCTCGATGATCGATTTGGACAAATATAAACCCAAACCAGCCCCTTTTTTATGGCGAAGCGCATCGGCTGAGCGGTAAAAACGATCAAACACATAAGGAAGATCCTGCGGGGAAATACCTTTACCATGGTCGCTCACACAGACATTAATGCAATCACGTTTCACTTCACCGCTAACGGTAATTTCACCCTTGTCAGAATATTTAATGGCATTCGAGATCAGATTGCCGATTACCTGTTCGATCCGGCTTTCATCGGCCAGGATAGTCGGGAAATTTTCGGGAAAATCAAGGTTAATTTGATGCTCTTTGGTTTGCGTCTGCAGCCGCGTTGCCAAACGTTTTGCGGTGGCTGATATGGGGAATTCGGTTTTTTTCAAGGAAACCCCGCCAGCTTGCAGTCTGGTCGCGTCCAACAGGTTCTCAATTAATTCGCTTAAGCGATCGGCTTCTTCTTCAATGACTTTCAGGCTCTCTTTAAAGAAATCACTATCCCACTGCGCGTCTTCGCGCTCAAGCGTGCAAACATAGCCTTTGATCAAGGCGACCGGTGTTTTCAATTCATGGCTGATCACCGAGATGAAGGTTGTCTTCAATTCTTCCGCCTGACGAAAGCGGGTGATGTCTCTAACGGTGGCGATAATACTCTGCAGCTTTCCTTCTTCATTAAGAACTGGCGCGTAAGTAATGCCGACTGGCAAAGATGGCGCCACTTTCTTCTTTAAATCACCTTCCACATAAAGTTGGGCATGCGGGGAGAGCGGCCAGCCATTCGCGATGGCTTCTTCCAGGGTGATCTCATGGGTGAGATGTTCGAACACAACAACCTGTTCATGAGGAAATCCCTGAATCTGTTCTTGGGGGAGCGAAATCATACGGGAGAACGCCGGGTTGCATCGTTCGATGACCTGATTGGGGCCGATAATGAGAATCCCATCCGCGGCGGAATCCAACACCGTATCCAGATATTTTTTATTGGTGGTGATGGTCTGGTACATCTGGGCGTTTTGGACTGCGATGGCAGCCTGGCTGGCAAAGCTGCTGAGCACATTGCGGTCATTGGTGGAGAAAACACCGGGGTAGCTGCGGAAAATAAAGACTACACCCAGCACTTTCTTCTGAGTGACCATTGGCAGCCCAACGCCGCTGAGCAGGCCCAATGACGCGGCAAAAGTCAATTTATTCAACACGCGATTGACCTCAGGAATTTCAAACTCCTCGGGATCCTCGGTGTCGGGAATTTCAAGGAGAAGCGGTTTGAGTTCATCCAGGAACGCCGGGGTGATGCCTTCAGTCACCCGCACCTGCCATCCACCCAATTCGCCTCTCAGAACGATTAACCCAGCCTGACCGGCAAGCATCTCGATGGTGATGCGCAAAATCCGCTCCAGGAGCGGATCGAGATCGAGCTCTTGCGTGAGGGCTCTGGAAATCTCAAGTAAATAATCGCGTTGCCTTACCCGGATATCTGGAAGCATCAATAATAAATCCCAAGTTACACAAAGATTTTACTTATATATTCTTAATTATTTCTAAGAATCGCCAGGCAACATGTCTGTCATATATTCAAGCGCGCCAACCAGCCCCGCGTTGTCCCCCAGCTCCGCCATTTTAACTTCCAGATGTTCGAGGTACATGGGGTTGAGTACGTGTTCTTCCAGCGATTCCTGGAATTTTCCCATCCAAAGGTCACTGCTAAGCGTGACCCCGCCACCCAGGACTACGCAGGAGGGATTAAAGATATGAAGGTAATTGGCTATCCCCACCCCTAAGTAATAGCCCGCGCGCTTAAAAGCCGAGAGCGAGAGCGCGTCGCCCTTTCGCGCGGCATCTGCGATATCGGATGACCGAATCTCTTGTGATAAACGTAAGGATGACTCAATACCGGCAGAAAGTTGGGCTTTAACATAATTCTCGATGCCGGTGCCCGAGGAAAGCGCTTCCAGATGTCCGCGCTTACCGCAGCCGCATAACGGCCCCCCCTCATCAATGACCACATGCCCGGATTCGGTGGCAATGCCGAGGTCGCCTTCCAGGACGCGGTTGTGGATGATCGCACCACCGCCGAGCCCGGTGGAGATGGTGAAGTAAAGCAGATTTTCATGCCCGCGTCCCGCGCCTCTTTTCCATTCCCCGATCGCCGCCAGACGGGCGTCATTATTCACAAAAACCGGCACGTTGAATTTGCCGCGAAGGATGCGGGCGAATTCCACGTTTCTCCAACCGGCAATATTCGGCGCAAGCAGGATAACCCCTTCCTTGACATTCACGGAACCCGGCACAGCAGCGCAAATACCTCGAACCGTATAATTTTTTGGCCAAATTTCTTCGATCAGGGATATGACCCGTTCTAAAGGCTTTTGATCCTTAACGGCTGTTTTAATTTTCTTTTGAAGAATTGGTTCGGGATCCTGCTCTGTGAAAACTGCGCAGCGAATATTGGTACCGCCGATATCCAACGTTATATATGCATCCATAAAATTATTATAGCGGGAAAGCGACCATGACCGCGTTGACATGCTGCTAAAAGACTGCTAATATCTCATTTGAATGGCAAAATTGATTATTGGAACCAAGGGCCGATTGAAAAAGATCGGCGGTTCTATTTACCAGTGGTTGACTCCCGGCATTGGCATCAAGCGTTGGGTGCTGGTTGTGTTGGCAGGGACGACCTTTATCGCTCTGGGTTTTGCTGTGGTCATTCTCGACCTTTATCGTGAAACCGATATCAACTGGCTGCGTCTGATCTTCAACTATATTTCCCTCTCCACCTTGCCGCGCTGGCTGCGAGCGGTTATCTTTGGCGGAACAGGCCTGGCGATCCTCTCTTTTGGTTTATGGGAGTTGAACCGCTCCATTCTCAAACCCTTTGTAAAACCCGGCCAACCGGTGATTGACACCTTGACGGATTTTAAGCGCAGGGCTCGAGGACCGCAAATTGTTGCTATTGGGGGGGGACATGGTTTATCCAGCCTGCTGCGTGGATTAAAAAAATACACCCACAATCTCACCGCGATTGTGACAGTGGCTGATGACGGCGGGTCATCGGGTGAACTGCGCAAGAATTTGGGTATTCTCCCGCCTGGCGATATCCGCAACTGCCTGACCGCGCTGGCAGATGACGAAGAAATGCTTTCGCAGATTTTCCAATATCGGTTTGGCGAACGGGCAGGCGTCAATGGGCACTCGCTCGGCAACCTGTTCATCAGCGCGTTGACGGATATCACCGGCAGTTTTGAAGAAGCAGTAGCCGTTTCAGGCAAAGTTCTGGCCATCCGTGGTCGGGTGATGCCTTCCACTCTGCATGATGTGAAGCTGGTGGCTGAAATCAAGCTGGAGAATCAGGAAAAAGAGGTCAAGGTGATGGGGGAGAGCACCATCACCAATCTCCAGGGCGCGATCAGTCATCTTTGGCTTGAGCCGAGCAATCCGCTGCCATTCCCGCCGGCGATTCAGGCGATCTTAAATGCGGATCTGATCGTGATCGGCCCGGGCAGTCTGTATACCAGCGTGCTTCCCAACCTGCTGGTGCCAGGATTGGCAGAAGCCATTCGTGCGAGCAAAGCCCTGAAGTTCATGGTCTGCAATGTTGCCAATCAAAAAGGCGAAACCGCTGGATATTCCTGCAGCGATCACATTCAAACGCTTGAGCGCTATATCAGCGGCACTCATTTTGATGTGATCATCTGCAACAATCAGATACCCAATGATCCGATCGAAGGGGTTGAGATGGTGCTGCCGGACGCGCGACTGGGAGAACAATACGCGATTTACTTTGCCCCGCTGACAGACAAACAAAACCCTTGGCGTCATGACCACCAAAAACTGGCTGAGGTGATCACTGACCTGTTCTATGAGAGAACTGGTCCTTTAACGAATGTTAAACCGGTAAACATGGCGAATCAGGCATAACTGTATTAGAATCCGCATGGTAAAATTCAGAAAAATCTCGGAGGTAATCTATGGCAATTAAAGTAGGTATTAATGGTTTCGGCCGAATCGGGCGCCAGGTATTAAAAGCAATGAAGGAATTCCATGGTAAGGAATTCGATGTCGTTGCCGTCAATGACCTTTTTGATGTCACCACGAACGCCCACCTTTTCAAGTATGACTCGAATTATGGCAAGTATCCCGGCACTGTTGAAGTTGACGGCACTGATCTGCTCATCGACGGCGACAGGGTAAAAGTGCTGTCAGAAAAAGATCCCGGCAAGCTGCCCTGGAAAGACCTGGGTGTCGATATCGTCATCGAATCCACCGGCATCTTCACTGACGCGGTCGGCGAACCCGAAAAAGGCAAACCCGGCGCTAATGCCCATATTCTCGGCGGTGGAGCAAAGAAAGTGATCATTTCCGCCCCTGCCAAAAAGGAAGATCTCACGGTTGTGCTCGGCGTCAATGAAAACCTGTATGACCCCGCCAAGCATCATGTGATCTCCAACGCGTCCTGCACCACCAACTGCCTGGCTCCGGCTGCCAAGGTCGTCAACGACCACCTGAAAATTCAATACGCAGTCATGACCACCATTCACTCTTACACCAATGACCAGGTTATATTGGATCAGGGCCACAAGAAAGAAATGCGCCGCTCACGCGCTGCTGCATTGAACATCATCCCGACCTCGACCGGCGCTGCCAAGGCAGTCGCTCTGGTTATCCCTGAACTTAAGGGTAAGTTTGACGGTTATTCCCTACGCGTGCCGACCCCGACAGTCTCCATTGTTGACTTCGTCGCCACCGTGGAAAAACCCACCACCCTGGACGAACTCAACGCTCTCTTCGTGGAAGCCTCCAAGACTTCCCTGAAGGGTATCCTGGGCGTCACCACCGGTGAATACATGGATCCGCTGGTTTCCTCAGATTTCAAGGGCGATCCGCGTTCATCCATCGTTGACCTGAAAAACAACATGGTGATGGGCGGCAACCTGATCAAGGTAGTCACCTGGTACGATAACGAATGGGGTTACTCCTGCCGGACAGCTGATCTGGCTGCCATGGTTGGCAAAAGCCTCTAATTCAAAGGATTAAAGAAAACAAGACGTAATCTGACAAGATAATACAGATTACGTCTTTTTTATAACAAATTATGCGAGGGAGATATGTTCAACAAAAAGACCATCAAGGATTTTGATTTCAAGGGAAAGAAAGCGCTTGTGCGTGTCGATTTCAACGTACCGCTTAAGGATGGGAAAGTGGGCGATGACACCCGCATCACTGCCGCGCTTCCGACTATCAATTATTTGGTCGAACACGGCGCCGCGGCGATCCTGTGTTCTCACCTCGGTCGTCCAAAAGATGGACCCGATCCGGCATATACGATGAAACCGGTGGCGGAGTACCTTGGCAAGCTGGTGAGCTACCCGGTGAAATTCTCAAGCGAATGCGTCGGCCCCGTCGCGGAAGCTGCCGCAGCTGCATTAAAACCCGGCGAAGTCCTGGTTTTGGAGAATACACGCTTCTATCCGGGCGAGACCAAAAATGATCCCGAGATGTCCAAGCAGCTGGCTGCCTTGGCGGATGTATTCGTCAATGACGCCTTTGGATCAGCGCACCGCGCGCACGCTTCGACGGTCGGTGTGACCGATTACCTGCCCGCGGTGGCAGGATTTCTGCTTGAAAAGGAGATCCAATTCCTTGACGCGGCCATTGAAGAGCCCAAGCGTCCGTTTGTGGCGATTTTGGGCGGCGCCAAAGTGAGCGACAAGATCGGTGTGATCAAGAACCTGCTTTCCAAAGCGGATTCTGTGCTCATCGGCGGCGGCATGGCCAACACCTTCTTCAAGGCGCAGGGATATCCGCTCGGCGATTCGCTGGTGGAGGATGAAGCGCTGGAGACTGCCAAGGAACTGGTCAAGGCGGGCGGCACCAAGCTGCATCTGCCCGTGGATGTGGTCATCGCGGATAAATTTGACAATGAAGCAGCAGCCAAAATCATGGAAGTCGGCGCGGTGCCGGATGGCTGGCGCATCCTGGATATCGGCCCCAAGACGGTGGAGAACTACGCCAAAGCAGTTTCCGGCGCCGGTACGGTCGTCTGGAACGGCCCGATGGGCGTTTTTGAAATGAGCAACTTCGCCAAAGGCACCTTCGAGGTGGCCAAAGCGATCGCGGACAGCAAAGCCATCAGCATCATCGGCGGCGGCGATTCGGCGGCTGCCATCCAGGAATCCGGGCTGGCGGACAAGATCACACACATCAGCACCGGCGGCGGCGCGTCCCTTGAAATGCTGGAAGGCATCCAGCTTCCCGGCTTGACCGCGCTGCAGGATAAGTAATTGGAGAACTGGACAATTTAGAGACTGTCAAGTAAAATTGCGTGTCTTCAATTATTAGTTTCGGAGGAAGTCTTGGCAAATATTAAGTCTGCAATTAAAAGAAACCGGCAAAATGAAAAACGCCGAGTACAAAATCGGATCGTCCGCGGCAGCACCCGCACCCAGGTGAAGAAAGCCAAGGAAGCGATCGGCGAGGAAAACAAGGATACCGCGCTCCTGGAAGTCCAGGAAGCTGTCAAGAAGCTTGACCGCGCCGCGGCCAAGGGCGTGATCCATAAAAACAACGCCGCGCGCCGCAAGAGCCGGTTATTCAAGCAGCTGGCAAAAATCGAAGAATAATCAGCTGAAAATTAGAAATAAAAAGCGGGAAGTATTCCTTACTCTTCCCGCTTTTATTTTTACTATATTAGAATAAATCCATGTT
>CAYPAG010000054.1:0-2721 GCA_964408645.1 uncultured Pelolinea sp. | reverse complement strand
GGCAAAGGCGCCGCCGGCCAAAAGATCATGGTGGAATTCTCGCAGCCCAACACCCACAAGGCTTTTCATGTCGGCCATCTGCGCAACATGGTGCTGGGCGATTCGGTCTGCCGCATGCTGGAATTCGCCGGCAATGACGTGATCCGCGCCAATTACATCGGCGATATCGGACTGCATGTGATTAAGTGGTTGTGGAATTACATCCACTTTCACCCGGGCGAGAACCCTCCCGCGGGAAGCGTGACCCGCTGGATGGGCGATTTGTATGCGGAATCGATCAAACGGCTTGAGGCCGACCCTGACCTTGAAGTTCAGGTGCGTGAGCTCTTCCGGCGTTGGGATGACAAGGAAGCGGACATCGTCCAGTTGTGGGAGAAGACGCGGCGCTGGTCCCTGGAGGCTTTTGACGAGGTTTACGATTTGCTGGACATCCGCTTCACAAAGATCTATCTGGAAAGCGATGTGGAAGATTCCGGCAAGGAGATCGTCGACCAATTGATCAAGGCGGGCATCGCCAAGGACGAACGGCCGGAGGGTGCGGTGATCGTTGACCTGGATGAGGTCCTCGGCACGCAGGACAAACACCGTGTGCTGGTGGTGCTGCGCTCGGACGGCACTTCGTTGTATTCAACCAAAGACTTGTCATTGGCGATCGAGAAATTCCAGGAGTATCCGCTGGACCGCTCGGTATATGTGATCGATGTGCGCCAATCGCTGTATATGCAGCAGATCTTCAAAACGCTGGAGTTGCTGGGCTACGCCTGGGCCAAGGACTGCTATCACCTGGCATATGAGATCGTCAACCTGCCGGGCAATGTCACCATTGCTTCGCGCGAGGGCACCGTGGTGCTGTTGGAGGATTTGATAGCGGAAGCGGAGAAACGCGCGCGGTTGATCGTTGAGGAGAAAAATCCGGATCTTGGAGAAGAAGCGAAAGAGGACATCGCGCGCAAGGTGGCATTGGGCGCGCTCAAGTATTCGCTGCTCTCACGCGACAACACCAAGGTGATCACGTTTGACTGGGAATCAGCGATGGATGTGAACGGCCAGGCTGCCCCGTATATCCAGTACGCCTTTGTCAGGGCAAACAGCATCCTTAAGAAGGTACATTTTTCCATTCCCGAAAACGTTCAGTCGGGGTATACCTTGTCCTCAGCGGAAATCGAATTAATTGATCACCTGTCGCGTTTTCCGCAGGAGGTGGAGAAATCCGCCAGGGAGATGCGGCCGATGCTGATCGCGACTTACGCTTATGAGCTGGCCAAATCTTTCAGCAATTTTTATAATTCATGCCCTGTCCTGAACGCGGAAGAAGACGTACGGGCTTTCCGCCTGGCGCTGACAGCCGCCAGTAGGCAGGTGATTCAAAACAGTTTGGGTTTATTAGGGATTAAGGTCCCTGATGTGATGTAAAAACTAAAAAAGGAGATTTATATGGATCGTATTCGAACAATTATCATGGGCGCTGCCGGAAGGGACTTCCACAACTTTAATGTTTTTTTCCGCGACAACGACGCCTACGATGTGGTGGCCTTCACGGCGACGCAGATCCCGAATATTGAGGGGCGTAAATACCCCAAGGAACTGGCGGGTAAACTGTACCCCGACGGGATCGCGATTTATCCTGAAGATGAATTAACCGACCTGATCAAGAAATATAAAGTGGACCAGGTGGTTTTCGCGTACAGCGATGTGCCGCATGAATATGTGATGCACAAGGCCTCCGCCGTGCTGGCGGCTGGCGCTGATTTCCGCCTGATGGGCATCGGCACCACGCAGCTGAAATCCAAAAAGCCCGTGGTGGCGGTCTGCGCGATCCGCACCGGATCGGGTAAGAGCCAGACCACCCGCATGGTGTCCAAAGCGATGATTGAACTGGGTTTCAAGGTGGCGGCCATCCGCCATCCGATGCCGTACGGCGACCTGGTCAAACAGCGCGTGCAGCGCTATGCCGATTATTCCGACCTGGACAAACATGAATGCACGATCGAGGAACGCGAGGAATACGAGCCGCATCTTGACAACGGCGTGATCGTTTATGCCGGCGTGGACTACGGCGATATCCTGGCCAAGGCTGAGGAAGAAGTGGATGTGATCCTGTGGGACGGCGGCAACAATGACTTTGCCTTCTACAAGCCCGACCTGTCCATCGTTGTGATTGATCCGCACCGCCCCGGGCATGAGGTGCGCTATCACCCCGGCGAGACCAACGTGCACCTGGCGGATGTGTTTGTGATCAACAAGGTCGATACCGCGAATCCCGAAAACGTGATCCGCGTGCGCGAGACCATCTCGAGCATCAATCCGGATGCTGCCATCATTGAAGCCGCGTCGCCGCTGTTCGTGGATGATCCGGATTCCATCAAGGGCAAGCGCGTGCTGGTGATCGAAGACGGCCCGACCCTGACGCACGGCGAGATGGCTTATGGCGCCGGCTGGGTGGCTGCCCGGCGTTTCGGCGCTGCCGAGATCGTTGACCCGCGGCCTTTCGCGGTGGGCGGCATCGCGGCGACTTACGCCAAGTATCCCGGCACCGGCCCGATCCTGCCGGCCATGGGCTACGGCGATGAGATGATCAAGGACCTGGAGAAGACCATCAACGACGCGAATGTGGACATGGTGATCTCGGCCACGCCCATCGATCTGACGCGCATCATCAAGGTCAACAAACCCATGCAGCGCGTGCGCTACGAGCTGCAGGAGATCGGTAAGCCCACCTTG
>CAYPAG010000053.1:0-11374 GCA_964408645.1 uncultured Pelolinea sp. | reverse complement strand
GTGCTGATTGGCTATAATCATCCCATCTCTCTTTGAGGAGCTCACCCATGCCCACCCTTCAGCGCCGGCAGATCGCCGGCATGAACATCCACTATCTCTATTACTCTCTGGATTACTTTCTCGACGCGCAGGCGGACCTTGGCTTTGAGGCTATCGAGTTGTGGGGCGGCATGCCGCATTTCTGGCTGGATCATTCCTCCATCGGTGATTGCAGCGCGATGCGCCGCAAACTAACTGAGCGCGGGTTGTCGCTGGCGGTCTTCACCCCCGAGAACTGCATTTACCCATACCAGGTGGCTGCCTGTGAGGCGGACCACCGCGCCAAAAGCAAGGTCTATTTTGCCAACGGCATCCGCGCCGCGGCGGAGCTGGGCTGTAGGATCATGGAGATCAATTCGGGCTGGGGCAACCGGGATGAGCCGCGCGAAGAGGCCTGGCAGCGCAGCGCGGACATGCTGCGCTCGCTGGCGGAAATTGCCGGGAAAGAAGGGATCAAATTGGCGATCGAATCGCTGCGACCAGAGGAGTCCAACCTGGTGACGGACATCCCCTCCATGCGCGCCATGCTGGCCCAGGTGGATCACCCCGCGCTCAAACCCATGATCGATACCTGCGCGATGGGCGTGGCCGGTGAAACGCTGGACGGGTGGTTTGACGCCTTCGGTGAAGACATCATCCACATTCATTTTGTGGACGGCACGCCATATGGCCATCTGGTGTGGGGGGACGGCGACCGGCCGATGGCGGCTTATGTTCAATCGCTGAATGATCACGGTTACCAGGGTTTCCTTGGACAAGAGATCACCGACGGGCGTTATCTGGATGACCCGCGCGAGGCGGACCGAAGGAATATGCAGCATTACCTGCCGTTCATTGCTTAATTGAGAATCCCGCGCTAATTTCTCTGTGTGTAACCCTCGTTTATTATCAGTGGGTGCTTAAAACCATTTTTCTCCCAATTTTGAGGGAAGAGGTTAGGTGAGGGGTGTGAAAAAACACCGCTATAATTTCCTCCCGATATGCAAACTAAAACCGAATCCGCTTCCAGTGCCAACCGCGGCTACCTGGCCGCCTTTGGCGCCACGCTCTTTTTGGCCACCACCGCCATTTTCATCCGTTACCTGACGCTTAACTATCAAGTGCCTGCATTGGTGTTGACCTATTGGCGCGAATTGTTCGTTGCGCTCTCTTTGCTGGTGGTGTTGCTGTTCACACGGCGCGATCTGCTCAAGGTGGAGCGCGGGAACCTGCCTATGCTGATCGTGTACGGTTTTGTGCTGATGCTCTTCAATTCCACCTGGGCGCTCTCGGTGGCGCTCAACGGTGCGGCGGTGGCGACTGTGCTGGCATATTCTTCAGCGGCTTTTACCGCATTATTAGGCTGGCTGCTGCTCAAGGAGTCGCTTGACCTGCCCAAGATTATCGCGGTGCTGATGAGCATCGCTGGCCTGGCGCTGGTCTCCAACGCGCTCGACCCGGCACTGTGGGCGCTCAACGCGGGCGGCGTGCTGGCGGGTGTGCTTTCGGGGCTTTCCTACGCGCTTTATTCGCTGATGGGGCGCTACTCCTCCCAGCGCGGCGTCAATCCCTGGACATCACTCCTGTATATATTCGCCATCGGCAGCGTCTTCATGCTGGCGGCTAATCTGGGAATCGGCCGGTTTTTACCTGGCGGTGCGCGAACGCCGGCCGACATGTTCTGGCTGGGGGATGCCTGGGTCGGTTGGCTGGTGCTGCTGGTGCTGGCGATGGTGCCGACCCTGATGGGCTTTGGCCTTTACAACGTCAGCCTGCACTACCTGCCCTCCAGCGTGGCTAACCTGATCCTGACCAGCGAACCGATCGTGACCTCGGTCATCGCCTATTTCATGTTCGGCGAAATACTCACACCCATCCAGATGCTGGGCGCCGTCCTCATCCTGTCGGGCGTGGTGCTGATCCGCTTGACCAGGAAGGAATGAATTTCGATGGCTGAGCCTGTCGAAGCCAACGAAAGAAAAACACACCCTGCTCGATGAGAAAACTTCGTATGAGGGAGCAAATCCTCCCTTTAGGACTGAACACCCTCATTGCGATGGATTGTCATGGGAATCTCGTTCCCCTTATTCGTCATTCTGACGGGCAGAGCCCGGAAGAATCTCGGCTCGATAACCAGGATTCATTAATCACTTGCCGAGACCCTTCACTTCGTTCAGGGTGACAAACCACCATTAACCTCACTTCCAGTTAGAAAAAAGCTCCTATTATAGAAAAACGCACCCTGTTCGAAGAGCAGGGTGCCTATCAGATCGTTTCACGCAAAAGTTTTAAAACTTCCAGATCTCCTTCAAGATGGCCTTGGCCGTATCCAGGTCGTGCACCAGGTGATTCAGCATCATGGCGCGCAGGGCTTTGCTGTAATCCTTCTCCACCACCGCCTCCACCCACAAGATCTCGAAGGTCGCGTTTAGGCGCACCATGGCCTGCAGGTCCAGCGGTGTTTCTGCCTGATGCAACGCGGAGAAGCCGTGCGCGCTCACCAGCGCAGGCGTCTCGATGATGGCCTTCGCCGGCATCCAGTCGAGCGTGGTGCCATTGGGCAGGTTGACGATGTGCACTTCGTGGGCGTTGTTGGTGTGCGCCAGCATCACCGGCACCACGCTGGCGCCGTACCAGTGCGCGCCGCGCTGCAGCAGCGAATCCGGCAGCCCGCTTTTGCTGGCGGTAAATTCGGTCATCACCTGATCCTGCAGCGCCATCAGCTCCTCTGCCCGCACTTTACTCGATGCTTTCTGCTTCTCAAAAACACGGTTGGAGTGGTAGTAGTACTTGAAGTAGGAGGTGGGTATGCCGCCGATTGCCCGCGCAATCTCAATGTCCACTGGCAGCCCCGGCACTTTTTCGAGCTGCCGCAGGATCTCCGGCATTATATCCTTGCCATCCAGCACCGCTTTGACCACCCAGCCAAAGTGGTGCATGCCGACGTACTCGATCCAGAGTTGCTCGTAAGGCACATCCAGGAAAGCGGCGATGTTCTCTCCAATGCCCACCGGAGAATCGCACACGCCAACCATGTTGACTTTGGAGTAATTGAGCGCCGCGTACTGGATGAATGAGTTGGGATTGGTGAGGTTCAGCGCCAGCGCGTCCGGTGCGGATTTCTCAATTTCACGGCAGTATTCCAGCACCACAGGAATTGTGCGCAAGGCGTTGCTCATGCCACCTGGGCCGAAAGTCTCCTCGCCCATGATCCCAAACTGCTTTGGGAAACGTTCATCATAAGCGCGCGCCTCGTATCCGCCAACACGGACCTGATTGAGAATATAGTCTGCGCCTTCGAGCCCTTTGGCGGTGTCGGTCTCAAACGTGACCTTGAGCGGCACATCCGCACCCTGGGTCACCTTGACCGCGGCAGCCGCCACCTTTTCCAGTTTGTCGCGGGTGCGCCCGATCAGGCACACCTCAAAGGGCGGCCGGTCGTTGCGCTTGGCGATCTCCAGCACCAGCAGCGGAGATGCAATGCTGCTGCCGCCGAGGACAGCCAGCTTTTTCATTTCTGCCATCGATCCTCCCTCTTTACCGTGTATTATGCGCGGTCGTAATACGCCAAAATGGCTTGAGCCACTTCACGCGCTTCATCTTCGCGGAAGGTCTCAAACACCGGCAGGTTCAGCACGCGCCGAGCGTTGGAGGCGCCGACCGGGAAATCGCTCTCCTTGTGTCCCATATATTCATACGCGCCCTGCATGGGCACCATGATGGGATACATGGCGAAACCACCGATCTCATGCTCGTTCAGATAGACCAGCAGATCGTTGCGTTCGTTTTCGGTGGGCGCCAGGGTGGCATAAGAATAATAGACATGGTGGCAGTAATCTTCCACTTGCGGCAGCTGCAGGGGTGTGTCTTTGAGAATCTCGTCATAGATCGCCGCGATCTTGCGCCGGCGGTTGTTCCAGTCGTCCAGGTTCTTGAGCTTGATGCTCATCATGGCTGCCTGCAGTTCGTCCAGGCGGTCCTGGAAGCCAATCACTTCATGGATGAATTTCACACGCTGCCCGACATAGCGCAGCATCTTGATTTTTTGATAAAGCTCATCGTTGCTGGTGGTGATGATACCGCCGTCGCCGTAAGCGCCCATGTTCTTGGAGGGATAGAAAGAGAACGCTGCCGCGTCACCCAGCGAACCCACGCGGCGGCCTTTGTAATAACCGCCGTGCGCGTGCGAGGCGTCTTCCAGCACCCACAGGTTGTGTTTCTTGGCCAGCTCCATGAGCGGATCCATATCCACCACATGGCCGTAAAGGTGCACCGGGACGATGGCTTTGGTTTTCGGGGTGATCTTTTCCTCAACCATTTCCGCGGTCATATTGAAGGTTTTCGGATCCACGTCCACAAAAACAGGTTCAGCACCGCAATAATTGACCGCGAAAGCGGTGGCGACATAAGTGTTGCAGACCGTGATGGCCTCGTCGCCGGGTCCAAGCCCCATGGCTTCCAGCGCGATGTGCAGCGCTTTGGTGCCGCTGGAGATGCCCACCGCGTATTTGCTGTCGCTGTAAGCGGCGAAATCTTCTTCAAATTTCTTCAGGAACGGCCCCAAGGTGTACTTGCCGGTGGGTAGAACTTTCTTGACTTGTTCCATCACCTCATCGCCGATCTCTTCCCACTGCCGTTCCAGGTGGCCTTCGCCGACTCGGACGGGTTTGGTCAGGGATTCCACCCAATCGGGGATGTCGATTTTTCTGCTCAGGTCAATTTTGGTCATTTCTTTACTCCATAGAAGATTTTGTTAGATGCCGAATACTTCGACAAGCTCAGTATTCGAAAAAATTACAGTTTTTTGAAGAACTGCGGCAGGTACTGCTTGTGGGCTTTCAGCATTTCATCCACCAGCTTGACCGCGGTCGGGTAATCCGGCACCAGCGGGTTCTGCAGCATGGCCAGCACCGCGTCGCGGCGCGAACCGCTGACCGCGGCCTTGACCACCGCCGATTCCCAGGATTTGGCGCGGATGGCCAGCGAGCGGATCGATTCAGGGAAGTGACCCATCACCAATGGTGTAACGCCGTGCGCGCCGACCACGCAGGGCACTTCCACCGAAACGTCCTCGGGGAAGTCCGCGATGCTGCTGCCGTTGCGCGCGTTGACGATCTGCACGTCGCGCCGGTCGAGCATTAATGACATGATCAGGTTGACGGCCGCTTCGGAATAACGGGCGCCGCCGCGTAGCATCAGCTCGGGCGGTTTGACAAGCACGTTTGGATCCGCGAATTGCTTGAGCAGGTCTTTCTCCACCTCAAGCACAGTCTCGCCGCGCGTTTTGCCGGCTTTCTTGACTTCCTTGACCTTGTCTGGCTGGTAGTAGTAATACTGCAGGTAATAGGTGGGTAGCACGCCCAGCGTGCGCACCAGTTCGGGATCAAATTTGGGCATTTCCTCGATCTTGGACATTTCTTCCAGGTTGTCGAAAATCTTCTGCGTGACATCTTCGCCCTTGATATACACTTTGCGCACCCAGTTGACATGGTTCATCCCCATCCATTCGAGGAACACATCCTTGGGCTCGACATGGAAGGCCTCCGCCATGGCGGCGATGGTGTTGATGGGGTTGTTGCACAGGCCAACCGCGTTCAGGTTGGTGTGCTTGAGGATGGCTTCGGTCATGATGCCGGAGGGATTGGTGAAATTGATGTACCAGGCGTCCGGCGCGTATTTTTCCATGTCTCGCGCGATCTCCAGGGTGGCGGGTATGGTGCGGAAAGCTTTGAAGGTCCCACCCGGGCCGGTGGTTTCCTGCCCGATCACGTCATATTTCAGCGGGATCTTTTCGTCCAAAATGCGCGCCGCCATGTGGCCGACGCGCATCGAAGATAAAACGAATTTAGCGCCCTCAACCGCTTTGGGGCGGTTGGTATTGAGCGTCACCTTGGTGTCCATTTCGGCGTAGCGCACCTGCCGCTGCGCCATCCCGCCGACGATCTCAAGCCGCTCCTCGTCGATATCATAAAGGGCGATTTCGCCGACATTCAGCTCATTTTCATTTTGGATGAATCCGTCAATGAGCTCGGGGGTGTAGGAGCTGCCCCCGCCGATGACCGTTATTTTTTCGATGCTTGGTCGTGCCATTTGTTCACCTCCGCTTCCAATGCCTCAATGCGTTTGGCCATGCGGATGTACTGCTCGGTGTTGTCGATCTCTGCCCAAGCCAGCATCAGCAGGTCAAGCGCGTGAACCAGCAAAACAGAAAATTCAATGTTTTCCCCTCTGGCCGCTTTGGTGATGATGTTCGTGTTGATCTTGTGCGCCTGGGTTTGTTCTTCGTTCGCCTGCTGAAGGGCTGATTCAGCGTCTTCCCACTTTCCGGATTCAGCCAGTTCAGCCGCTTCTTTGGCGAAGCTGCGGGCGCTGCCCGCATGCAGGATAAGTTGAAATAAGATTTGCTCCCACTCTAATTCCATTAAATGGTTCCAACTTTCTTGTGATAATTTTTATATAAAACCTAACACTTATTGTATTATAAATGGCGGTTGTCATCCAAACGGATCATTTTCCAGATCTGGTCGATTTGATGAAACTCTGATATCCCGCAATAATTCCATTCCACTTGCTGGAACCATTGGGAGACATCCTTACCTGATAGATAACGCTCAAGGATGCAGAGAACACCCCAATGAACGATAAACAAAATTTGCATACCCGGGTGCCGATTAACAATTTCATTGAATGTGGAAATGATCCTGTGCTGATAGGCATCGGGTTGCTCTGCACTGTGAGCCATGGCAAAGCGTACAAAAGGACGGAACAGCCAATGCCCGCTGCCTTCCGGCTCAAACAATGAATTAGGCAGCCCTTCCAGCCAGCCGTAATACTGCTCGCGAAGCCCATCTGTGGGTATAGGTTCGAGGTCCACGGCGGTACCGATGATGCGTGCTGTTTGCATCGCTCTGCCCAAGGACGATGAGTAGATCAAATCGGGCGGCTTTTGACGGAAATATTCTCCAGTCTTCTCAGCATCTTTCTTTCCCCGCTCTGATAACGGGCTATCGGTCTGACCATGAATCCGGTTATTCGCGATCGAAGAGGTTTCGCCGTGACGTACGAGCAGAACTCTGGTAGGCATTGTCATTTTTTTAAAATGTCTATTTAAGATGCTGATGCTGGTCTAGCTGGATGATTTCCCAGCCCCTGCCATTCAGTTTGGCTTCAGAAATACCGCAGGCCGTCCAGGGACCGACCGCTTGCCAGCCTTCCATATTTTCACCTTTGAAATACTTGGTCAGGATGCTTAGAATGCCCCAATGGATCACCATCAGTATGCGCTCGCCGCGATGCTGTTCAAGGATGCCGTCAAACGTTCGAATCACGCGTCTGGGAAATTCATCATCCCTTTCGCCGCTGTAATATAAAGCGAATTTGATGATCGGATGCATGAATGCCGGCCCGGTCAGATCAGGCTCAAAAAGTGCCAGAGGTTTACCCTCCAGCCAGCCGTAATTCCGTTCGCGCAGACCATCCACAGGCAACGGTGATAAGCCGATGGATTGGCTGATGATGCGGGCGGTATGCATCGCCCGCCCCAGCGAGCTGCTGTAGAACGCGCTGAATGAATCCACCGCCAGCGCCTGGGCAGTTTTTTGCGCGGCTTCAATGCCTTTCGCGGTCAAAGGCGCGTCGGTGTGTCCATGAATCCTCGCCTTGGTGATCGTGGTGGTCTCGGCGTGACGGACCAGGACGATTTCGGTTGAATTCGCCATCGATGAAAACTTCCTTAAAGAGAGATTTATTCCACAGGTTCGGCTGTGTCAGCCGCGCAGCGGAAACCCACAAATGGATTTTTCCGGTGCGGTGTGTGCTTCCTGATATGTGTGGTTTTGGCTTCTTCGGGGCCATCCAGCCAGTCACCGCCGCGCAGGGGGGCTGTCAACGCGTGCTCGCTGATGCCGCCAATCCACTCCCACACATTGCCGGCCATATCTGCTGCGCCGTAGGGGCTGTCACCCGCCGGAGAATACTGCCCGACCGGGGTGGTATCGCCTGAGAAGACATTGGCTTTCTTGATATCCCATTCATCGCCCCAGGGCCAGGTGCGCCCATCAGTCCCCCGGGCGGCCTTTTCCCATTCCTCATCGGTGGGCAGCCGTTTACCAGCCCAGGCGGCATAAGCCGCGGCGCTCTTCCAGTTGATCTCAACCACAGGATGATTTTCCTTACCCTTGGGCCAGGTGTGGTCTCGCCAGCTGGCGGGTTCGGGTTGTCCGGTGGCATCCACGAAGGCTTTGTATTCGGCGTTCGTTACCGGATAGAGGTCAATGTAGAAATCGCCCAGCTCTTTTTCCTCTTTATCTTCACCGTAGAGGAATTTGCCGGCGGGCACCATCACCATCGGACGCCCATCCTTGCCGCTTTTAAATAAACGCATATTTCTGTTTGCCATTATTAATTTCTCCTGTTTTTGCCTGTTTTTTTCATTTCAGACTGGAGTTCACTGTTGAGCCAGCGGGTGCCCAGCAGGAATACCCCCAGGTAATAGATTGCTGTGACCACCGAGGTCAGCAGCGCGGTCATGCCCAAAGACACTTGACCCGCGTTGGGATCTCTCAGCAGCAATTGGATGAGGTAAAGCGCCCAGGTGAACACGGTGTAGATCAGCAGCGCCAACCAGAACCACGAGCGTTTAATAGTGATTGACCGGGCTACCATAAAACCCTGCGCGGCGGTCACGGTCAGCAGTGCCACACGGAAAAGAACCAAGGAGATTAATGCAAAAACCAGATTGATTGTCCCCTCGGCGCTGATCACTTCGATGGTCGAGGCCTGGACAGGCCCCAGATTCAGGTTCAACCCGGCGCCTTGAAACACCACGCCCACCCCGGCCGCAATGAGGATCATGCCGGTGAAGATCTGAGCCACCGCGCCGATGCCGAACCCGAGCGCCAGCCCTTCGCCGGTCAGATCAGCTTCTTTTTTTCGCCGGTTGTTGAGGTAGATCAGCATGCCGGTCTGCACCAGCAGGGTGGTGATCACCGCACCGAGCAGAAATGTGATTGGGCTCTGCTGCCCGGCAGGTTGAACACCGCCGCTGGCGATGTTTCGGATCAGGCTCTGAAGGAATGTGCTGACGATGAAAGCAATTATCCAGATGCCGATGCCCCATAACAAACCTTCGCGCCGGTAATCCGGTTTATAACGGCTGATGAGGCGCATCGGAATGCCTGAAGAAAAGATAAAGAGAAAACCACTGAGAAGAACCAGTAGACCCTTAAATACCATAATAGATTCTCTGACTTTCCGGCAAATTTAATGAAGGTTTACAGACGTCCTGCTTCTTTGAGCGCCTCGATGATCTGATTGAAGATCGCTTCGCCGTCTATCATACCGTAGGCGATGGTGTCTATATTCAGCACCAGACTACCCAGAGGTCCTGCGGCTTCCTCTATTGATTTTTTCTTGAAACGCACCTGGGGGGCAATCAGCACCACGTCCATGCGGTTGGCTTCCCAATCCCAGCGGCCCAGCTCAGCCGTGTCGATGGCTTTCAATTCAAAGGGGACCCCCGCTTTTTTTGCCGCCTCCCCGGTTTTGGCTTCGATCAAACTTGAAGACATGCCCATGGCGCACACCATCAGCACATTGATTTTTTTCTGTTCTGCCATTTCCATCTCCTTATTTTTTATGATTTTAAAATGGCTGCAATGTCAGGATGTTTTTGTAGTATATCCCAGTTTGGGGAAGTAATCCCCATGCTGGGCCAGGTAGTCGTCCAAAATTTGTTTGGCGATATCGTAACCCGGAACCAGCGGGTGCAGCGTCAGCGCTTTCAGCGCCAGCGGATATGAATCCTTGACCGCAGCCTCAATAGTCAGGCGTTCATATGCCTTCACGGATTTCATCAGTCCCAAGTCGGCTTCAGGCAGAGCGCCCATGGCAAATGGACGCACAACGCCGTTGCCGATCATCACGGTGGTTTCGATCACGTCATCCTCTGCCATACCGGGCAAGGCGCTCCGGTTGGGCACATTTAATATCATCACCTTGGGTTTAACGGTCAGCGCTTCGATCACGTTCAGGGCGACGTTGGAGTAACCCTCAGCGCTCTCGTCCATGGTTTCATTAACCTTCCCGACATCGGAAGCTTCTTTTACTTCAAGTGTTTCTTTGGTGGTCTTTTGCCCGGTTTCCAGGGTCATGTAAGTGCCGTGCCTTTGGGCTAAATAATGCGTGTAAACTTCCTGAATCTTCTTGGGATCATCTTCCTCATCACGGATCTTGCGCAGGCTGGCATATAACGCCTGGTTGAAAGGCAGAATCTGCATGGCGCGGCTTTGGCCGGAGGCGACCAGGTTTTCAACCGATTTTCTCGGGTAATAAAAAAAGTAGTTGTATTCGTTGGGGATCGAACCGAGCGCTTCCACTTCGTTGATATCAAAAGGAAAGTGCTCGAGGAAGGCGCCGCTGTTTTTCAGCGTCTGAATGATCTCCGGCACAACATTGCGGCCGTTGAGGTAGAGCGCGCGCATCCAGCCGAGGTGGTTAATGCCGTAATATTCCGGGAACAGGTCGTCCACTTCGACATGGAGAAAGGCGGCTGCCGCGCGCATCATGGCGGCCGGGTTGTCACAGATGCCGACGGCTCGTTCAAAACCGCCGACGCGCGTGATGGTCTCGGTCAGGATACCGGCGGGATTGGTGAAATTCAGCAGCCAGGCATTCGGCGCCCATTGCTTGATCTTTTCGACATAATCCAGTATGACCGGCACGGTGCGCAGCGCCATGGCGAATCCGCCAGGGCCGGTCGTCTCCTGCCCCAGCACACCGTATTTGAGCGGTACCTGTTCATCAATGACCCGCGATTCCAGGGATCCCTGACGGAAGGTGGTGACAATGAAATCCGCGCCGTCGATTGCCTGTTTGGCGTCGGTGGTCCAGTCGATCTTGAATTTCGCGCCTTTAGCCAGGCGCGGTTTGCAGGCCAGCCGCATCAGATCGAGCCGCTCGGGATCGATATCCATCATGCAGACCGTATCCAGCGGCAGCCGGTCCTGATAATTCAACACGCTTTGCATCACCAGCGGGGTTCGCACACCCCCGGCGCCGATAAAAGTTAGCTTCATAATGACTTCCCCTTGGATAAAAATGGGGGATGTGAACCAGCCACATCCCCCGGTAGTTCAAATTCTAGCTGCGGGTTATTTACCGGCAGCGTGTTCGGTCTTGAGGACCTCTTTTTCCCAGGCCTTGAAGGCAGGGTACCAGATGATGCCCGGGATCACGAATTCAGTGATCAGGGCAACAATGATCGCCCGCCAGTCATAACCGGTGGCCATGAACATCAACAAAGGTGATGGCAGCGTCCAGGGAGCCGCGATATAAGTCGGGCTGACCAATCCAGCCG
>CAYPAG010000052.1:8803-11450 GCA_964408645.1 uncultured Pelolinea sp. | reverse complement strand
TGGAAATCGATGAAGCCGCGGTCGACGTCCACCGAGAGCAGTTTAACGCGCACGCGCTGGCCGACATCCAGGCCGAGCCCGCCGCGCACCAGCTTGCCTTCAACCGGCACAGAGAGCACGCGCACCCAGGTACCTTTTTCGCTGGCCCCGGTGATAACACCTTCAAAGGCTTCACCGATGCGTTCGGAGAGCATCAAGGCAGCAGCGGATTTGGCAACTGTGCGCTCGACTTTCTGGGCGTCATCTTCCTTAATAGTCAGGTGGCGGGCCAACTGCTCCAGGGTGTCGTAGGAATAGGGTGTTGGGCCTTTAAGCAAAGCTGCCTTGAGCAGGCGCTGGATAATCAGATCGGGATAACGGCGGTTGGGGGCGGTGGAATGGGCGTAATCGCTGACCGCCAGTCCGAAATGGCCGGGGGCTTCACGGCCCGGTTTTTCCGCCACATATTCACCCGAGCCGATCAGCTTGATGATCGCCAGGGAGATATCCGGAAAAGTGAGCGGGTGCCGCTCTTTTTCCAGCGAGAGAAATTCCTGCAGGGCTAGCGCGTCCGGACGCGCGGGGAGGGTGCCGCCTTGTTCGCGCACGATCTCCACGATGCGGTCCCAGCGCTTTGGTTCGTGCACGACACGATGAACCGAAGGGTAGCCGTTATCGGTCAGGAAATTGGCGGTGGTCGTATTGGCGGCGATCATCAGGTTTTCGATGATGGCGCGGGCGCGGTTCTTTTCCTGGCGCTGCAGGGCAATGACCATATCATCTTCGAAAACGGGCCTTGCTTCAATGGTTTCCAGGGTCAGCGCGCCGTGGCTATGACGCAGGGCTTCCATGGATTGGGCGGCCTTATCCTGCAGCCGTATCGCTTCCATAAGCCCCGGCACCCGTTCGAGTGCTTCCGGCGCGGGTGCACGTCCGTCCAGCCAAGCCGCGATGCTATCATACGCCAATTTGGCGTAGTTATGCACCAGTGCCCGGTAGACGGTGCCTTCCTCTAACATGCCGTCCGGTTGGATCACCATTTCCACCACCATCGAAACGCGGTCTTCATCCGGGTTTAGGGAGGTCAGATTGGTTGAAAGCTTTTCGGGCAGCATGGGGAAGATCACAGCCGCTGTGTAGATGGAGGTGGTGTTATGCAGGGCATGCGCGTCAACAGCGCTGCCGCGGTTGACCAACGCGTCCACATCGGCGATGGACACCCAGACGCGCGTCCGGTTGCCATCCAGTGCTTCCGCGGCGGTCAGCTGGTCGAGATCCATGGAATCGTCGTTGTCGATCGAGCACCACAGGAGATGACGCAGATCGTGGATCTCATTGTCCTGTGAGCCTGCCGGCGAGGTGAGCAGCCCAATTTCAGACATGACGTTATCGGAAAAATCCGGCAGGAATCCACGAAAGAGCATTTCGCGCCGGGCAATCTCTTCTAACTGGGCGCGGTGGTGGCGTTGGTTATTCATTGAGTAATTTGATACCTTTCGATTCTTATATTTTTAAGTTTTATCGGCAAACGCATACAAAGCCCCAGTTGACTTACACTGGCAAAATCAAACAATATTTTTGATTGTCTCTGTATGTTCCGGATAATGGTTGTAGGTGTCTGCAGCCAGGCGGCGGAGAAAGCGCGTTTGGCTGCTGAAGAATTCTTCAGGCACCGAACGCAAATAATCCAAAAGCCGCTCATGAGTATCATCCAGGTTTTTGAGCACTGCATCCAATGGCAGGTCTTTATTGTCTTCATAAGTCATGGCGTTGAAGGTGTTGATGCCGCCATACATATCCTTATATCGCGGTAGGCGCTTACCTGCGATGATCATCGGCAGGTATTTAAGGCATTCTTCTTCCCAGGCGCGTACGTGCGCCAGGATGTCCTTGATCGACCAGTCACCATCCGGCGCTGGGCGGGTCATTTTTTCTATGGATAATCCTTCAAATGACTGCCGCAATTGCGACCAGCGTTGCTCAAGTTTTTCAATCACTTGTTGTTTTGGCATTTTGTTTCACCCTGTCGATTACATTCATTCTAATAGAAAAACCTTAGGTATGCCCTGATGGGGGAATCATTATGCATGTATCGTCATTACCAGACATATAATTATGCTATGTGTTCCGCGCCGCCTGAATTGCCGCTGATTCACCTGGACAGGGTCAGTAAAACCTACGCGCGCGGCGGTGAAAAGATTGACGCTTTAAAGGATGTATCTTTGGTCATCCGACGCGCAGAATTCGCGGTGATCATCGGACCGAGCGGCGGGGGAAAATCGACGCTGCTGCACATCACCGGGGGGCTGGAACGGCCGAGCTCGGGCAGTCTGGTCATTGACGGCGTCTCGCTTAATGAGCTTCGTGAATCAAATCTCACAACATTCCGGCGAGATCATATCGGTTTTGTTTTCCAGTTCTACAACCTCATTCCCTCGCTAAACGCGCTGGACAATGCCAGTCTGCCGTTGATCGCGCGCGGCATGCGCCGCAGGGAAGCGGTCCGCCTGGCAGGCGAGATGCTGGAGCGGGTGGGGCTGGATGGGCGTGCGAGGCACAAACCCGCCCAGCTTTCGGGCGGCGAGCAGCAGCGGGTGGCCATCGCGCGGGCAATGGTGGGAAAGCCGGATATCTTGCTGGCAGATGAGCCCACCGGCGACCTGGACCA
>CAYPAG010000052.1:3566-8703 GCA_964408645.1 uncultured Pelolinea sp. | reverse complement strand
TTTTTCAATCTCGGGGATCGTCCGCTCGCCGGGCATCTCGTTTTCTTCCATCTGGATGCCGCTCACCCAGGGATTGGCATTGTTTGGCAATGAGCGCGGCTATCAGGCCTTGTTTGTGCAGGCAGCGCCTGGGGCAGACGCGGAAGCGCTCAAGCGCGAACTGGAACAGCACCCGCTGATCACTGGCAAGTATTCGGTTTTTTTCGAAGATACATATTCCCGGAGAGTCAACCAACTGATGCGGGATCTGAATTCATTGATCAAAATTGGCAGTTTTCTGGCGTTATTCGGGGTGACCCTGGGCACTTACACCTCCACCAACTTAAGCCTGGTTGAACGCTCAAGGGAATTGGGTATTTTGTGTTCGATGGGTTTTCCCAATCAACGCTTGATGCGCATTTTCAGCCTGCGGGCGGTGTTGCTGGATTGGGCGGGATTTTTGATCGGATTGGGATGCGCGCTGCTCTACATCGCGCTGCAGAATTCATCCAACCCATTGTTTGTGCTGGGATATCACATTCGATTTCAAGCCGATTGGGCTTTATTCGCCACCGGATTCGCGATCACCACTGGGTTGGCCCTGCTTGGCGCAGCCTTGCCGGCGTTTCATTTATTTGGTTTTTCCATCCAGCAGCAGCTGCGGGAGATCAACCCATGAACGCGTTCTGGCTTGGGTTGCGTGAAACCGTTTTGCGATGGCGCACAAGCGCCGCGTTTGGCGGCCTGGCCGCGATCCCGATCTTGATGTACCTGCTGATCAGCGGCTATCAAGCGGGATTGGATGAGCAATACCGGGCATTGTCCAGCCAATACCTGGTGGTTCAGGAAACGGGCAGTATGGGGGAGTTCTATGGCAGCCAGCTACCAGCTAGTCTGAAGCAGGAGCTGCGGCAGGCGGGGTATCCGGATGCCGTTGCGCAAATCAACACGGTGACCGGGGTGAGCCCTGAAAAGGCGGTGCTTCTGCGCGGGGTTGAGCTTGATCACTATCAGGAACTTGAAACTTATCGGATGGTTGCCGGCCGCCCGTTGCTTGTGAATGAAAAGCCGCGCTCAGCCATGATCGGGGTGCAGCTTGCCCGTGAGCGGGATGTCCTGCCTGGCGGGATGATCGACCTACGGGGGCGAGAGTTTGAAGTGGTCGGGATCTTCGAAAACGGCACTTACGCCGATTTTGAGGCCTGGATCTCGCTGGCGGATGCCCAGAACCTATTGGGATGGGGCAGTGACGTCTCGCTCTACATCATTTCGGATGGTGGGAGATTCAAGGCGGGTGACGAGATTCAGCCGGGATTATCGGCTGTGCGCAGGGGAGAGAGCGGCGAGAACCTGGTAAAAGAATGGCAGCCCATCTTTGGATTATTAAAAAATATTGTCATCGCCCTAACAATTGCGGTGATGGCTTCATTGATCCATACGGTCTGGCGCATCGCCTGGCAGCGCAAGCGAGACCTGGCAATCCTGATCAGCACGGGATTCAACCGGACATCCCTTTTTGGCTATCTGCTGGCACAGGGATTTGGCATTACCCTGATTGGCGTTTTATTAGGCGGTGCCGGCACCTGGTTTTTTAGCCGATATTTCCAATTGAGCACCGCCGGCATTTCCATCGAGGCCGTGTTTACCCCGATGATCTTTCTGCAGGGATTGGCAGCCGTCCTGGCAGCGCCGCTAGCGGCCGCGGCCATCCCCGCGCGGATTTTCCAGAAAATGAATGTTGTAGAATTAATGAAAGTGGAAGAATGATGAAAGGGCGCTGAAACAACGCCAACGGAGGAATAATGTCAAGGAATACCAGATTCTTATTAGCCGCAATTTTTTTTCTGAGCATCGTTATGCTGGCCTGTTCGGTGTCATACGCAGGGGAGGAAAATGGCGAAGAAGGTTTTCACACTGAGGATTCCGCGGGTGGGCCGCAGGACAGCCAGGATGGTTTTGAGCTGCCGGCCATCCTGGAGACAAAGCCCGAACCCCCATTGGGTCTGAATGAGGGTCTCTCCAGCCTGAACAGCTACACCTATTCACTGCAGATTATCGCCAACGGCCCTACCGCCCAGGACCGAAATGAGACGAAGATTATCACCAGTACGGATTCGGTCAATGAGCGCACGGTCACGCGCATGGAATCATACTCAAGCTCGGCGGACGATCCGCAGGGCAGTTCATCCAGCACATCCAATTACCGGGTGGGAAATGTGACCTGCACGGTGGATGACAGCGGAGAGGGTGAAGCGGAAACCGAGGATTACTCACCAGCCGCGAAAGAAATGCTGAATATCCTTTCGGGATTATGGGATGTGCATTTCAAGACCGGCGAGGCAGTTTTTGTCAGCACCGAGACGATCAATGGCGTCAATTGCGATCATTTCACCTTCAGCGTGGGTGGGTTGGGTAAAACCTCCGGCGCGGAAGTGACCCAGTCGACGGGCGAATACTGGTCCGCGGTGGATGGCAATTACCTGGTGAAATATGACGTCGTGCTGGAAACCCGCAATGCGCCGGAAAGCTCAACCAGCGCGGAAGTGCTGCGTTCGGAAGTTCATTATCTGCTGTATGATATCAACGTTCCATTGACCATCGAACTTCCGGCTCAATGCCAATAAGTTTTAATCAAACCGCCAAATATCTTCAATCCCACCGGGCTGCGCTGGCAATTTTCCTCCTGCTGGCCAGCCTGGTGTCAGTTTTGTTGATCGGCTATCACTATGGCAGTTTTGACCAATCGGTTCATATCCCCTTCCTGAAAAGCGACGCTGATCCGAGTTTATATCAGGGCGATCCATTCGTTCAGCTAAAACAGGCGCAATTTTCATACTTCTGGAAATTCTTTGTGCCTTTCGCGGGGCAGCCGTATTTTGAATGGCTGCTGTTTCTGGTTCACTTCCTTTCAGTTGTATTGTTTTTTTATTCAGTTTGGTTGCTTGCCATGACTCTTTTCAACGAGCCGCTGGCGGCAATGTTCGCTGTCATTGGGTTCATCATCCCGCATACGGGATTTGTCGGTTTTCCCGTGATCGAATTCAGCCTGCTAAGCCGAACTTTTGTACTGCCTTTCCTCCTGTTTGCTTTAAATTTCCTTCTGAAAGATCAATATGTCCCCGCTTTTCTGCTGACCGGATTGATGTTCAACCTGAACCTGCTGATGGCAAATTTCATGCTGGCAGCCATACTGGTGTGTTTTGTGATCAATTTTCGAATGGTTCCAGGCAAGGGGAAGATCTTTGCGCCGTTGGTTTTTCTGGCAAGCGCCGCACCAACTTTCGTCTGGAAGTGGCAAAGCGGAACAGGGCTGGATCTCGGTTTGCGGCCGGAGTGGTTCAATCAGATCAACAGCGGGAGCTTGTATCATGTCTTTCATTTAATTACCCTTAAGCCCTATTTGGTGCTGACATTTGGCGGAGCTGCGGCGATCGGCCTTTTTCTCATTTCCAAATCTTCACTGCCTCAAAATTCAATCACAAATAATCTTATGCTGGTCATGGGAACCATGATTGGCATCACGGTGTCTCAGATCATGGTTACCCATTGGCAGCCCCTGACCCTGCTGGTCCAACTGCAGGTCAGCCGGGCAAGCATTTTTGTTTTGATCATCGCTTATGTAACCTTCGCAGGTTACCTGGCATCCCTATGGAAGCAGTCCACCCCCCAGCCTTCCTGGCTGCCATTGATCACCGGCCTGCAATGGTTGTCGCTTACCCCATTGGTTCCTTTTCTGGCGCTGATTCTCAAAGACCGCCTGGAAAAATTTTTTACAAATAAAATTGTGATGGTTGGCGCAATCATCCTGTTGCTGGCTGTGAATATGACAGTGATGACTGGCTTGGGTTTTTGGCAGCCGGGGATCCATATCACGCCCAAGCCATCAGATTGGCTGTCGCTGATGGAGTGGGTCAGGGATCACACAGACAAGGATGCCGTATTTATCACGCCGCCCCACATGGTCGGCATCTATGAACCGGATTGGCGCGTGTTTGCTGAGCGCGGCAGCGTGGTTTCTTTGTACGATCTGTTCGAGGTCGCGCTCACACCGCAATATTATGAAGAATGGAGGACGCGCTTTGATGATGTTGCGCCGGAGGCTCGCAGGGAATTCAACGGCAACTTCTTTGATAACAGGCAGGTTGTGGAAGCCGCTTACCGCAATTTAACGTGGGAGCAGATCGGGCAGATCGCCTGCAAATATCATGCGGATTATCTGGTGCTTGAAAAACCAAGTGCCCTGAAGCTAAAACCGATCTATGAAAACAACGAATACAGTCTGATTGAACTGAATGGGCAGATCGCCTGCCCGCTGTCTTCTGACTGACTAATATTTTCTTTTTCTATAAAATCAAGCCCGGGCTGATTTCGCGACCCGCATGAATGACTTGACCCGCTCGGCATCCACATGATTCCACAAGTTGCCGTCTTTTTTGAGCGCGCTGCCGACAATGGCGCCATCCGCTGCAGCCAATTGTTCAGAAACAGTGCTTTCCTTGACACCCGTGCTGACCAACACCGGCACATCCTGATTGACCGCCTTGATTTCACGAACCACATCCAGTGAAGCCGGTTCGCCGGGCTTGAGGCCTGCCACGCATAAAGCGTCAGGTAGGGCGTTGAAGAAGGTGGAATGCACCTGTTCGACGATCGTGCGGCTGCCCAGATAAACCGCAGCTTCGGGGACTACCTCAAACAGCAGACGGACGCCGGACGCGCCGATACGGCGGCGGTGGCGGGCAGTCTCACCCACATTGGTATTCCACAGACCAAAATCGCTGGCGTAAACGCCGGTGAATACCTCCCAGCCGTAATCCGCTTCAACCGCGGCGGCCAGGTCGAGTGTGGCCTTGGGGTTCCAGATGACATGCACGCCGAAGGGGATGCGGATCGCGCTGCGGGCGATGCCGATCTGGGCGGCCATGCTGGCCGTGGTGACCGGTGGTGGATTGGTCATCCAGGGCAGGCTGCCCTCGTTGGACAGCATGATGCCGTCCACACCGCCTTCCTGCAGCGCTTCGATGTCGCGCCGCAGGGCTTCTCCTGCCCGGATTACATGATTCAACAAATCCGGCGGGGTTTCAGCGTTCTCAGCAGGTTGTCGAAAACGAGGATCGCCTGGCAGAGGGCGGAAGTGCGCCATGCCGATGATGGGTTT
>CAYPAG010000052.1:0-3466 GCA_964408645.1 uncultured Pelolinea sp. | reverse complement strand
TGCGGATTTCCCTGACCTTGTCCATAAACGCGCGGACACGCTTGACATCCACCTCGTTCCAGATGTAGCCGTCGCGCTTGAATGTGGTGCCGGTGATGCAGCCGTCCGCCACGGCCAGCTGCTGTTGAACGTTCTCAAGGCGCACACCAGTGTTGGCAAAAACAGGTGTCTCGGGGATGGCTTCCTTTACTACCGTGAGGTCCTGCATGGATGTCTCCATCCCGGCGGTCATGCCGGATATACAGATGGCATCCGGCCGGTTGTTGAAGACGGTCGAGCGGGCAACGCTGGCCAGGTCGCGACCGCCCAGATATACGGCCGCTTCCGGTGTGATGTTGAAGAACAGCTTGACATTCTGCCCATCAACCGCCCGCTGGTGGCGGATGATCTCGCCGCAATTGGGCGCCCACAAGCCGAAATCGCTGGCATACGCGCCAGTGAAAATCTCGCGCACGAAGCTGGCTTTGGTGGCCACTGCCAGGTCTATGCAGGCGGTTGGATCCCAGATGACGTTAACGCCATAAGGCACGCGCACTTCGGGCAGGATCTGGCCGATGACGAAGGCCATGGTGGTGGGGATGATCTGTTCAACCTTGGTCATCCATGGCATGGAGCGCTCGTTGGAGAACATGATCGCGTCCACGCCGCCTTCCTGCAGCGCTTTCAGATCCGCGCGGGCGGATTGGATGATCCAATCGATGCCGCGTTTTTCATCATAATCACGGTCGCCGGGCAGCGCCTGAAAATGGCACATGGCGATCACCGGTTTTTCAACGCCGAACATTTCTTTCACCCAGTTATTCATTAAGCTTCTCCATTCATGTGTTTATAAGAAAAAGAGATTCAGATGAGTATTTCGTTATTATTGTTCATTGGAAATGGATTTGAGGAGCATCGAATGACGCAATATTTTGTTTCAGCCTCCTGTTAATTGTTTAAATATTAACACGGCTTTTCGTTTAGAATAACCACATCAATTTTTAACTTACGGGGATAGACTTTACCCAGGAATAAAAATATAGGAGCTGAATTGATCATCAACGCCATGATAGATTCCATCGTTAAATTCCTCGACTATTTCACCAATTTGGGAAATGTACTGATGATGCCATTGGTTTTAAGCTTTCTCAGCATCCTGTTGGGAATGAATGTGTTGAATGCGATCCGCAATTCGGTCAAGGTCGGCTTGGGCTTTATGGGTTTTTCCATGATCAACTCGATCGTGATCGGCATTGTGGGTCCAGCGATCACCTTGATGGTTAAGAACCATGACCTTTCGATGAACGTCCTGGACCTGGGCTGGCCGGCCACTTCTACCATTGCCTACGCGACCATGCATGGCGCGCTGATTCTGATCGTCGGGCTTGTATTTAATATATTTCTGATCTTGATTGGCCTGGTCAGGACATTGAATGTGGACCTCTGGAATTATTGGCAATGGGCGCTGACCGCGTCTTTCGTGGCGTTGCTGACCAATAGTTTTTGGTGGGGGCTGGCGGCCGCGATTGTGTTGGAACTGATCACACTGCTGCTGGCTGACGCGTCAGCGGATATGGTCCAGGAATACCTGAAAGATATGCCGGGTGTGACCATCTCCCACGCGGCCGCGCTCGTGGCATGGTTCCTGGCGATCCCGATTGTTAAATTTTGGGACCTCTTGGGGTGGAAATCCAGGGAGAATCACGGAGAAACTTCCACGCTGCAAAAAAAGATCGGCTTTCTGCTGGATCCGGTCATTCTTGGGCTGGTGATCGGCACAGGAATCGGCATTCTTGGCTACGGGAGCGCCGGCTTGCCTTTCGGCAAAGTTTTCAAGGAAGCCTTGATGGTGGGCATGGCGTCAGCCGCGCTGATGGTGCTGCTGCCGCGCATGGTGGCAGTATTGATTGAAGGCATCAAACCTATCTCCGAGCAGGCGCGCACTGCGCTGCACAACAAACTATCACGTGAAGGCCGCGAGATCTTTATCGGTATGGACTCTGCCATCATGGTCAATGATGAAACCATCTTGATCGCCAGCATCTTGTTGGTGCCAACACTTTTGCTGCTGGCGCCGATCCTGCCGGGCAACCGCATGATCCCCTTCGCGGGCATCACTGGCGTCATCTACATCATCTGCATGATCTCCCCCCTTGTCAAAGGTGATCTGCTCAAACTCTTCGTCACCAGCGTGATCATCATGAGTTTGATCATGGTGCTGGGCTCCAACTGGGCGCCAGAAGTGACGCGCCTGGTGGCTGAACACGGGCTGGACCTGCCCGAAGGCGCGGCGAATGTTTCCTTTTTTGCCAACCCGGTCACCTGGGCGCTGGTGGCGTTGACCCGCTTTTTCTAGTCTTTATAATAGGGGTATGAAATCTAACCATCAGTCGATGCTGGTCAGCCGTACAGTCTTGGCAATGTTCGCAATGGCAGTGCTGGTTGGCGGCTGTTCCTGGTTGCCGATTGAACGTGTGAATTTACCCACAGCCACCGCCACCGATGCGTTTGCGGAAAGCGAAGAGGTCATGGCGCAGACCACACCGGCGGTGAGATTTCTGGATGTGCCCTACGCGTCGCAGTCTGATGCCCAGAAACTGGATATTTACATTCCCTCCGGCGGTGGCCCTTATCCGCTGGTCATCATTATTCACGGGGGCGGATTTGAAACCGGTGATAAAGCCGGCAGCAACGAGAGACAGCGCATCAACCTGCTCGTGCGTAATGGATTTGCTGCGGCAAGCATCAATTACCGTCTCAGCGGTGAAGCCATTTATCCCGCCCAGATTCATGACGCTAAAACCGCGGTGCGCTTCCTGCGTTCGAAAGCGGCAGACTATAACATTGACCCCAACCGATTCGGCGCCTGGGGCGGCTCCGCAGGCGGCACATTGGCTGCGCTGCTGGGCACTTCTTGCGGGGTGGAGGAGTTGGAAGGAAGCCAGTTGGGGCATAAAGAATATCCGAGCTGCGTCAGCGCGGTGGTGGACTGGTTTGGGCTGGTGGACCTGCTGGCAATGGACGCGCAATTTGAGGGGACACGCTGCAGGGGCGGGCATAATGATCCCGGTTCGGCGGAGTCCCGCTTGGTTGGCGCGCCGCTCCAAACGGTGCCTGAACTGGCGGCCAAGATCAACCCGACCAATTACATCAGTGAGGATGACGCGGCATTTTTCATCCAGCACGGTTCAGACGATTGCCGCGTACCCCCGGAGCAGAGCCGGTTGTTCGCTGAAGCTTTGTTCAGTGTGTTAGGGGAAAAGCAGGTGATTTTTGAAGAGATTGAGGGGGCGGTCCATGGAGGAAAAATCTTCCGCACCGACGAGAACTATCGAAAAGTTCTCGATTTTTTTAATGAATTTCTAAATTAATCCTTAAGATCAGTATCCACTTTTTCACGCCGGTCCGTGGTTAGAAAAAGGGCAATGGGTTCTTCGGTCTTCTTGCGTGCCTTTTCCTCATACATCAGGTTATCGGCAATCTTGAG
>CAYPAG010000051.1:7018-11514 GCA_964408645.1 uncultured Pelolinea sp. | reverse complement strand
AGGGATCAGGGTCACCGTCCCCAGGCAGTTTGAAGAATCGATAGGTGACATCGTTATAGGTGTACCACGGATCAGAATTCGTGAGCATTTGCACGGACTCTTCAGTAGCCATGCTGATCGGCTCACCGGACTGGTCAACGATCACCACATCCGATTCAGCGATCGTTTCCACCACCTCGTTTAAAGCCGGTTCTTCAACAACCACCACTTCTGGATCAGGCAGCGCTTCATCCCCAGTCAGCTGCGTTCCTGAATCAACCGTTTCCGATGAGCCATCTTCCAACTCTATAGTCTCTTCAGCCGCTGGTTCTTCAGCTACCTGTACCTCCTCGACCGGTTCTTCTTCTACCGGGGCTTCAAGCGAGGATTCCTCCACCAACGGTTCCTCTCCCGCGGGCGGCACCTCCCCCTCTGCGTAAACGGACGTCGGGAATAACATCAGAAGCAGCATTGACAGCGAAATGATCAATGTGAATATGCGATTTTTTTTCAAATTATGATACATTGCCTACCCTCCGAAATTTTTAATAATGAATGTGTTTTATTGAGAAAATCACGATAATTTGTTTCAACCACCTCCTTTGTGAATTAAAAAAACCGGTCAATCGACCGGTTTCGCTATTTGCTCCCCAAAGCCATCCCCGCTTCTTACACTTGTTCCCCGGGCAAGCGACCAAATTATGGCTGTGGTTCTTCGCTGTCAATTAGAATACTGTATGTTTCATTATAGGATTTTGGTGGATAAAATCAAGTGACATTTGTAAACTTTCCTGAACAGTTTCGAAATATAAATAAAGGCGCGGTGTGAACCGCGCCTGAAATGGACTGTCTACTTCAAAGAAATAATTATCCGCTTTAAGTTTTAAATCAACTCCTTGAAACCCGGTTTACTCTGTCACCAGCGTCCCGACCGGTTCGCCCAAAATGGCCTTTTTCAGCGCGGACGGATCCCACAGGTTCAGCACCAGAATAGGCATCTTGTTCTCCATGCACAGAGAGATCGCGGTGCTGTCCATGACCTCCAGGCGACGCTGCAGGGCTTCGATGTAGGTTAAGTGGTCGAACTTTTTCGCGCCGTGATTGTTTTTGGGGTCGCTGTCATAGACGCCATCCACATTGGTGGCTTTGATCAGGACATGCGCGCCGATCTCGGTGGCGCGCAGCGCCGCGGCCGTATCAGTTGAGAAGAAGGGATTGCCGGTGCCGCCGCCAAAAATGACCACACGGTCTTTTTCCAGGTGGCGGATGGCGCGCCGGCGAATGTAGGGTTCCGCCACCGCGCGCATTTCAATCGCCGACTGGACCCGGGTAGGCACATCCAACTTCTCCAGGGCATCCATCAGCGCCAGAGCGTTCATGACAGTCCCGAGCATGCCCATATAATCCGCCGTGGCTTGGTCCATGCCCATTTCCAATCCAACCCGGCCGCGCCACAGGTTGCCCGCGCCAATCACAATGCTGACCTGCACGCCCATTTCTCGAACTTCCTTCACCCTGCGCGCGATATCGTTGGCACGCACAGCGTCAATCCCAAAGCCCTCATCGCCCGCCAGCGCTTCGCCGCTCAGCTTGAGCATGATCAGGTCATATTTTGGTTTTGCCATCAGTCTCCTCTCATAAAAAGAGCCAACCGAATGGTTGGCTCTTAAAAACTATGCTTCCGTCTGCTCTTCCGCAGCGCTTTCCTCGCCCAATGCGTACCTCGCGAAACGCCTGACGATGATATTCTCACCTGTCGCGGCGATTTTTTGGTTCAACATTGCTGCAATTGTAACCGACTCATCGCGGATATATGGCTGGCGCATCAAAACAACTTCATCCTTGAACTTGTTCATGTAACCTTCAACGATCTTGGGGATGATGTTCTCCGGCTTGCCTTCTTCCTTGGCGCGCGCCTTGGCAATGCTTTCCTCATGCTCCAACACAGACGCGGGGATGTCATCTTCCTTGATGTAGAGAGGCGATGTGGCTGCGATCTGCAGCGCCACCTCGTGGGCAAATGTGCGGAATTCCTCAGAGCGGCCGACGAAGTCGGTTTCGCAGTTGACTTCCACCATCACACCCACACGGCCGCCACCGTGCGAATAGAGTTCCACAATTCCTTCAGATGCCACGCGGTCGGCGCGTTTTCCGGCGATCGCCAGGCCTTTTTCGCGCAGAATATCTAGTGCTTTGTCAAAATCATTACCTGTCTGCTCCAGCGCGTTGCGGCAATCCAATATGCCGGCGCCGGTGGCTTCTCGTAATTTTTTAATGTCTTCGGTTGTAACTGCCATTATTTTCCCTTGGTTCCTTTTTATTCTTCCTCATCTTCGAGGTCTTCATCTTCTAAGTCGTCCTCTGATACTTCGTCCACTTCAACGACAGCATCCTTGACAGGCTTCTGGGCCGGTTCAACATCAACCGCTTCTGCTTCCGCAACGGGTTCTTCATCCTCGCGGCGGCTGTCGGCTAATTTTTGCAGGGTGGCAGCGCCAAGAAGTTCTTCCTCGTTTTCCTCATCATCAAGTTGAATGCGGGCGCGGACACGCTGGCGGCCTTCGTCTTCACCGATGGCATCGAAAGGTTTCTTTTCAACCAAATCTTCATCCTTGCGCATGGACATTCCCTCGATCACCGCGTCGGCGATCTTCGCGACAATCAGCTTGATGGCGCGAATCGCGTCATCGTTGGATGGGATGACATAATCAATATCCTGGGGGTCGCAGTTGGTGTCAACCAGCGCCACAATCGGCACTTCCTTGAGATTGGCTTCATGGACAGCGGTGATTTCGCGCACAACATCCACAATGAAGACCAAGTCGGGCAGTCCGTTCATGTGGCGGATGCCGCTCAGGTGCTTCAGCAGGCGTTTGATCTCGCGGTCAACCATTAATTGTTCTTTCTTCACCAACCGCTCAATGTCGCCTGTTTCGAACATCTTCTCCAGGCGCTGCAGTTCCATAATGCGGGCGAAAATGGTGGACCAGTTGGTCAGGGTGCCGGGCAGCCAACGTTCAGTGACGTAGGGCATACCGCAGCGTTCGGCTTCCATCTGGATCGGTTCCTGCGCCTGGCGCTTGGTGCCGACAAAAAGCACCGTCCCCCCGTTCGCGACCGTATCACGGATCAGGTTATAAGATGATTGCAGGTGCTGAACGGTTTGCTGCAGGTCGATGATGTGGATGCCGTTGCGCTCAGTGAAGATGTAGGGTTTCATCTTCGGATTCCAGCGGTTGGTGCGGTGGCCGAAATGGACGCCGCTTTCGAGCAGGGCTTTCATAGAAATATCAAGACTCATGGGTAAAACTCCTTTGCGTTTGTCCTCCGCGGCTTTCGTTTCCGTCCCTTGCCTCCGTTTCCTACGGTGGCACGCAAGGACCGATCCGGCCGCGTGTGTATTTGCTGCTCTGCGCAGCGCGGGAAGTATATCATAATTAATCTGAGCTGTCACTGCGAGGCGATTTTTGCCGTGGCAGTCTCCTGCCAGGTGGTATCTTTTCTTCAAACCGAGATCCTTCACCCTTGCTGGCTCAGGATGACATGGATTAGTGGGATTTTTTGACTTGGCTGGTTGGTTGTTACAAAGAACCGTTTAATCTTGGCAAGAAATAAATGGCTCAAACCCACCTTGTGACCTGTATAATCACACCAGACAATTTTTTAAACAGAAGGTTTCAAACTATATGCATATTCTGGTGACGAATGACGACGGGGTATACGCGCCGGGGCTGTTGGCCTTGGCTAATGAGCTGCGCTCATTGGGAAAAGTCTCCATCGTGGCGCCCGACCACAACTGGTCTGCCTCCGGGCATGTCAAAACGCTGCGGCGGCCGCTGCGCGCCAAAGAAGTGGAGCTGGAAGACGGGACTTTAGCGTTTGCCTGCGATGGCGCGCCTTCCGACTGTGTAACCATTTCCGCCCTGGGGCTGCTGCCTGAGCCCATCGACATGGTGGTTTCGGGCATCAACCCCAACGCCAACCTGGGGCATGACGTCACCTATTCCGGAACAGTCACCGCGGCGATGGAGGCTGTGATCTGGAACCTACCAGGTGTCGCGGTGTCAATGGACGCGCCGGAATATCATAGCGGGCCATTGGAATACCACACCGCCGCACAAGTCGGCAAACGGGTGGCTCAGAAAGTTTGGGAAAACGGGCTGCCGAACAACACGCTCCTGAATGTGAACGTGCCCTACTGCACGATGGACGAGATCAAGGGTTTCAGGGTGACCCGGCAGGGGCTGCGGGTGTACCATGATAAATTGATCAAACGGGAAGATCCCCGCGGGCAGCCGTATTACTGGATTGGTGGGGACGCCCCCTCCGGCGTACCGGAGGAAGGGACAGACGTCGGTGCATTAAGCCAATGCTACGTTTCCATCACACCGCTCACGTTAGACTTAACACTGCATTCCTTTAAAGAGGAGCTGGCGGGCTGGGATTTTTAAACTCCATTTGTGTCAAAACAAGTCGGGTTAGCCGACCGAAACCACATAGCTTTTTATCAGGCTGAT
>CAYPAG010000051.1:286-6918 GCA_964408645.1 uncultured Pelolinea sp. | reverse complement strand
AAAGGATTAAAATAATTTCTGGTAAAAAATGCGATTAATAATCACAGTTGTGATCCTCACGCTCGCGGCTTACCTCTCCATTTTCACCCCCGCTGTTGCCGCGCCACAGGGAGCGCCAACCGCTTTTGAAGTGATTGCCGCGGTCAACGCGCTGCGCGCCAGCTACGGTCTGCCGCCCTACGACATTGACCCGATCCTGATGATGGCTGCCCAGATGCAGGCGGATTATCTCGTATCCACCCCCAACTTCGGGAACGGCCACGTCGGCCCAGGCGGAACAGACGCGGACGCCCGGGCTCACGCGCTCGGTTATCCTGAGGTGCCCGGGCTCGATATTAATGAAAATTGGGGTACCTTACGTGAAGGCGATCCAATCGAAACGCTCATCTTTGGCGGATGGGGTGACGAACAGCATATGCACACCATGCTGCATGACCGCGGCCAGCACGTGGGCTGCGGCGTAGCTGTCAGCGATGATCGCGCCTATATCATCCTGGATGTGGCTGCGTACTGGGGCGACGCTGGATTGACCGCCCAGCCCACCACGTCCGCTTATGGCGGCAGCCAGGCAGGTGACTATAAAGTCTCCCAGCCCCCTAAAGGGGGCGGTGCCCAGTATATCGCGCCGGTGACCAAGGCGACAGCCGCCGCGGATGGCTCGATCACCCACATCGTCATGTCCGGCCAGTCTTTATGGATGATCGCGCATCATTATGAAGTGGAAATTGATCAACTCCGGCAGCTGAACAACCTGGGCGGATACGATACGATTTACATCGGCCAGAAGATCATGATCCGCCCGCCCAGCCCGGCGACCGCGACCGTCCAAGCCACCGCTACCCTCCAGCCAACAATTGCGGCAAGCCGCCAGGTTGACCCTACCAATGAACCCGAAACGCTCTCATCGCCCATGCCGACAAACGCTCCCCAGCCAGCAAAGAAAGATGAATCCGGATGGTTTCTGGCGTTCTTTGGGCTGTTCGGCGCCGGTGTGATCCTGGTGGTGCTGAGCTTATCGGGTAAACGATAAAACATATATAATTCCGCTTATGAACAAGATACGCATATTTCTGCTTTTGGCAGTTCTCGGTATTTTGGCCATCCCTTTTGCGCGCGTCAGCTCAGCGGCCACTTCCGGCGACCTGATCGCGGTGATCAATGGTATCCGCGCAATAAACGGGCTCGATCCGGTGGAGCCGGACCCGATCCTGATGGCGGTTGCCCAGAACCATGCCAACTACATCGCCAGTATCCAAAGCGGCAGCCATTACGACGCCAATGGCGGGCAGGAGCGGGATCGGGCGGAAGCCGCGGGTTTCTCGGTTGAGGCCGCCGGCGGATGGATCGATGAATGCTGGTCGGCTGCCCGCCTTGACACACCAATCGAAACCATGGTCTACAACAGCTGGTCGGACTTTGACCACTGGTATCAGATCACCAATCCCGGCGCGAAGTTCGTGGGCGCCGGCGTCGCCGAGTCGGGCGGGTTGAACTATTACATCCTCAACCTGGCTGGATCATACGACGGCGCGGCGCATACCGGCGGCGGGGCGGCTTCCACCATCCCCACCACCGCGGTGAAAGCGCAGGTCGCGCCGGTGCAGCTCGCCACCCCCGAGGCGGACGGTTCGATCGTGCACACCGTCAAGATCGGGCAGGCACCCTGGAGCATCGCGGCGGCTTACGATATCACGCTCGATGAGTTGGTGGCGCTGAACAACCTGGGCAAGAATCCGGTGATCTACGTCGGACAGAAGCTGATCATTCAGCCAGCCGCCACGCCAACGCCCACGCCAACCGTCACGCTCACCCCGCGCCCCCCCACGCGCACCCCCATCCCGGCGCAAACCGCCCAACCGGTGGCGACCCAGGAACCTGAATCTGGCGGCCCCATTCTCAACCTCGACCGCAGCACCCTGGGGCTGATTCTGATCCTGATCTGCGGCGCGGGATTGGCGCTGATGGTGGTGGGCACGGTCAGCAAGGACAAGAATTCACCCAAGAAGGACGAATAACCTATCTGATCCTCGCGCGGGATATAATTCCCGCCAATTTGACCTCAAAAGTCGTTGACTTTTGAGGTTTTTATTTTTTAGATTGTTATAATCACCCACATGCAGGACAGTAATATCATCAGCCGCGTTCGGCTTTTCTTCGACACAACGCGCGGACGCCAGATTGCCATGTGGCTGGCGTACTTTGTGTATTGGGCAGGCGTGGCTGCCTATCTTCCTTTTATCGGCATCTATTATGAAAGCATTGGCCTGAAGGGCGGACAGATCGGTCAGCTGAGCAGCATTCCCCATTTTGTCACATTATTAAGCAGCTTTCTAATCTCATTTATCTCCGACCGAACCCGGCGGCACAAATCAGTGCTAGCCGTCACCGCGATCGGAATCGTTCTGGTGTTATTCATTTATCCATCCGCCAAAAGCTTTGCCGCGCTGGTGCCGATTGTGTTGGCCTACGCCATCCTGTTCGCGCCGAGCAGCGCCATCCTGGACCAAACCACGCTGGTGACGCTGGAAAATCCCGGTAATTACGGCAAGATCCGCGTGGGCGGCACGATCGGCTGGGGCATCATGGTGCTGGCTGCCGGCTATCTGATCGATCACCTGGAGATCGGCCTGCCGATCATTTTCTACCTTCATATCGCGTTCAATTTGGTCTTCCTGCTGATCATCGGCATCATGCCCAAGGCATATCACCGGAGCGCCGCGCCCAAAGAACAGGCAACCGCGGGAAAAGTGATTGAGCTCCTCCGGCAGCCTGGATTTTTACTCTTCCTGCTGGTGGTCATCATTTGGGGAATGGGCGAAGCCAGCATCAGCGGATTTCTTTTTTTACACATTCAGAGCCTGGGGGGCTCCTCCACCCTGATGGGCACCGCGCTTTCAGTCTCACTGATCGGTGAGATCCTGGTGTTTTCCTTCGCGGACAAGATCCAGGCACGGGTGAAGCCATTCAAGATGGTCTTGATGGCGTTCATCGTGCTGTTTGCCTGGCTGATCGGCCTTTCGTTGATCAAGGACCCGAATGCGATCCCGCTCTTTCAGGTTTTCGGCGGCGCCGGATATGCATTGCTGCAATCGGGCAGTGTGGCTTATGTCAACGCCCGGGCGCCGCGCGAGATCGGCACAACGGCCCAGGCCATCCGAGGCGGCGTCTTTTCTGGTTTTGGCGTCGGCATCGGTTCGATCATCAGCGGCTGGTTCTATGAAAAAGTGGGGTCCGCGCTGCTCTTCCGCAATATGTCGTTCATCGTTTTGGCAGGGTTAATTTTTGGCATGATCACCCTGATCGCTTATCAAAAAAGGCAATCTGCCGCTTAAACACTGACGAGTTCTCTTATTGAGAGAAGAGCCGTCTTGGTTGTTTTTTGTGGATTAAACAAAAACCGGGAGCATAATGCTCCCGGCGGGTCAGAAGTGAATCCAGCCGACTAATGGCGCAGCCGCCGAATTCCCGATACCAGCGTCAATTGAGAAGCGCCGCGCTGGCTGCTCCTTTTCGCCGGTTGCGAGAGATCATCATCCTCATTACTGTTCGGATGGGGGCTGCAAACCCATTAGGCTCATGGCTAGAAACATGACACTGACCAGTCCTACGACGAGATTTGTAAAGACAGCCATGGCTCACCTCATTATTTTTTGACCCGCAGGCCGTCATTGTTCGGCGCGGCTGCCTGCAAGGCCACTTATTTGGTCATCCCGCATTGAAATGAATACGGAAAAACTTTTGATTTAATGTACCGAATGTTTGATTGATATAACGTCAAATCGGGAAAAAAGTTCCGCAAAAAAGGAAATAATTTCAGGGAAATTGGTGCAATACTAATGCCAAATACCGGCGATCTTCTCGGCGCAGTGAGGGCAGGAGCCTGCAGCGGTGACACGATTTTCAATCACAGAGAATCCCGAGCGATGGATCAATAACTGGCCGCAGCGCGGGCAGTGCGTGTCCTCCAGCGAACCCACCTTTCCGGGCAGATTGCCCGCGTAGACATATTTCAACCCCGCTTCCTGCCCGATCTCAGCCGCGCGCTGCAGGATCTCCGCGCTGGTGCGCTCCCCTTCCAAATGCTTGTAAGTCGGATAAAAGGAAGTGACGTGCCAGGGAATATCGGGTGAAACCGACATCAAAAAGCGGGCGGATTCCCAGAGTTCGTCATTACCGTCATTGAATCCCGGAATGACCAAGGTGACCACCTCCACCCACATGCCCAGGTCATGCGCCAGTTGAATGGTATCGAGAACCGTTTGCAGCCGTCCGCCAAGCGAGCGGTATTTCTCATCCGTCATGCATTTCAGGTCAACCTTGTAACCGTCCAGCACAGGCCGCAGCGCGTGCAGCACCTCCGGCGTGGCGAATCCATTGGACACATAGACAGTACGAAGCCCTGCCTGTTGAGCCAGTTTGAAAATCTCTATCGCCCATTCGCTGGTGATCAGCGGTTCGTTATAGGATGAGGCGATGATCCGCGCGCCTGATCGCAGAGCATAATCCACCAGTTCGCGCGGGGAAACTTCCTGAATGTAAGCGCCGCTGCCCTCTGACGCCGGGTCGCGCAGCGCCTGTGAGCTGACCCAGTTTTGGCAAAAATCGCAGTGGAAGTTGCAGCCAAGCATGCCGAAGGTTAATGCGTCCGCGCCCGGCAGAAAGTGCATGAAGGGCTTTTTCTCGATCGGATCCACGTTGGCCGCGGCAACATACCCCCAGGGCGCCATCAAAACCCCGGCTTTGTTGAAGCGCACCCTGCATACACCCCGCTTTCCGGGTTTGATATGGCAGCGGTGAGCGCAGGCATGGCAAATGAGGGTCTGGTCATCCTGCGCAGCCGCCAGCCCGCTTGGCTGGCTCAGGGTGTCCAGTCTCTCGGCTAACGTAGTCATATCATTTCCATTATACGACTCAGATATGCGCGGTGTATAATCGCAGAAAAATCCCCACCAGGAGAGTCAATGTGAACCAACACATGCCCATATACGTCGGCGACCACGCAATCGAGGAATTCATTAAGTTTTGCAGAGCGAACAAGAATGAAAAATTTCTTCTGGTGGCGGACCGGAACACCTATCGGGTACTCGGCAGCCGTGTCCATGAAGCGGTAAAGGCGGAGGGATGGGATGTGCTGCATATCATCCTGGATCCCGAAGCCCTGCACGCGGACAGTATCACACTCTCGCGCGTTTTCGCGGTCTATGACGGACAACCAAGGTTATTCATCGGCGTCGGCTCAGGCACCATCACGGACACCGCGCGTTTCACCAGCCATCGTTCGCGCAACCCATTCGTTTCCTTCCCCACCGCGGCTTCGGTGGACGCCTACACATCAGTCAACGCGCCGGTGACCATCGGCGAGCTGAAAGGGTCGATCTACTGCCAGGCGCCAATCGGCATCTTCACCGACCTGCCCACCATTGTGCAGTCACCCAAATGGCTGACCGCCTCCGGTTTCGCTGATCTGGTCAGCAAGTTCACCTCGTCGGCTGATTGGAAGTACACCAACCTCATTTGGGGAGCGGATTTTGTTCCGGACATCTATGAACGCGCTTATCATGCCGCCAAATCGGCCTCCGAGGTGATTGATGGGATCGCTTCCCATAACGCGGAAAGCATGACCACGCTGATGCAGGGTCAATTTGCCAGCGGATTCTGCATGGCGGATTTCGGCAACAGCGCGCCTGCCTCCGGCGGTGAACACCACATCGCGCACGTATGGGAGATGATGTTCCATTGGGAAGGAAAGGAAGGGCTGTACCACGGCAACGCGGTGGGGGTGGCGACCATCATGCAGGCGGAGTGGTACGAACGCTTGCGGGCGACTTCAAAAGAGGAAGCCCAGGCGCTTCTTAATAGAGCCGTGATCCCTTCCAGAGCAACACAGGAAGCTCAACTGCGTAAGGTGCTGCCTAAAATCGCGGAAGAATTGATCGAAAGCAACCCCATTTACATGCGCATGGCAGATTCCGAGGTGCTGGAGAAAGTCAAACATAATATCATCGCGCATTGGGAAGAGATTCAGGCGATTGCGGCGCTGGTGCCCGAAGCCAGCCAGTTCCGCGCGTGGTTTAGGAAGTTAGGCGCGCCCACCACCCCGCAGGAGATCGAGATCAGCGAGGAGCAGGCGCGCGTTGCGCGGGATTACGGCCATTATCTGCGTGAGCGGTTTTCGATCAACAATATCCGCCATTTGTTCGGTTGGGAATAAGGATTTTTAATGACATCCCGAAGGTTACCGGGCTACGATTACCGCCAGCCTGCGGGATATTTTGTCACCATCAATTCCTGGAAACGTCAGGAATTTTTTTCCACTATTGAAAATGGAAAGATTGTATTAACCGAATTTGGGGAAATTATCGAAAAATGCTGGACTTCTCTGCCAACTCATTTTGCGCATATTAACCTTGGATTCTATTCAATCATGCCTGACCATATTCATGGCATCATCATTATTAATTACATGCAAAATCCAGTTTTAGGCCCTTCTCCCATACCGGATTCCAACAAGGTCGATAACCTGGTAAGTGCGAAGCATGCTTCGCACTTACCAAGTGGAAACGGGACTTCACCAGGTTCCTTATCAGCCATCATCCAGGCATTCAAATCAACTTCGTCAAGATTGATACATG
>CAYPAG010000051.1:0-276 GCA_964408645.1 uncultured Pelolinea sp. | reverse complement strand
ATCCGAAATGAAGAGGAATTGAGAAAAATCACCGATTATATTATTTCAAACCCGTTTGAATATCATAATCACTCAAATCCCATAGATTTTTTATGAAGGAGAATTGAATGAAAGCAGCTTTAATCCTCATTGATCTGCAAAAGGATTTCTTCAGAACCGAATACAAGGATCATGAGCTTGCCGATCGGGTAGCGCGAGATCTGGTCCAAAATATCAATCGTCTGCTGGACGCGTCGCGCGAATGCCATATACCCGTGTTCTTTCTGGTGACTTCAT
>CAYPAG010000050.1:9343-11537 GCA_964408645.1 uncultured Pelolinea sp. | reverse complement strand
TGCCGCGACGCCCACCGCCGCGCCGCAGCCCACCACCGCCCCTGGTGAACCCACCGCCCTTCCCACCTTCACCCCGCCCAGCTGCGATCTGCCGCTGCCCGGGCCGGAGGACTGGATGGTGCTGGTATGCGAGCGCTTTGACAGCGACGAGAGCGTCTTCCCGAATGAAAGCCAGGACAATCCCTACGCCAACTACACCGGCGCGGTCAGCGATGGCCAGTACCAGCTGAATTACACAGCCAAGAATTTCGCCGCGTTCACCCGCACCGCCATCTCATGGTTCGATATCGCCACTGCCCAGGATTTTGCCATCTCCGCCACCGGCCAGATGGACACCCAGTTCCAGGAAGTGAGCTGGGGCATCGGCTTCCGCGGCAGCGGCGAGAAGGACAGCTATTTCCTGTTTTCAATCTACAACGACAGCACCTACGCCTTCGAGATCTACGAAAACAGCGCCTGGATCCCCCTGATCTCGCGCCGGCCGTTCAGCGGCATGCTCCCCGATCAGCCCAACAAGATCACGGTCATCGCGGAAGGCCAAAACTTCCGCTTTCTGGTCAACGATCAAGCCGTGAATTTCTTCAACGGCGGCCTGCTGGAGGGTCTGCAGATCTTCCTGATGGTCAGCGTGCGCGAAGGCGCCAGCGTGGACTTTGTGTTTGATGATATTGTGGTGCAGATCTGAACCACAGATGCACACAGACGCAATCAGATAAACACAGATACGCCAAAGTAATACTGCTGGTTGTTTTTCGACCCCTTTAAACCAAGAATCCCCCAACTGTCACCCTTGCGTAGATAAATTCGCCACATCTGGCGCTTGACGATGATAGAATTCTTGTTCTATAATAGAACAAATTTACTATTCCGGAGGATGCCATGAATCTGACCACCACTCAAAAGCTTTCCCGTTTTTCAAGCAATCTGTTTAAAAACATCAAGGTGAAAAGCAGCACCGTTTCCATGGCCATGATCATCGCCGCGCTGTTCGCCTTTGAAGCCTTCAATTTCAGCTCCACCCGCTTCGCGCTGGGTAATATCCTGGGCGGCCAATCCAGCGGCGGGATCAGCTGGGCGGCCATCCTGGCGCTGGCTTTCTGCGGGATGGATTTTGCCGGCATCGCCCGCCTGCTCGGGCCGCAGGAAGAGCGCGAGGACCGCGGGGGCTGGTACCTGCTGGGCGCCTGGGTGTTGGCGGCTGCCATGAACGCCGGGCTCAACTGGTGGGGTGTGAGCATCGCGGTCTACAACCAGCCGGTGGAGTACGCGCTAATCATCGATCCGATGACCTTTGTGACCGTCGTGCCGGTGCTGGTGGCGGTGATGGTGTGGGTGATCCGCATCCTGATCATCGGCACGTTGGTGACCTCGTTCAATCAAACGGTCAACGATAAAACACCGATGAAAACCAATCCACAGCAAACCAGGCCATTTGGCTTCAAGCCGAATTCAAATCCGGTGCCTGCCGGCTACCAACCGATTAACCACGTCCAGGGTGTTAATAACAACCACAGATAAACTCGGATCAAGCTAACCTGTTCTTCACATCACTTTACAGGGGTGGACGACCGTCCGCCCCTGTTTTTTTTAACTTGTCATTTAATTCTTCAATTCTGGTAGATGCGAAGCATGCTTCGCATCTACCAACACATAACAATCTTTGCCAAGGGCGATAAGCTGTTTCAGCGCGAAGCATGCTTCGCGCTTACCAACCCATCAACTAATGGCTGATTTCACCCAGCGGTTATAATGGCGGGATGGCAACCAAACTCGCCACCCCTGCCATTTGGGTGGACCACCGGGACGCGTTCGACCAGGCCTGCAGCCGGCTGAAAAACAGCCCCCGGCTGGGCGTGGACACGGAATCCAACAGCATGTTCGCTTACCGCGAACAGGTCTGCATGATTCAGTTCACGGACCCAGGCGCGGATTACCTGATTGACCCGCTGGCCGGTATGGATGTGAGCGGCCTATCCGCCATTTTCGCTGATGCCGGCATCGAAAAGATCTTTCACGCGGCTGAATATGACATCCTTTGCCTCAAGCGTGATTATGGATTTGAGTTCAATCACCTGTTTGACACCATGCAGGCCGCGCGCATCCTGGGAATGGAAAAACTGGGGCTCTCCGGTCTGCTTGCCGACCTGCTCGGCGTTGAACAGGACAAGCGCTTTCAAAAAGCCAACTGGGGCAA
>CAYPAG010000050.1:7503-9243 GCA_964408645.1 uncultured Pelolinea sp. | reverse complement strand
TTAGCTGGCCCGCCCATCCGGCTGGAAAAACGAAAACGCCCTTCGCAGGCTTATATCGACCGCATGGAAGCGCTGCAGGACTGGCGCAAGGAAAAAGGTAAGCGCCTGGGCGTTCAATCGGATATCGTACTGCCGCGTGATGTGCTGGAAGCCATCGCTGCCGCTCATCCCCGCAGTACGGATGAACTTCAGCCTATCATGGTCAACGTGCCCTGGCGTTATGAAGCGTTCGGGCGTGATATCATCAATGCCATCGAAAAGAAAAAAACATCATGAAAATTTACTTTTACGGTGCCGCGCGCACCGTCACGGGATCGCAATTCCTGGTCGAATCCAACGGCAGAAAAGTGCTGGTGGATTGCGGCATTTACCAGGGCCACCGGCGTGATTTCTATGAACGCAACAGCCAATTTCCATTTGAACCGCGCAAACTGGACGCAGCCATCCTCACCCACGCGCACATTGACCACTCCGGCAACCTGCCCAACCTGGTGAAACAGGGATACGGCGGCCCGATCTACTGCACGCCACCCACCGCCGGGCTGGCCGCGATCATGCTGGCGGATTCCGGCAAGATTTATGAAGAGGACGCCGAGTACCTGAACAAAAAGAAACGCAAGCACGGTGAGCCCAAAGTGGAGCCGCTCTTCACCCGCGCAGACGCCGAGCAGGTGCCCACCCAATTCGCGCCATACGGTTATGAGCAACCCGTTGAGATCGCGGACGGCATCACCTGCACGCTGGTTGAGGCCGGACATCTGATGGGATCATCCGCCGTTATGCTGTATGTTGAGGAGAAGGGAAGAAAAAAGCGGCTGTGGTTCTCGGGCGATATCGGCCGGCACAAGCTGCCGCTGCTGCGCGACCCGGTGCTCCCGCGCCAACCGGACTTGCTGGTAATGGAGTGCACCTACGGCGACCGCTCCCATGATGACCCGCAAGCGGCTTATGAAAAATTCGGCGAGATCGTTGCGCGCACGATTAAGCGCGGCGGCAACGTGGTGGTGCCCGCTTTCTCAGTCGGGCGCACGCAGGAGATCGTCTACTGCCTTAACCGCATGATCAGCGCGGGCGAACTGCCGCCCATGCCTGTCTATGTAGACAGCCCCTTGGCCATCAATGCCACCGAGGTGTTCCGCCAGTATCCGGAATACTTTGATGATGAAACACACGAGTTCATGCAGACCGGGCGCCACCCGGCGCTCACCTTCCCCGGCCTAACCTACACCCGCTCGGTTGAGGCGTCCAAGGCGATCAACGCCAGCAAGACACCTGGCGTGATCATCTCCGCTTCGGGCATGTGCGAAGCCGGGCGCATCCTGCACCACCTGATCCACAATATTGAGAACAAACGCAACACCATCTGCATTGTGTCCTGGCAGGCGCCTAACACGCTTGGCCGGCGGTTGGTGGAAGGCGCGGCCAAAGCCAGGATCTTCGGCGATGAAGTGCCGGTTCGGGCAGAGGTGGCCACCGTCAACGGCCTGTCCGCCCACGCGGGTCAGGATTTTCTGATCAAATACGCCGAGCAAGCCAACAGCCTGGACCTTCAGGGTGTTTATCTTGTTCACGGCGATAACGATGCCGCAGCGGTCTTGACGGAGAAATTGTCAGCGCGGGGCATCAGGAATGTGCGCTATCCCGACCGGATGGAGATCGCTCACCTTTAAACCGGGCAGATCAGGAACCTCACCGCCATGCCCGATTCGAACCACCTTCACTTATATAAAGCCGGTGACC
>CAYPAG010000050.1:0-7403 GCA_964408645.1 uncultured Pelolinea sp. | reverse complement strand
GTGAAACTGCTCCCGGCTAGCGCGTTGGGATGGCTGCTCTCCCTTCAATTTGGCATCCCCAAACCGCACTTGGCAGGCTTGGCGGAAGACATGAAGCAAATGGACGCGGATGTGATGATGGAGACCCTGCTGTCCAGCTATTTGGACATCCGCGCGCCCATTCAGACTGACAAAGAGATCCTGGTGATCGCGGGCGGGAAGGAAACACCCTTTGCCAAGTCCATGGCGCGGCAGTTGACCAGGATAATTCCCGGCGCCAGAGGCATGATCATCCCGGGTGTGGGACATGTATGGAACTTGCAGGACCCGCAGCTGTTCGCGCAGGTGCTCAACTGGTGGTTTGGAGGGAAAGTGTTTGACGGGGAGAGGTTACGCCAAATCAAACCGGGCTAAAGCGTGGATTGTTAGATATACCTGGTTACTCAACCAGCCCGAAACGCAAAGCCAGCACGGCGGCTTTGGTCCGGTCTTCAACCCCCAGTTTTTCCAGGATGCCGCTGACATAATTCCGCACTGTACCTTCAGACAAAAAGAGGGCTTGGGCGATCTCAGGATTGGATAACCCCCGAGCGACGTACTTCAGCACTTCGCGCTCACGATCGGTGAGATTCTCCCCGATGGTGGTATCCGCCGACAGCGCCTGGGCGGAAAGTTTACCAAACAACTTACCGGCAACCTTGGCATCAACCGGAGTCTGGCCGGATGTGATATCTTCGATTGCCTGGATCAGGTTTTCGCGAGACGTATCCTTGAGCAGGTATCCATCCGCGCCGCTGCGGATAGCGTCGAACAGCCAGGCGTCCGCGTCATAAGTTGTCAGAACGAGCACACGCACAGCGGGGTACTTTTGTTTTATTTCTTTAGTCGCCTGGATGCCGTTCATTATCGGCATTTTCAGATCCATCAAGACCACATCCGGCTGGTCCTTTTCGATCAGTTCCAGCGCTTCCAGACCGTTGTTGGCGATGGCGATCACCTCGAGCCCTTCCGCGGTGCCCAGGATGGCTTTGAGCCCCTGGCAGACCACTTCCTGATCGTCGCAAATGATCACCCGGGTCATCCGGCACCCCGATCAAAAATGGCTTTCACCTCGGTGCCCTGACCCTTTTTCGAACCAATTAAGAATTCTCCACCCAGCATTTCCACGCGTTCACGCATCCCGCGAATGCCCATTTGCAGCGAATCGGTTTCAGCCATTTTAAGACCAATTCCATCATCTTTAATGGATAAAACCACGGATCTTCCATCCTGAAACAGTTTAACTGCAACGTTTTTCGCTCCGGCATGGCGCAGGATATTCTCCACCGCCTCCTGCGCAACCCGGTACAAACAATGCGTGAAATCCTCCGGCAGCATATCCAGCTCGGAGTCCAATTGAAATTCGGGTTTGAATCCGCCCCTGTCCGCGGCTGACTGGACCAGGTTGCGGATGGCGCCTGCCAATCCGTAGGTTTCAAGCTCTGAGGCGCGCAGGTCAACCAGCGCCCGGCGCGTCTCGGCCAGGCCGTTCTTGGTATTTTCAAGCGTTTGCGCCAGCATTTTTTGGGCTTCCCGGGGGTTTCTTTCGAAAAGCGCCTTGGTGGCTTCCAGTTGAACGGATACACTGCTGAGGGTGTGAGCCAGCGTGTCATGCAGTTCGCGCGCGATGCGGTTGCGCTCCTGGGTCTGGGCCAGCTTTTCACTGGTGACCGCGAATTTTCTCAGTTTTTTATTCGCTTTTTCCAGTTCCTGATGCTGGCTGCGCTGCAGGTTGACCAGGCGGTTTTCGATCCAGCCCACGATCACGAAGATCGCGCTGCGGGCGATGCTTCCCAGGGTATTCGCCAGCACCGATAGAATGCGGAAATAGCGCGAAGAGGTGATCACAAGAAAGCGGTCGCGCAGCTGGGGCATGTCCAGAGGAAGTTTGGGCGCGTTTTGCACCACCGGGGCGCCGCCAGTCGCCTGAAACACAATGGGGATCTCCTCGATGAACATGACCGCCAGGCTGTAGATCACCACTTCCTTCATGCTGTACTGCCAGGCAATAAAGACCAACGGGATGATCAAAAAAAAGATCGCATCCCAGCGAAAAAGCGTGAAGCTGGGATTGGATAGAAAGATCCGGCTGAACGAGTAGGAAAACAGATGGCGGGCGATCACCGTGATCACCGCCAGGGCATATTGGATCGCCAGGAAAGCTGCCCGCGTGACCTTGCCTTCAATGGGTTTCAGGGATAAGCCAATATAGATTGCCAACATTAATAAAATGGAGATCAGCGACCAAATATCCACCCGCACCTGAAACTCCTGTCCGCGCAGGAAAGCCAGAGGAGAGAGCGAACTGAGCGCCAGGAAAATGATCTGGATCAGGATCGCCCAGCGCAGGATCTGAATCACCCGCTGGTCAATGTAGGCACTTTCCATACCAGCATATTAGCATAAAGTGGCGCTCCCGCGGATATGACGCGAGTCACCTTGCGCCATGACCAGAGGCATAACAAGCATTGACACCAGACACACGCTTATTGGCTGGCAATCACTACCCAATTAGCTTCCCAAAAAGTAAATTCATGGCAAACATCAATTCACGGAGCAGATTTTATGAAGATCCAAAAAATTTGGCGGGATATCGTTGACTTTTTCCGAACGGACAAAAAACGCTTATGGATCGGCGGGGGAGCGTTGATCATTGTTGTGATTATTGGGGTATTCCTTGCGTTGAACTCATCGGGCAACGAAGAAGAAACATTGATCCGGTATGTCCAGGTCAGCCGCGGATCTCTGACTGAGAGCATTGACGTGGTGGGCACGCTCGAAGCCCAGCCATCGATCGAGCTTGCCTGGCAATCTGGCGGAATTGTCAGCCCCATATCCATCAAAATCGGCGGCCAGGTGAAAAAGGATGATGTCATGATGGAGTTGGAAAACAGTTCCCTCTCTGCCAGCATCCTTCAGGCGCAAACCGATCTGCTAACCGCGCAGGCGGAGCTGGATTCCATCAGGAGCGCGAATGCCGATCTTTACACTGCCATGCAAACGCTTTCAGACGCGGAATACACCCTGCGCCAATATGACACCAACCGAGATTACTGGAATGTGAACGAGTCTTCCTGGGAAGCAATTGACGCCGCCCGCGCGGACTATTACGCGGCCAAAGAAGTGGAATATCAAAAAGAAAGCGCCTATAAAGCGCTGGCTAATTCCGACGATGAGGAAGCCAAATCGGCAGCGCACGCCGTGTACAAGGACGCGATCGCTGCCAGGGAGGAAGCCCTGCGGCAGCTCAACAACCTGCTCGGGACTTACTATACCTACTCTGCCGATACGGATTTCATTCTATATGACCAGGCGGCGGCCGCAGTCGAAGCCGCGCGCGTTGATTACAACCGCTACCTGGACCAATCCGACGAGATCGCGGCTGCTGAAGCCAATGTCCAGGCGCTGGAAAACACCATCAACCAATCCAGGATCATCGCGCCTTTCGACGGAACGGTGACAGATATCAGCGCGGTCAACGGCGAGATGGTGTCGAGCGGAGATTCTGCTGTGCGCATCGATAATTTGAACAACCTGGTTGTCAAAGTGTCGGTTTCAGAAGTGGATATTAACAAAATTAAAATTGGGCAATCCGCCCTTGTCACCTTCGACGCGCTGCCGGAGACTGAATATCAGGGTGAAGTGGCCTATATTTCCGACGCCGGAAAGGATGACAGCGGGGTGGTGGAATTCAGCGTGACAGTGAAGGTGCTGAACGCTGACGGCCAGGTCAAGCCCGGATTCACCGCGGTGGTCAGCATCATCACCAGCAGCATAGAAAACGCGCTGCTGGTCCCCAACGGCGCGGTTATCAGCCGTAATAACACCTCCGCGGTCATGCTGGTCAATTCGGACGATTCCACAACCATGATCCCCATCGAGACTGGCGCGTCATCAGATACTTTTACCGAGATCATCAGCGGTGAGATCGCCGAAGGCGACACCCTGGCGGTCACCATCAGCGACGGCAGCAGTTTCTATCCTGGAATGGTACCTGGTATGGGTCCCATGCTCGGTGGCGGTGGCGGAAGCGGTGCCCAACGCCCACAGGATTAATCCCAAGGATGAAAAAACTATGACCAAAGACATCGTTGTTGACGCAAGGAATCTAACCAAGACCTACATCATGGGTGATGTGGAAGTGCTTGCCCTGCGCGGGTTATCGGTTTCGATCAAAAAAGGCGAGGTCGTCGCCATTATGGGGCCTTCGGGTTCAGGCAAATCCACCTTGATGAACATTCTGGGCTGCCTCGACCGGCCGACCTCCGGCACATACCTACTTAACGGACACAATGTGGCGAATTTGGAAGGGAACGAACTGGCCGAGATCCGCAACCGTGAGGTTGGATTCGTTTTCCAGAGCTATAACCTGCTCTCCAGGTCAACTTCTTTGGCAAACACCATGCTGCCGCTGCGCTACCGGCGCAGCGGGCACGAACTGCCTCAGCAAAAAGCGGAGGAATTGCTGGTGCGGGTGGGATTGGGCGACCGCATCAAACACAAGCCCTACGAACTTTCCGGCGGCCAGCAGCAGCGTGTGGCAATAGCGCGCGCTTTGGTGAATGATCCGGCTATCGTACTTGCCGACGAACCCACCGGCAACCTGGATTCCAGGTCCGGGGAAGAGATCATGGAACTGCTCCTGAGCTTAAACCAGGAGAAAAAAGTGACGCTGATATTGGTCACTCATGACCCAAAAGTCGCCGCGCAGGCCGAACGCACCATACATGTGTTGGATGGGAGAGTTGAGAATGAATAGTTGGAAGTTTTTAAAAGACGCGGTTGAGAGTTTGGCGTCAAATAAACTGCGCACCGCGTTGACCATGCTGGGCATTGTCATCGGCGTTGCTTCAGTCGTCTCCATGATGGCCATCGGCCAGGGTGCCTCATCCTCCATCACCAGCTCGATCGAATCCATGGGAACCAACCTTCTATATGTAATGGCAAGCAATCAAGGGACCAACCCGCAACCCGTGACGCTTGCGGATGCTCAAGCAATTGTTGACTCAGGCGGCGCGCCATCAGTGCAGGCCGTAGCTCCGAGCGTTCAGCGCAGCATGGAAGTGACGTATGCCGGAACGAGCACATCCACCACCGTGATGGGTGTGTCCCCCAATTATTCTACGGTACGGAACACAAGCGTTGAATCTGGCAGATTCATCAGCCAAACGGATATGGATCATTACGCGACGGTGGCAGTTATCGGCACGGATGTCGTCGATGAACTGTTCGGCTCATCCGCCGGCGTGCTTGGGCAAAAGATACGCATCGGCAGCAACCTCTATCAGGTGATCGGTATCCTTGAATCCAGCGGCGGCACCGCCGTAGGCTCTGCGGATAACCAGGTGATTGTGCCGCTATCCACCGCGCAGGTGCGCATCATCACCCGTTCAAACGCGCATGATGAAGTCAGTCAAATATCTGTTCAGGTCATCGATTCGGAGCACATCGACAGCGCGATCTCCGAGATCACCTCGATCCTGCGCGCACGGCATGACATTCGGGTGGATGAAGATGACGATTTCAGTGTGCTTTCGCAGGAAGCTTTTACCGAAGCTGCCACCGAGATCACCGGTGTGCTTACCGTGTTTCTGGGCGGTATCGCGGCCATCTCGCTGCTTGTGGGCGGGATCGGCATCATGAATATCATGCTGGTCTCGGTGATCGAACGCACGCGTGAGATCGGCTTGCGCAAGGCCGTTGGCGCGCGGGACAGCGACATTCTGCTGCAATTTCTGGTGGAATCGCTGATCATCGGCCTCACCGGCGGGATCATCGGAGTTCTGACTGGCTGGGGTATCTCGCGGCTTTTGCAGGGCGTGGCTTCATTTGGCAGCAGCCCTCTCAATCCGGTCATCAGCGCCGGATCAGTGATCATGGCAGTCAGTTTTTCTGTTGTGGTTGGCTTGGTGTTCGGCCTTTATCCGGCCAACCGCGCGGCAAAACTGGAACCGGTGGAAGCCCTGCGCAGCGAGTAGATCATGAAAAAAAAGCATAGAAAGACAGCGGCATTGGAAAACGCCAAAGATCAGATCCAACCCCTGGTCGAAACTAAAACCAGGTCGATATTCATCATCTTTGGTTTGGTTTCTCTGGCTGTCGCAGGCGCGATCGCGCTTCCTTTGATCAGTGAGGGCGAAAGTTCGTCCGATGTCACCACCGTAGAAGTCAGCCGGGGAACGATCATGGAGACCGTTGACGCGATGGGGGTAGTCACAGCCATGCCCGGCGCCGCGCTCAGCTGGCAATCCAGCGGCATCGTCAGCAATTACGATCTGCGGGTTGGCGATGTCGTCGAAAAGGGGCAGGTGCTGCTCACCCTTGAGGACAGCTCCATTTCACCGGATATCCTGCGGGCCAGGACTTCCTTGTTGGAGGCGCAAAGCGAATACCAAAAAATGCTGTCCGCCAACACGGACTACCTCACCGCGCTGCAGGAGGTCAACACGCAGGAAGTGATCCTGGAAAACACCTACAGCATGCGGCATGAATTTTATGACGACAACACCGAAGACGAGCGGGTTGAGGGAATCTACGCCAGTTACACCCAGGCACGCGTGGATGTCTGGGCGCTGGAGGATGCCTATGAAAAAGTAAAGGATCGGGCGGCGGATGATCCCACCAGGACCGTTGCGTATGAAGCCCTGCAGGCAGGCATTCTTAAACGGGACAGCTTGCAGCGGGCGATGAGCCAGATCATGGGAACGCCTTACGGCCAGCGGACCGAAGATTATTTCATTCTCTATGATGTAAGAGCAGCCGAATTAGCCCAGGCGCGCGCACAAGCGCAGCGCTTGTTGAATGCCAGCGACGAGCTGTCTGCCGCCCAGGCAGAGATGCAGGCGCTTCAGAATTTGGTCGACCAAGCCAGCATTATCGCGCCATTCGCCGGGACAGTGACAGACATCCAGGCCTCGGTTGGCAGTTATGCCGGCAGCGGTGATTTCGCAGTCCAGCTGGATGATCTGTCCAACCTGGTCATAGAGGTCGAAATCTCCCAGATGGAGATCAACAAAATCAAGGCCGGACAGACTGCGCTGGTCACGTTCAGTGCCCTGCCAAACGCGTCTTATGAGGGTGTTGTCGATAATATTTCACAGGCGGGATCAACCAACGGCGATGACGCGCTGTTCAAGGTCAGGATCGTATTAACTGACGCGGATGAGCAGGTCAAGCCCGGTTTCACCGCCATGGCCAGCATCATCACCAACCAGGTTGAGAGCGCTCTGTTGGTTCCCAACCAGGCCATTCAATATACGGAGGATGGGAGCGCCTATGTCATGAAGAGATCAGGTCTGGGCCAATCCACTGAAATTCGCGTTGAGACTGGCGCGCGCTCAGACGCGTACAGCGAATTGCTTGGGGGCGGCCTGGAGGAGGGCGAC
>CAYPAG010000049.1:0-11647 GCA_964408645.1 uncultured Pelolinea sp. | reverse complement strand
CAGGTCAAAAATAATGCCACCGAAAATCACAACCACGCCGATCCCGCCGAGCAGCCGCACCATCGGCCAGAAATCCATGCGCTTGAACAGTGAGTAATAACGGCTGAGATACCATTGGATGAAGAAGCCGATGTAAATGGTTTCCAGCAGCAGGATGCGCCACAACCAGGGGGAACGCTGCTCGAGGGTATGGACCCACGACCAGCCGCCCAGAAAAGCCATCCACACCAGAAAGATCGCGCGGTAGCGCGGGTTATCCCACTGGTCACCGCCCGCGCGGGCGGATGAGATGAAGGTCCAAACAAGCACGATGAGAAAAAATAACAGCAGGACACGGCGGTCAATCTTCAGCTGCTTCTTCCAAACCAGCAGGAACCCGGAGAAGAGCAAGGGCGCGAGCAGATACCAGCCCAGCGAACGGAAAATGGCGATCGAGCGCGTGATGGGCAGCCCCGGATAAACGATGGCGGCCGGCAGCACCGGCTGCGCCAACCCATAGCCGATGATGAAAGGCGCGCGGAAGCGCTCGCCGATCAGCTCGACTTCCCATTGGATGCGGCCGGAGGATCCTTCCATCAGCATCAGGTCCCAGCGGGAACTATCCACCAGCCAACCCCAACTGAGAAAACTGCCCGCGATAACGGCCAGGATTAACGCGGCCAAACTGACCAGGCGCCAGGTTCTGTTCATTTTCGGCAGCAGGTTTTCCAGCCAGAACCATACAGCCAGCGCCAGACCGATGGCTGCCGCAGCCTTGATAGAAATGAACACCATGAAGAGGCCGCTAAGAGCCAGCGCGATGATGGACGAATGGTGATCCTCACGCCAGCGCAGCACGCCCCATAAAGCAATAGCTGAAAGACCGATCAGGATCGGTTCGCGCATCTGCGAAGCGCCCAGGATGATGCTTTCGGGATAGAGGGCGTAGATCCAGGCGGAGGCGTTGGCGGTTTTTTCTCCCCAGCGGCTGCTGACGGCTTTCCAAAAGAAGGGCAACCCGAGCGCGGCAACGAAAGATGTCAGGATGAGGATGAGCAGGGGGCGGTGGGCGTCAGGGCTGAGCAGCCGGTAGATCCCGGCGCTGAGTGAGAGCAGTCCGCCATACTGGTCGGTCGCGAATTCATCGCCAAACGCGGTTGCCAACGAGCGGCCTGAGGCGGCCAATTCCCAGGCATCTGTGTCGCGTTCATACGCATCCAGGTACAGATACCCGTTGTTGGGCGGCGCTTCATTGTAACCAAAGATCGGCAGCGTGATGAAAAGGATCACGCCGATTAGCAGACGCAGAGAGAATGCCAGCGCGGTGGTGAGCCGGGCTGTACGGTTGGATTGCAGTTTAGTTAATACAGCAGAAATTACCCACCAGGAAGACCCTGCCAACAAGAACGCCACCAGAAAGGCTCGCACCGGCTGTTGACCTGGATTTAACCACGCGACCACAGCGCCGGATATGAGTCCTGTGACCAAGGGCCAAAACAGGGGCTTGATCTTAACTTCTCGCTGCGGGATTTTCTTCACGGGGCTATTCTAATATCTTTTCGAGCCTTGAGGTGGTCAGGCGGGCGCGGTTTTTCCAGGTGTACTTATGCGCCTCTTGTTTGGCCGAAGCGCCCATATTCTCCCTGCGCAGCCCATCCTGCTGCAAAGCGCGGATGGCCGCAATCCATGAGGTTGGATTTTCACTTTCGCAAAACAAGGCAATCTCATCGCGCAGCACTTCATGAAAAACAGGAATATCGCTGGCGAGGATGGGGCGTCCCGCGGCCATGTAATCAAACATCTTCATGGGATTGATCACCTTGGAGATGTCCCCGCCGCTCGAACCGGAGATCTTTTTACCGTACGGCATGGCCAACACATCCGCCGCGGCCTGATAAAGAGGTAATTGGCTGTTGGGGATGAAACCGGTGATGGTGACGTTGTGAATATCCTGATCGTTTAACTGCCGCTGCCAGGGCGCGATGTCTTCCGCGCGGCCGCCCACCCACAAGAAATTAACCTCCGGCATTTGGCGGGCAATCTCGGTCAGCAGTTCCATGCCGCGACCAGCGTAGAAATGGCCGGTGTAACCGACGGTGAAACCCTGCGGCAGGTTGAGCGACTGTCTGGCTTTTTCGGGCGACGGCAGGTCGGCATAGCGTTCAATTTCCGTACCGTTGGGCGCGATCTGCAATTCGTCCGGATGGAACTTGAAGTCATATCGGTCTTCCATCCCCTCAGCCAACGCGCGGGTGGTGCACAGGGAAAGCTTTTTTTGATGTGATGAAGCGAACAGCTTGAAAAGTTCGGGACCGAGGCGTCCCATCGGAAAATCGTGAAATTCCATCACCGAGGGCAGCCCGCGCATCTGCGCGAAGACCGCGGCCTGCAGCGCCCAGGTATAGACCACCTGCGCGCCCCAGCGGTTGGCGGAAGCAACGGCTTTCCAGCAAAAATCGTACTGCTTGGAAATCGGCAGAAAACGGACCCAGGTGATCTCAAAGCGCGACTTCAATCCATAGATATCGGCGATCTCATCCCAACTGCTTTTCTCAAATTCCGGCACCCACAGCTGGACTTCATGCCCAATCTCATGCAGGGCATGCACGACCTTCATGGCCTGGATGCTGTTGGCCGTCTTGGAAGGCATGACCGAAGTGGTGATACAGGCGATCTTCATGCGCTGGCTGTCTCCCTTTCACTGGTCTCGATCTGCCGGATCTCGCGGAACCCGCGTAGGATGATCAGGGTGACAGACACGATGAAGAACAGGGACAACAGCATGGCCTCAAAGTTAAGCCCCAGACGCGGAACAAAGAGAAAAGCCAGCCCGACCTTGGCGATGCCGCACCACAAGCTGATGCGGGTGGGCACCATGGGCAGCCCAAGCGAAAGCAGCAGCGGGCGGTTCCAGAAGAAAATGTTGGCAAATCCAAGCCCGGCCAGGAACAGAAGCATGGGCGTATAGGCTGGCATAAAATCAGGACCATAAAATGACAGCAGCCAGCGGCCGAAGAGCACCAAACCGATCGCGGTGCCGACTGTCCAGATGCCTGAAATCAAGGTGACGCGTTTGAGCAGGCGCCTGAGCAAAGTCCAGTCCTTGCGTGCCACGGCCGTGTTAATCTCGGGATAAGTGGTGGAGATAAAGGGCGTGATGGGCACCTGCACCAGGTTGATGATCGCCAGGGCTGTTTTGGCGTATCCCACCGCGACCGGCGAAAGGAACCAGGCAATCCATAACGCTTCATTATCGCGCACCAGCATAATGATGGTGCTGCTGATATTGGTGTTGAAGGCAAAACTGAAGAGTTCCTTGAGCGGCGGCAGATGGGAGAAGGGCGTCTTGAGCCAATCTGCCCCGTATTTTTTCTGCATTTCCCGCCAGCCGAGCGCCGTGGTGCCCAGGCCGAGGACAAATTTTCCCAGCATGTAGGCCATCATCACTTCCGCCAGCCCGCGCTTGGCGAAGAATGCCCACACAATGATCGAGGCGGTCAGCACGTTGCTGACCAGATTGAGGATGGCTTGGTTTTTGAATTTGTTGGTGACCTGCAGCACACCGGTGGATGCTTCGGTGGCGAAATTGGCCAGCACGATCGTCCCATAGATCATGAACAGGCGCGCGGTTGTGGGGTCGTCAGCCAGGTTGGAAGCGGCATAAGGCGCAAAAATAAGGATCACGCCAAATGAGAGCAAGGCGCTGATGAACTCGCCCAGCGCGGCGGCCTTGACCACAGCCTGCGCTTTTTCATGCTCGCCTTTGGTGTCCGCTCCACCGAAATACTTCACCACCAGCTCGTTCATGCGGAATGAAAACAGGCGGTTGAGGGTGGAGGCGAAGGCGGTGATGGTGCCGATGACGCCGAACCCGGCCACGCCCAACAAGCGGCCTGCCAGGATGCTCTGCAGCACGCTCAAACCCATCCCGAGCACATTGCTGCTCAGGAGATAACTGGAATTGCGGACAACTTTTTGGAGGAGTTTGTCGTTCTTGAAGGTCGTCCACAAGGAGGCGACAAATTTCATTCGGTATCCACCTGGATAGCCCAATCGTGTTCCTGGCGGTACCAGTTGATCACCTGCCGGATGCCTTCTTCCAATCCGACACGCGGTTCCCAACCCAGCAGCCGCCTGGCTTTGCTGACATCCGCCCAGCTGGCCGACATATCCGCGGGGTGCGCGGGAAAATGGGCGATGAGGGCTTCCTTGCCAATCGCCTGCTCGAACTTCTTGATCAGGTCGTTAATGCTGATGGATTCATGTCCGCCGAGATTGATGATCTCGTAGCCGAGCGGTTTGAGCGCGGCGATCGTGCCGCGCGCGATATCGTCCAGATATGTGAATCCGCGCGTCTGTGTGCCGTCGCCGAAGACCTTCACCTCTTCGCCTTCGCTGATCCAGCGAGTGAAGCGGAACATGGACATGCCCGGACGCCCGGCAGGGCCATAGACGGTGAAATAGCGCACCACGGTGACGTCCGTGCCGTAAAGGTAATGGTAGCTGTAGCACAAGGTCTCGGCCGCTTTCTTGCTGGCCGCGTAGGGCTGCAGGGGAAAGCTGGATTCGGTGGTTTCAGGCGTCGGGTAGGGCGCGTTTGCGCCGTAGATGCTGGAGGTGGAAGCCAGGACGAATTTTGGGATTTGATAATGACGGCTCAGCTCCAGCAGATTGAGCGTGCCGGTCAGGTTGGTATCGTAATAAGACCAAGGATCGATGACGGAATCACGCACCCCGGCTTTGGCCGCCAGGTTGATGATGCCCGCGATTTTCGGATGATCTTCCACCAGGCGTTTCAGCGCCGATTGGTCGCAAATGGACTCTTCGTACAAACTAAATCCATCGCGCGGTGTGAGCCGGTCGAGCCGCCAGCGTTTGATGCGCAGGTCATACACCGGGTCGAGGTTGTCGATGCCGACCACCTGATGGCCCTGATCGAGCAGAAATTCGCAAACCCTGGAGGCGATGAAACCGGCCGCGCCGGTGACGAGATACTTGGCCATTACAGTCGGATCACCTTTTCGACTTGTTTTCCATGCGTTCTGAGCGCGTTGCGGGTATCCACAATCAGGCGGGCATCATCAAGGATCTTTTTGTAATCATAGGCGGAATGATTGGTCACGATCACCACACAGTCCGCTTCTTTGACCGCCGTGTCCAGATCCTGGATGCTGGCCATTTCCAGCTCGTCGTGCTGGATGGAAGGGATAAACGGGTCATGGTAGTTGACCTGCGCGCCTTTTTCCCGCAGCAGGTGGATGATATCCAGCGCCGGCGACTCGCGCAGATCGTCAATGTCGGCCTTGTAAGCCACACCCAGCACCAGCACCCTGGCGCCGTTCAGGGCTTTCTTGTGCAGGTTGAGCGCGTCCTGCACCTTGCTGACCGTAAAGCGCGGCATGGTGGTGTTGATCTCCGACGCCAGTTCGATGAAACGCGCGGAGTAATTGACAGTTTTCAATTTCCAGGAGAGGTATAAGGGATCGATGGGAATGCAGTGGCCGCCCAGGCCCGGGCCGGGCAGGAATTTCATGAAGCCAAAGGGTTTGGTGGCCGCGGCTTCGATCACTTCCCACACATCAACGCCCAGGCGGTCGCACATGATCGCCATTTCATTGACCATGCCGATGTTGATCATGCGGAAGGTGTTCTCCAGCAGTTTGGCCATCTCCGCCACCTCAGCGGAGGACACCGGCACCACGGTCTGCAATGCCTGGCAGTACCAGGTCTCGGCGACTTGCGCGCACTGCGGGGTGATTCCGCCGATGACCTTGGGCGTGTTGATGGTGGTCCAATCCTCGCGGCCGGGATCCACGCGCTCCGGCGAGAAGGCCAGGAAGAAATCGCGACCGACCTCCAGCCCGCCTTCTTCGCATAATTTGGGCAGGATCAGTTCGCGGGTGGTGCCGGGGTAGGTGGTGGATTCAAGCACGATGACCATGCCGGGATGGACGTATTGCTTGAGTGAGTTGGCAACGGAGACAATAAAGGAGAGGTCAGGATCGCCGGTTTTCCTGAGCGGCGTCGGCACGCAGATGCTGACCGCGTCCATCTCGGAGAGCGCGGAAAAATCCGAGGTGGCTTTGAGATGGCCGCTGGCGGTCAACCGGGCGATGGTGTCGTCTTCGATATCCAGGATATAACTCCTGCCGGCGTTGATGGCATCCACTTTCTCCTGGATGGGGTCAATGCCGGTGACCTTGAAACCGCATTCGGCGAATACCACCGCCAAAGGCAGCCCGACATAGCCAAGCCCGAGCACGGCAACGCGCGCTTGTTTATTTTTCAATTTGACAATCAGATTTTCCGCATGATCCATTCGTGCACCTGAATATTAAAAGAAACTCAGCTGGGTGGCGTCCTGCGCCGGCCCGCTGGAGGTCGTGTCATTTTGTGATAATTTAATTTCGCGCTGCTGCCTGGCGGTTTCCACCATTTTAGCCAGTTGAGCGAAATCTTTCATGATCACCGGACGCCATTTGGCCTGATGCAGACCGGCTGCCGGGTGGTACATGGGGACAATCAGCCGGCCGTTGATCCAGGCCGAGCGGCCGTGAATCACGCTGATCTTGGCGGTCTGAAAGTAGCGCGCCATGGAGAAGCGGCCGAGCGTGACGATCACCAGTGGATCGATCGCCTCGATCTGGCGCTCCAGGAAGGGGGCGCAGGCAGCCAGTTCGCCATCCTGCGGGTCGCGGTTGCCGGGCGGCCGGCATTTGACCACGTTGGTGATATACACTTTATCGCGGTGGAGACCGGCGGATTCCAGCAGTTCATCCAGGAATTTGCCTGCCTGACCCACGAAGGGGCGGCCCTGCTCATTTTCATAAAAACCAGGGCCTTCACCGATGAACATGACGGACGCATTGGCGGGGCCTTCGCCCGGGACGGCGTTTTTGCGCGAGTTTGCCAGGTCGCACTTCATGCACTGCCTGACCTCACCCGCCACTTCGCGCAGAATGAGTTCTCCTTCCACCAATGCTCCTTTCCGTAAATTTCAACTTGCAGAAATGAATAATAACCGAAATTAATCGGCTGGCGTGTTGATCGTGTGAAGATAGATGGGCGCCAGCGTGACGGGATCGTCCGCTTCACCTTTCTCAAACCGTTTCCAGGCGATTTCGGCCAATGCCGACGGCTGGCGGATATTCCGAGATGGGCTGGCGACCAGCGCGTTGCGCCAGCGGCGTTCAAGCACCCGCCTGTCCTCCTGGGTGATCTCGCCGGCAATGATGGTCGGGGAGGTGATCATCTCCTCCAGTTCGTCAGCGGAGGTAATAAATATATCGCCGTCCGCTTCCCAATGACCATCACCGGGGAGATAGCACTGCACCGCCAGCCGGCCGCGGCCGGCTTTCAGCACAGCCAGCAGGGGATGATTGGCTAGCGGAATGCCGTTCGCGGTGATATCGAGCGAGGGGACGCCGATCAGGGGTACGCGCTGCGCGAGGGCGATGCCTTTGGCGACAGCCAAGCCGATGCGCAGGCTGGTGAAAGAGCCAGGACCGAGCGCGACGGCAATGGCCTTGAGCGCCGCGAGCTCCACACCGGATTCGGCCAGGGCCGCCTTAATGGCAGGCACCAGCTCCACCGTGTGGCGCCGGCTGGTGCGCCAAACCTTGGAATACAAGATCTGCGCGCCGTCAAACAGCGCCAGGCCGATCCACTGGGTTGAAGTGTCAATGGCCAGGATCATCAGTAACTCATCACCATCCCTTCCTTGAGGTGGTTGAGCATTCGGCGGTAACGGTCGCCCTGGTATGTGATGACCATGCGGCGCAGTTCTTCAGTTAGCCATTCCATGTGGATCAAGAGATGTTCGCCGGGGAGCGCTTCCATGATCTGGTCAGCCCATTCCACCAGCAGCGGCCCTTCAGAAAGCATCGCTTCGAGATCAAGGTCTTCAGCTTCTAGGGCGTTCTTCAACCGATAGGCGTCCAGGTGAGAAAGAACCGTTCCATCCGGCAGGCGGTAGTGGTTGACCAGCACGAAAGTGGGGCTGGTGACCAGATCGCTGCTGCCCCAGCCGCGCACGATGCCCTGAACCAGGGTGGTTTTGCCCGCGCCGAGGTCGCCGGTCAATCCGATGACATCCCCGCGTTTCAGGATTTCACCCAAACGGCTGCCGATGCGGCGGGTCTGCTCCGCGCTGCGGCTGATGAACTCAAAGGTGTTGGCATCCAGAATGGGCATGCTTATATTGTAACTATTTAAGGATTGAGATAGGCGGCGATTTCCCTGGCGATATCGCGGGAGGCGTTTGGGCGCGCCAGCCGGCAGGCGTTTTCGGTCGCCTGGCTGCGCTTTTGCGGGTCTTCGATCCAGCCCTTCAAAGTTTCAACGATATCACTCGGATCCGGCGCCCAAACGCCGGCGCCCTCATCGGTCACATAAGCGACATTCCCCTCTTCCTGGCCTGACAGCCGGTGATAGAGAATGATGGGCAGACCGGCGATCAGCCCTTCGCTGATCGTGCCGGGACCGGCTTTGGTGAGCAGAAAATCCGCGGCACGCATAAAATCGGGCATCTCGCGCACAAAGCCGTAGATATGGGCGGGGATGTTCCAGCGCATTTTCTCGAGCGACTCTTTTAATTTCTGATTGCGCCCGGTGACCACCACCAGGGTGATATCCAGGCCGGAATCATTGATCTGGGCGGCGATCTCTTCCAGCGGCCCCATGCCTTCGCCGCCGCCGACCAGCAGCGCCACCAGCTTGTCCTGCGGCCAGCCGAGCTTCCCGCGCAGCGCCTGTTTGTCGCTTTTGGGGCTGCAAAAGCGGTCGGCCACGGGCAAGCCGATGACCTTTAGTTTTTCGGGATTGACGCAGGATTCCAGCCCCTTGCGGGTGGCCTGTTCGGTGGGGACGATCACGCGCGTCGCGTCATTGGTGAACCAGGCGGTGTGGGTGGACACCAGATCGGTGACCACGATGACATAGGGCTGGCGCTTGCCCCGGTTGCGCATCGCCCTCAGCAGGGGGATGTTGATCAGGGGGTGGACGGAGACAAAAATATCCCCCGGGTGTTTTTCGAGCAGTTTGTATAAAGGAAGGCGGACATACGGCCAGAACATGGCATAGATCACGCGCATGCGGTCGGGATCATCGCTGACCTCAAAGGAGAATTTCCATAGATGATCCATACGCGACATGACGGGATAGATCGGACCGGCCATATTGAATGGAGGGGGCGAGTAATTTTCAAAAAAGTCCACCATCTCACATTCAAAACGGTCCGGAAATTCAAGCTCCAGCGCTTCGATGATCGCCTCCGCCGCGCTGCGATGGCCGCCGCCCGTGTCGGAATACAGAAAAATGACGCGCTTTTTGTTATTTTGGGGATTCAGCATCCGTTGGTTTTCCCAGATTCTTCTTCACTCTGTTTTTCACTTCCCGCCGGGTGAGGATCACGCGCCGGCCGCAGGTCAGGCATTCGAGCCCGATATCCGCACCAAGCCGGGTGACCCGCCAGGTATATCCCCCGCAGGGATGGGGTTTTTTAAGACGCAAAACATCACCCATATCAAGGTCGGGGAGCATGGCAGCATTATATCAAAATAGACAACCGGGCTTATGCATTATAGTTAACCCATGCTGAACCAATCACCCGCGCAGCTCATCGCTGGCATTATCACCCTGCTGATCGCCTTCACTTTTCATGAATTCTTTCACGCCTGGACGGCGGTTATGTTCGGGGATGACACCCCGCGCCGCTTTGGACGCCTGACGCTCAACCCGCTCAGCCATCTGGATATGATGGGCAGCCTGATGCTGCTTTTCACCGGTTTCGGCTGGGCAAAGCCGGTGCCCATCAGCCCAAGCCGGCTGCGCCAGCATTCGCGCGCCGCGCTGCTTTTGGTGGCGATCTCGGGCCCTTTGGCCAATTTCCTGCTGGCTTTCCTGGCAGCCATTCCACTGCGGATGGGGTGGGTCGCGTTTGGCGCGCCGATGATCGATTTTTTTCCATCGCCGTACCAGTTCCTGATCTATTTTTTCTTCACCAATCTGGGATTGATGCTCTTCAACCTGATTCCGCTGCCGCCGCTGGATGGCGAGGAGATTTTGATTTTCTTTTTACCGCCCGCGCTTGAAGAAGCGTACGAGCGCATCCGGCCGTATGGGCCGTATATCCTGCTCGTCCTGCTCTTCCTCGGTCCGCTGCTGGGCTTCAGCCTGATCGACAGCGTTCTCAGCCCGGCGGTGATGGGCCTGGGCAGGCTGCTGCTGGGAGGCCTTTAATGATCATCCAGACCCCCTGTCCGGGCAGATAAACCGCATGCCGTATTACTGCTACCTGCTCGAATGCGCTGACGGCAGTTTTTACTGCGGCTGGACAACCGACGTGGAACGGCGCCTGAAAACCCACCAACGCGGCAAAGGCGCGCGCTACACGCGCATGAACGGCCCGGTGCGGCTGGCGTATTTTGAAGAAGTGGAAGACCGGCGCATGGCGATGAAAAGAGAGCTGGAGATCAAGAAATTGCCGCATGACAAAAAGAAGAGAATGGCAGAGGAGTTCCCGCATGAGCAGCTTCCAACACCTGAATGAGCATTTACCCGACGCGGCGATCCGCGTGAGCTCGCCGGGCAGGGTGAACCTGCTGGGGGAACATGTGGATTACAACCAGGGCATCGTCCTGCCGGCCGCGATCGACCGCTTTGTGCGTTTGGCCGCGCATCCGCGCAGCGACCGCCTGGTTTCGATCAGGGCGCTGGATTTTGACGGCGAGGTGGTTTTTTCGCTGGACGGGCTGGAGCAGCGCGCGGATATTGACGGGCAGCCGCTGCCACAGTGGGCGCTATACCCGGCCGGGGTGGCCTGGTCGCTGCAGGCCGGCGGGCTGCCGTTGAGCGGCATGGACGCGGTTTACGCTTCCGATCTGCCCATCGGCGCCGGATTGAGCAGCTCGGCGGCGGTGGAGCTGGCGTTCGCCGTGGCCTGGCAGGCAGCGGCGGACTGGCAGCTGGAGCGCATGCAGCTGGCGCAGGCCTGCCAATTCGCGGAAAACCGCTATGTGGGTGTGGGCTGCGGGCTGATGGACCAGTTCGCCTGCGCGCACGGCGTCGCGCGGCACGCGCTGCTGTTTGACCTGCGCACGCTCTCGTGGCAGCCGCTACCGCTGCCGCCGGAGACGGCCATCGTGATCGCGGATTCGGGCGTCCGGCGCAACCTGGCTGCTTCCGAGTACAACCAGCGCCGAAAGGAATGCGAGCAGGCCGTCGAATTACTCAAGCAACAGCTTGCGAATATCCACTCCCTGCGCGACGTCAGCATGGATGACTTTGAGCAGCACCAGGCGCTGCTGCCGGAGACGACGCGGAAACGCGCCCGGCATGTGATCGAGGAGATCGAGCGCGTCAAGCAGGCCAGCTTCAGGCTGGTGGAGGAGGACGCGGTTGGATTCGGCCGGTTGATGGTGGAAGGCCACCGCTCGCTGCGCGACCTGTTTGAGGTGAGCACGCCTGAGCTGGACGCGCTGGTGGAGACGGCGGTTGAGATTGAGGGCTGTTTCGGTTCGCGGCTGACGGGCGCGGGCTTTGGCGGCTGCACGGTGAGCCTGGTTACGCGGGCACGCGCGGCTGAATTTTCGAATGAATTGGCCGCGAAGTACGCCTCGCGCACAGGCCGGGCGGCCAACGTGTACGTTTGCCAGCCGAGCCGGGGGGC
>CAYPAG010000048.1:0-11718 GCA_964408645.1 uncultured Pelolinea sp. | reverse complement strand
AGAAAATCAGCATTCTCGCGTTGATAACGCCACGCAAACGGATAGGGGACCAGGATGGCGGGTAGGCCGAAATGCGGCAGCTCGCCTAAAGTGGAAGCGCCTGCGCGGCAGACCACCAGGTCTGACGCGGCAAAGGCGGCACCCATATCCTCATTAAGGAACGGGTACGCGTGATAACGGGCACGCTGGACGTCATTCAACCGTGAAACCAGGGCCTGTGTTTCATTCCAATTATCGCGTCCGCTCACATGGATGATATGCATTTGCGCAATGAGCGGTTCAAGATTGGCTGCCAGTGCCTGATTGATTGATCGCGCGCCTTTGCTGCCGCCGAAGACCAACAGCACCTTTTCGTTTTGTCCAATTCCAAAGTGCTCGCGTGCGACCGGCCTGGTCCATTGGGTGAGTTCTCTCCGCACGGGGTAACCCGTAACCTCAATGTTTTGATGTTTGATAAATCCGCTGGAATCAGGCACACTGACCGCCACGCCTTCAGCCAAGCGGATGATCTCATTCAAAGCCAATCCCGGTTCTATATCGGGCACAAACACCACTGAAGGAATACGCTTACCGGCGTAAGCTACCGGCACACCCAAATAACCACCGGTGAAGAACATGACATCCGGCTTGAAGTCTCTGATGATCCTGCCTGCTTCGAAATATCCTTTGGCAAGTTGCAGCAGGTTGCGGGGCAGCGAAAGCAGGCCCACGCCATGCACACCCGCGGCGGGGATGGTTTCAAAGCGCAGGTTCTGATCCTTCAGCAGGACGGCTTCCATGCCGCCCCGGCTTCCGATCCACAGCACGTCGCTGGTTTTATCCTTCACCGTTTGCAGAACGGCGAGCGCCGGAAACACGCCGCCGCCCGTCATCCCGGCGCACACTAACAACCGCATTGAGGGGCCTCCTTTCTTCTTCATTATTCTTGATCGATGTCTGCCGTGCTACGCTCATGATGATGCCCACACCTACCATCACCATGGTTAAATTTGAGCCGCCGTAACTCATGAAGGGAAGCGCATTGCCGGCAAAGGGCAGCAGGTTGACCAATACACTCATATTGATGACCGCTTCGAGGAAGATCCACACTGTGATCCCGGCAGCCAACAGCCGACCGAGCATATCCGGCGCGTTGCGCGCGATGGTCAGTCCGCGCCAGAGAAACAGGATAAAAAGAATGATGACGAGGCAGGCGCCGATGATCCCGGTTTCCTCAGCGATCACCGCGAAGATCGAATCGGTGGGCGCCACAGGCAAACCGGTAAATTTGGTGTTGGCTCGGCCAATCCCCGCGCCGAACAGACCGCCTCGTACAATCGCTTCGAAAGAGCGCACCACATGATAGGAAGCCATTTTGGGATCCTGGATACCTTCCACGAAGCTGGAAATACGCTCCTGGCCGGTGCTGTAGACCAGGATAAGCAGGATGCCAACCACCAAAGCGATGATCAAGGAAGGAATGATCTGGCGCATCTCGCCGCCGCCCATGAAGAACATCAAACCGCCGATCAGGAAGATGGTTGCCGCGGCGCTCAAATCAGGCTGGAAGAGAATCAAGGCGGAAGAAATCCCCAAAATGGCGGCCATCGGCAGCAGCCCGAAGGAAAACTCGTGCAGGAGGTCCTTCTTGGCGTGCAGCCAGAATGCCAGGTAGATGATCACCACCAGTTTGGCCAGCTCTGAGGGTTGGATGGAGCCCTGGAAAAGCCCGCGTCTCGCACCCAAGCGAACCTCGTTGACGTAGAAGATGACCAGCATCAGCATGATGAGGGTCACCAGCATCATCGGGATGACGAATTTTTTGATCTTGTGATAATCAAAGAAGAAAGCAAACACAGCCGCCGCTCCGCCCAGCACCAGGAAGCGCAGCTGGCGTTCCAATAGATAGGACGGGCGCTGCCCCATGATGGAGACTGAGTATTCCCAACTGGCGGAATAGAGCATCAGCAAACCAAAACCCAACAGCGTGACCACCGTGATGAGCATGGTGACGTCCACACCCAGATAAAGCGGGCGGCGTTTGGGTTTGTATTCAACCGGAATGGATTTCTGGCTCATGGGAGCGCCTCCACCAACTGCCTGAAATGCTCACCGCGCGCCTCAAAATCCTTGTAAGCGTCAAAGCTGGTGCCGCCGGGAGAGAGCAGCACGCTTTCACCTGCGACCGCGGCTTTTGCCGCCTGACTTACCGCTTCCTCCAATTTGCCCACTTTCCAAAGCGGATAGGAAGGATTCCCGTTTTCGAGGTCATTGAGCGCCTTCTGGATCAGGTTCGCGGCTTCGCCGAACAAAATTACTTTGGGTTTGATGGTATTCAACATTTTCGCCAGATCATTCCATGGCAGGTCTTTATCGCGGCCGCCAAGCAAAAGCACCAGCGGGGTATGAATGGCTTCAATAGCCGCCATGACCCTTTCCGGCGCGGTGGCGATGGAATCGTTGTACCAGCGGATACCGCCTTTCTCACGGACAAGCTCCAACCGGTGAGGGACGCCAGCCACCGAGGCAATCCCTGACTGCATGGCTTGCGGGTCAAATCCCAACGCTGCGCCCACCGCGCAAGCGGCCATGGCGTTAGCCAGGTTGTGGCGTCCGGGCAGTCTCAGCGCGCTTACTGGCGCAACTTTTGTGACGTTTTGATCATTCCTGAAATAAATAGAATCGTCTTCAATAAACACTCCCTTTGCTGAAGGCTCGGGATCGGAGAATCCAAAGGTAACCAACCGGCCCTTCACACGATCCTTCAAATCCAGCGAACCGCGATCATCGCGGTTCAGGATCGCGATATCTTGATCACCCTGGAAAGCCAGGATGCGGGCTTTCGCTTCGGAGTATGCCTGCATGGTTTTGTGACGGTCGAGATGATTGGGCGTGATATTCAATATCATGGCCACATGGGGTGAAATGGTCATTTGGTCCAGTTGGAAACTGGAGAGTTCCAGCACCACCCAATCCTCGGGTTTGATATCGTCCAGGAAATCGATCATCGGGGTGCCAATATTGCCGCCCACCCAAACCTTCACGCCGGGTTCCAACGCGGCTTTGGCGATGGCGCCTGTGAGGGTGGTGGTGGTTGTCTTCCCAGCTGATCCGGTGATGCCGATCACATTGGCTCTGACCGCTTCCATGAAGATCTGTGAGTCGTTGGTGACCGGGATTTCGCGCTTGAGCGCTTCCACCACCAACGGCAAAGTCAAGGGTACGCCACCGGAAAGGCAGAGGATGTCCGCGGTTTCCAGCAGCTCAAGCGGATGTCCTCCGAATGCGAAGCTGACATCCTTGCCCTTGAACATTTGCTTGACATGCTCGAGTTCGGAGTCAGACTGTTTGTCGGTCAGGATGACATGGGCGCCCTGCGCGGCAAGGAAACGCGTGGCAGCCAGCCCCTGGCGGGCGGCGCCGACGACGATCACGTATTTTCCCTGCCAATCTTTCATTTATTCCACCAGTATCAAGGCAATGCCCAACATTGCCGCAATCAATGTTGCCAACCAGAAGCGCTGAACGACCTGTGTCTCGCTCCAGCCCAACAATTCAAAATGATGATGCAGCGGCGCCATTTTGAACAGGCGCTTGCCGCCGGTATATTTGAAATAAAGCACCTGCAACACCACACTGATAATTTCACTGACAGGGATGATGGCGATCACCGGCAGTACCAGCCATTGGCCGGTCATCAGGGCAAAGGTGGCCAATGTAGCACCGATGGCCAAGGAGCCGGTGTCACCCATGAACAGTTCGGCGGGATGAACGTTGAACCACAGGAATCCAAATAAAGCGCCGACAATGGTGAAGCAGAACCGGGCCAGGAACCATTGCTCCTGCAGCAACGCGATGCCGCCGTAAGCGGCAAATGCAGTCGCGGAGATCAATCCGGCTAATCCGTCCAGCCCATCGGTGAAATTGACCGCGTTGGAGAAACCAACAATAATGATCGTGGCGATAGGGATGTACCAGCCGCCCAGGGAGAGCGGTTCCGGGTAACCCGGCCAGTACATTTCCGGTACATTGACGATGTATTTCAACGCAAAGGCTGTCCCCAACCCAAGCACAATCTGGGCCAGCAATTTGGTGCGGGCGCGCATGCCCAGCCCCTTGCGGGAGCCGCGGATGCCTTCCCAATCGTCAATCGCCCCAAGAATGCCAAATGACACCATCACGAGCAGGGGGATCAGTACGGATTGACCGAGAATGTCAAACCCAAGCAGAGTGGCGGCATTGAGCAGCACGGTGAGCAGCAGCACCGGGGCAATGATCATAAAACCGCCCATGGTGGGTGTACCCAATTTCTCTATATGGCTGCCAGGCCCTTCCTCGCGGATAATTTTGCCCACCTTGAAAAACTTGAGCAATTGAATCAGGGGGTTGCCCCAGATGACTGTCATGATGAAAGCCAGAAAGCTAAGCGCCAGCGCGAGAGATGCCTGCCTCATGCCGCCTCCTCCAAGATAGCTGAGATTCTGTCCATACGAAGGCCATGGGATCCTTTAACCAGCACCACGTCGCCTTCACGCAGGTTGTACTTCAACAGACCGGCAGCTTCGACGGCGTCATTGACCCAGGTCACTGCGGATGGCGGCAAACCTCGCTGTGTGGCGGTTTCCGCAATGATCTTACCGCGCGGGCCTACCGCGATTAGGTGGCTGACCACTTCAGCCGCGCGCCGGCCCACCTGCTGGTGCCCGTCCACTTCGTATTGGCCAAGCTCGAGCATATCCCCCAGAACAGCAATCTTCTGCCCTTTGATCTCGCCAAGCAGATCTAACGCCGCAATAGTTGATTCGGGTGTGGCGTTGTAGGTATCATCCAGGATGAGCGCGCCGCTTTCGGTTTTTACGGAGACCATACGGAGCTGAGAGCTGCTGCCCAATAGCCCTTCTGACACTTCCTCCCAGTTCATTCCCAGACTGAATCCTACGGCGCAAGCCCGAAGAATGGTTTGAACCGAGTGTCTCCCTAGCAGCGGCACTTGCAGTTTCATTGACTCTCCCTGAAAATGCAGACGAAACAGGATACCCTGCAGCCCACGGCCTTCGATCTCGTCCGCCCAGATATCGGCTTTTGGATCCAGGCCGTAAAAAACCACATCCGCGCGCGTTTTTTCCGCCATTGCTTTTACGAATGGGTCATCCATGTTCAGAATGGCGGTTCCCAAGGGGGAAAGGGGCAGGGATTCCACCAATTCAGATTTTCCTCTGGCGATCTCCTCCCGCGTGCCAGCGCGTTCGGCATGCACAGTGCCCACATTGGTGATCACGCCGATCTGGGGCTTGGCAATCCCGCACAGGAAGGCGATCTCGCCGGGATAATAAAATCCCATTTCCGCGACCATCACCTCGTAACCTCTGCCCAGATTGAGCAGAGAAAGCGGCAGGCCGATCTCATTGTTATAGTTGCCCGGATTTTTGTAGGTATGGAAGCGCCGGCTGAGCACCTCCGCGGTGAGTTCCTTGGTGGAGGATTTCCCCACGCTGCCGGTGATGCCGACGACTCTCAAGTCCAACTTATCGCGCCAAAACCGGGCGACTTCCTGCAAGGCTTTGAGCGAATCTTCCACCCGAATGCAGAAAGGCGGTTCGGGCAGGGAGATTTCACGGATGGAATTGGTTTGGCGGATGTCGATCACCCGCAGGCTGTTATCAACTTCTTTATGGATGAGGGCAACTTGCGCGCCTTTATCAAAAGCCGCCTGGATGAAGCGGTGGCCATCCGTTTGTTCACCCTCCAGCGCAACAAACAGCGAGCCCGGTATGGCTTTGCGGGAATCGATCACGGCTTCGGTGATGACTAAATCTTTTCCAGTGACTGGTTTTTGGGTGAGCGCTTGAATTATTTCCCGGGTTGAGATCATCTTTATCCTTCTCTCGCAAGCAGCTCTGACTGTTCGGATTCCGGCGGGATATCCAAATAAATGACCAGTTCTTTAACAATGTCGCTGAACAACGGCGCTGCGACTACAGAACCCCAGGGAGATTTTTCCGGTTTGGCGATCCAGACATACACCAAAAATTGCGGATCTGCAGCCGGACCCCAACCCACAAATGAGGCATGGGTCTGATCGGTGCCGTAAACGCCTTCCACCGGAATCTCCGCCGTGCCGGTCTTGCCGGCGATACTGTAGCCCGGCACGAGAGCCAGCGACGATTCATTCTCGAGGGATTTCACCAGCATCTCGGTCATGGTGCGGGCGGTTTCCGGCTTGATGGGAACACCCAGAACTTGCGGGGAAGTATTATACTGCCGGCCATCCTGGATGATCGCCTTCAGCACGTGCGGTTTCATCATTTTGCCGTCATTAGCCACTGATGATATTGCGGTTGCCATCTGGATGGGCGTCAGCGCCACACCTTGGCCGAATGAATTGGTCGCGAGCTGAATTGGATACCAGCCTTCATCATCGGATGTGCTGAGCGGCCAAATCTCTTCGCCGCCCAGATCAATATTGGTCATTCTGCCAACACCAAAAGCCTGCATATAATCGTAAAATTTCTCATCGCCCAGCTTGTCCACCGCAACCCAGGCCAGGCAGACATTCAGTGATTTCTGCATACAGCCCTGCATGGTTTGCTTGCCATGACCGCGCCGGTCCCAGTTCAGGATGACGTGTCCGCCATACTGGTCTTTTGTAAAACGCCCAGGATCGTTGTATTCTGTTTTTTCATCCACCACACCCGCATCAAAAGCCGCGGCCATGGTCAGCACCTTGAACACAGACCCCGGTTCATAGGTCTCACTGATAGCGCGGTTGAAAGGCGTTTTATCTTTGAACTCTTTTTCTGTTTCCCAGTATTGGTTGAGATTAATGCGCGGCTGACTGGCCATGGCCAGGATCTCGCCGTTGCGGGGGTCCATCACGATGACGACGCCGTATTCAGCTTCATTATCCTTGATGGCGTCATCCAGCTTCTTTTCGACCATGGCCTGAATTTCCCGGTCGATGGTCAGCACCAGACTGGCGCCGGCGGGCACTTCAGGCAGCGATTCCAGCATGTACGGATTACGCGGCATAAAGGTTTCCATCGGCTGCCCGGCTAAAAGATCGTCATAGTATTCTTCCACACCGTAATACCCGATCCCATTCTGACGGTCGCGGAAGGAATAAAAACCGATCACGTTTGACGCAAGGTTGTTCTCAGGGTAACTGCGTTTTAAGTGCGGGTACCAGACCAAGCCGCGCAAGGAGGGTTTATCTTCATCGCGTCCAAGCGGATTTTCGATCTCATAGGTCTGCTTGATTTCCGACAAGACGTCAACCACGCCCGAGGGCATGAAATCAGTTAACACCGAATAAATGGCTTTCTCGGGATCGTAAGCCTGTGAAGCAGTGCCCATTACCTTGCTGTAGGTGAGATCATTGATCCCATCCAAGGTCCTCGCGATCGTATCGGGATTGGCCACATACTGCAAAAGCAAACCGATCTCGAACACATCCTCATTCCCGGCCATCAGACGACCCCATCGGTCATAAATATTGCCGCGTTCAGGATAATAATTTTCAATGGCGTAAGAATACTGCTCGTCTGCCCAACGACTGAGCTCCTGATGCTTGAGGCTGTTTTGAATGCGCAGCATTTGAAGGACGATCAACAAACTTACCGCTGTGAGCAGCGCGCCAATGATGATTAAGCGGGGATTATGTGATTTATCCACGATCCCCTCCTTGATTTCCAGCACCGGTCAGAAAAGTGTCTAAAAACCATTCCCAGAGTGACTCCTGATAGAACTCATTGACCAGCGGCGCAGCAGTCGATTCGGTTCCGGGAGGCGGCGCCAGCAAGACAGCATCCTTTCCCTGATAACCGGGAATGGGCATGTAATGGATGGAGTCTTCAGGGGCTGTTTCAAAACCAAGTTCCTTTGCCCTATTGATCATTTCCTTGTATGAAGTGATTAAAGCCAGCTCGGTGCGCTGATTGGCGATATGCCTGAGGATCTCTTCTTCTTCGTAATGCATGTCCATGATTTGCAGCCCGGCTTCGGCAGACTGAGCGCTGATGATCAGGTGCAGGGCTGCAACAACAACCAGCGCGACAACAGGCAATAGGGAAAAGCCCAGAGACCGGATCTGTCTCCGCCAGGGGGCTTGCTTATATGCTTGTTTGGTCTTTTTTGTCATTAATAACTCTGCCTGTTATTTTGACGATTCAACTAAATCTTTTCAATCGCCCGCAATTTCGCGCTGCGAGATCGCGGGTTTTTCTCGATTTCCTCCTCGGTAGGGGTGAGCGGCTTCCTGGTAAGCATTCGAATGCTTGCTTTATGGCCGCAGGTGCACACCAATTGGTCCGGTGGACATATGCAATCCCTGCTTTCCCGCTGGAAGAATTGTTTGACGCTGCGGTCCTCCAACGAATGAAAGCTGATCACCACCAATCGACCACCTAAACAAAGCGCATCCACCGACCTATGCAGCCCTTTTTCCAGTGTTTCCAGCTCCTGGTTGACTGCCATGCGGATGGCCTGGAAAGTTTTGGTTGCCGGGTGGACTTTGCCGCGTTTACCTCTGTAAACACTCAGGACGAGCGCAGCCAGGTCGGATGTGGTTTTCAGCGGCCGCCTGGCGATGATCTCCCGCGCGATTTGCCTGGATTTTGGTTCTTCACCAAATCGCCAGATGATGTCCGCGATCGATCGTTCGTCCCAGGTATTCAGCAGTTCTTCCGCGCTGATACCGCCGGTTTGGTTGAAGCGCATGTCCAATGGGGCTTCTTTGATAAAGGAAAAACCCCTTTCGGCTGTGTCGAGCTGCATGGAGGACACGCCCAGATCGAGAATTATGCCGTTGGCGCAACCCCAACCGACGCTGGTCATTTGTTGATCAAGATCGGCATAACTGCTTTTCTTGATGATCACCCGATCCTGAAAAGGTTTCAAATTGGCTGTGGCGATTTCAAGCGCCTGGTCATCCACGTCCAATCCCAGCAAGCGCCCATCCGGCCTACTGGCTTCCAGGATACCCCTAGCGTGCCCGCCGGCGCCCAATGTTCCGTCAATGTAGCGGCCTTTGCTTTCCGGTTGAAGGAAATCGATGCTCAATTGGTAAAGTACTGGCGAATGGGGATTCTCTCCGCCGCCTGGATGACTATCCATTTTCGAAGGTGATATCCAGATCTTCGAACATTTCGGAGCGGGATTCTCCATCCTCGATAATCTTGTTTTCTTCGCCCCAAAGTTCAGGCGCCCATAATTCAAAATAAGGCCCAATACCGACCATCTTCACCTGGCTGTTGAGATGGATGGCTTCTCTCAAGAACTGAGGGATCAAAATGCGTCCGGCTTTGTCCATTTCGAGCAGGGCGGCGCTGCCGAAGAGCATGCGCATCAATGTCCTGGCCTTGCGATTGGTCACACTCAATGTCTTCAGTTTGTGATAGAGTTGGTCAAATTCTACGGTGCGCATGACCATTAAATTGCTGTCAAATCCAAGGGTAATATATGCACCCCCCTCAAGCAGGTCGCGATAGCGAGCCGGGATGGTTAACCGCCCTTTATCATCTAAGCTGTGGTCGTGCTGCCCAAAGAACATTTGTTCTACCTCGATTATTAAGGCGAAACGCCGGTTTGTCCGGCGTCCCACTTCGACCCACTTTACTCCACTCAACCTCTATTATAGCCATTTATTTACAGAATGCAAGTATTAATGGCAAATTGAACACGCGTTAATAATTTGCTAACAATGATGTTAGATAAGGGAAATAAAAGCATACTAATTGATGCGATTATGAAAACATTGAGGTTGCGGGTACGCCAGGCGAATTAGTCATGATCTTACGTATTTAGCTGTCGTGATTTGTCCAACCACAATGGATCGGATCACATGTGAATTACATAAAAGGGTTACATGGAATTCTCTGCTACAAAAGAAACAAGCTATAGATTTTTTCCATAGCTTGAATTTTATTAATTATTAACTCCCGCCGGTCAAATCATCGGCGGGATAATTTTTTTTGATTATTCCAGGCAGGGGGATGGTTTAGCGCCGCTGCGCGATCCGCAGAAAGCTACACCGCCGCCCATGTTGCCTGAAAATGAAGTCAGGCCTGAAGAGATCTTGATCATAAAGCTGCCTGAAGTGCCATCGGTGGATTCCCAATTGCCAGCCACAGCATCATTAGCCTGGTTGATGGTGCCATTGAAGAGCAGGCTGTCCCCGTCTCCGGTGGCTGAATTGCCAACCAGCGCGTATCCTTTTTGAAGGAAGCTGATCTTCAGCTGCTCTTCGGATGCGCCATACCAAATGGTCCACTCGCCATCGAGGTTCACCGATACTGTTGGCGTTGGACCAGCCTCTTGAGGCGCTTCGGCAGCCGGAGCTTCAGTTTCAACAGGGGTAGAGGTCACTTCAACATACACGATTTCCTTTTCGGGTTCGGGTGTGCCAATATAGAAGGGCAGGGTGCACGAGATGGCCACCATGAGAATTACCGAGCCCGTTACTGCCAACCGAATCATTGATGATTTCATTTTTCCTCCATCACTCATAACAATTGTAAATTAGATATCTCAATTAACTCCAATATGTTCAAATACAATGTTGCAATATCCATACCAATAACCCGGAATATTAAAGATTTTGAAAAAACATCGTTTTGATGATTGGCGCTTTACTTTAATCATTATATAAGGAAGAGAGTTACTTATTAGAAACCAGCTAATGATATTTGATCTCATCCGGATGCAGGACACGGCAATAAGCAGCTCCCTGATAATCCTTATGTCGAAACACTCGTTGTTATCCCAAAGCAATAAAAATGCATTGTCCTTATCGGCAAAAAAAGCCCGCGACGGTCAATTGGTTTGGGCTGCGTGTCAAAGAAATTTACTAAAGAAGTAAACCTTAATAAAATTTCGGCGCACTTAATTGTGCGCCGAAATTTTGGTCATTCGAAATAATTTATTCGAACAGTTTCAAATCATCTTTGGAAAGGAATTTGAACATCTTGACACCGGTTTCCGGGTCAACCGCTTCAGCCGCTTTCCTGCCATTTTTTAGTGTCTTGACCGTGATCTTTGAGGTGTCAACAACGACCTCCTTTTTGCTTTTCAATGAGTAAAACTTGAGTGTTGCCATATTACCTTTCTCCCTTCAAAATAATTTGTGAACGGACGAACAGCGAAACAACAACGAGACCCCGCTGAATGAACTATATGTTTATTATATAGTTCATTTAACTAGATAAATCTTAAAAATATCTATGAATTCTTTGGATTAAATCACCGACCTTTTGAACAACGGATCAAAAGCCGCTGCCCGTCTAATCATCTCTTCCTGATCCTGTACTGAAAGCATGGTGAAATTTTCGCAGGCATTCAGAACTTTGGGCAGCAGGCGCGTGTCTCCGGCGGTGCAGATTCCGGCTGCGTCCTGAGATAATGCGAAATTGACCGCATCCTGTATTTCCCTCTCATTGGTGAAGGGTTCGTACCAGGTGTGATAGGTTTGCGTCTGGTCACCCCAAGGCCCCTTGCAGATCGATTTGATGAGCATAACGCCTACCCGATCTGCCCGGCATTTCCGCAGAAGCGCAAGCGCATCGCTGCGGAATTGGCTTTCCGCGAACTGGATGAAATTCAACGGAAATAACACGGAATCGAAAGGGAATCGATCCAACGCATTGAGAAAGACGGATGGGGCGTAAACGCCATGACCGGTGATGCCGATGAATCGTATCAATCCTTCATCACGCGCCTTGATCAGAGTATCGAGCGTACCGTCTC
>CAYPAG010000047.1:5495-11719 GCA_964408645.1 uncultured Pelolinea sp. | reverse complement strand
TTCAAAGGAGAGAGACATGATTCTTGTCACAGGCGCTGCCGGGCATCTCGGCAATGTATTAGTACGTGAACTTTTGGCTGACAATTTTAAGGTGCGTGCTTTGGTGCTGCCCGGGGAGGATACCTCCGCCCTGGCAGGGATGGATATCGAGATCGTGGAGGGCAACGTGCTTGACCAATCATCGCTTGAAAAAGCCATGCAGGGCATTGATACGGTCTTTCACATGGCCGGCATCATTTCCATCATGCCCGGCCAGGATGACCTGATGCGGCGCGTGAATGTGGATGGCACCCGCAATGCCGCCCAGGCGGCGTTGAAAGCCGGTGTCCGGCGGCTGGTCTACACCAGCTCGATCCATGCGTTGAGCCGCGACTGGACCGGCCGTATTGACGAACGCGTGCCTTTTGATCCGTTGAACCCGGCCGGTGAATATGACCGCACCAAGGCACAGGCGTCGCTGGTTGTGCTGGACGCGGTCAAGCAGGGATTGGATGCCGTGATCGTCTGCCCGACAGGTGTGATCGGGCCTTATGACTACCGCGGATCGGAAATGGGCGACCTGCTGCGCAACTTCATGAAGCCCAAGCCGCACTTGATGATCGAAGGCGCTTTTGATTTCGTGGACGTGCGTGATGTGGCCAGGGGCCACATCCGCGCTGCGCAGAAAGGCCGGACAGGCGAGGTGTACATCCTTTCCGGTTGGAACATTAAATTCAACCAACTTAAACAGATGGTGCAGGATTTCATCGGGAAGCACACACCCAATATCGAGGTACCCCAATGGGCGGTTAAACTCGGCGCAAAACTCGCCCCATTCTATTACAAACTCACCCGTCAGACGCCCAAATTCACTGAGTATGCGCTGGAAACCGTGCAGGGAAATTCAGATGTTTGCTGTGATAAGGCCCGCAAGGAACTGGGTTATTCCCCGCGGATGATGATCACCACCGTGGCAGACACAGTGCGTTGGTGGCTGGGGCGCGAAAAGAAACCGCGCGCCAAGTAGTTTTTTATATTAAATGAAGCCGGTTGCTTATCATACCGCTCTCATCACCGGCGCCTCATCCGGGATTGGCGCATCATTTGCCCGTTTCCTCGCTTCCAGGGAAATCAAAGTTCTGCTCGTTGCGCGGCGGCTGGATCGGCTGGAGGCCATCCAGACGGAGATCATCGCCGCCGGCGGCAAAGCCGATGTGTTTGGCGCGGACCTGTCCATCGAGGATGAAAGAGCTGCGCTGTTCACAACCATCTCCCGCCAGCACCAGGTGGATATTCTGATCAATAATGCCGGATTCGGCTGGTACGGCTACTACCACAAGATGAACTGGGAAGTGGCGCGCCGCATGATGGCAACCAATATGGAAGCCGCTGCCCATCTGACCGCGCTGTTCCTGCCGGCGATGCTGGCTGCCGGCCGCGGCCATGTCATCAATGTCGGCTCCATCGCCGGCATCTTCCCCAACCAGGGGGTGGCGCTCTACTCGGCGACCAAATCCTTCCTCAACGGTTTTACCACCGCGCTGCACCGCGAGCTGCGCGGGAGCGGTGTGTCCGCCAGCGTGATGAACCTGGGACCGGTGCAGACGGAGTTTTTCGAACAGGCGCTCAAGATCGAGGGAGGACGGCGGGTGCCGGCGGAAAAGCTGGCGGTGCCGGTGGAAAGGGTCAACACGGCGCTGTGGCGCCTGCTGCGAAAGCCCAGGCGGGCAGTATATGTCCCGCGCTGGCTTTATTTTGCCAATTATGTAGATCTATTGTTCGGTGGTTTGGTGGATTTGATCGGCCCTGCGCTGCTGCGCCGGCGTGAACGTTAGGCGCTGATTCAGCTGCCGGATGAATTGGGGGAGATCACCTGCATCGGGACAGTGAGCAGTTCAAACGACACTTCCCGCTTTAGCAGATCGGTCAATCGGTACTGGATCTCTCCCGCTTCAGTTTCGGAGAGCTGATCGGCGGTTCTCAGGGTGGCGGTGATCTCTCGGGTGCGGCCGTTCTTGATGATGGTCAGGTCTACCAATTCGACAATTGTGTACTGCTCTGTGGTTTGGATGATCGTGCCGCGTATGCGGTCAAAATCGCGCGCGTCCCGCACGGTGTTCCAGGTGAAAAACGCCAGCAGGAGAGACACAGCGACCACGACCACAAAGGACGCGGTGACCCTTCTGGAAACGTCCTCGCGTTCCTGCCGCCGCAGCGGATTAAAACCCAGGATGATAAAGGTTGCCATGCCGGCGAACAGGATCGCGGTCAGGTTGGTCATAAATTGAAGAACCGCACCGAGGATGATGCCTCCATCCATGAAAGCAATGCCGAACCCGATGGTGCATAAGGGCGGCATCAGCGCGGTGGCGATGGCCACGCCAGGAATGGTGCCTTCCAGCCGCGGATGCGCCATGGCGTAAACGGCAGCGCAGCCGCCTGCCAAGGCGATACCCAAGTCAAGCAAAGTGGCGCTGGTTCGGGAAATGATCGTTTCCGGAATGTAGGCGTTGGGGCCATAGGGAAGCCGGTAAAAGAGCAGGGAGATCAGGGCGGACATTGCCACAGATATCAGCATGCCCACCAGGATGGATTTCGCCGCGCTCTTGAACATATGCTGCAAGCCGGATGTGGCCGCGACTGAAAGACCAAGTATTGGAAAGATCAATGGGTCGATCAACTGCGAGCCAATGGCCACCACTTCCGAATTGGCCACCAGGCCGAAAGTCGCAATGGCACAGGCGAATACGATCAGGGCGTAGAATTCTTCTCCCGGCGCTGATCGCTCCAACAGTTCGTTACGAACGATGGCTTTGCGGGTTTCTGTAATGCCGAGGAACTTTCTGAGACGGTGAAAATGATGCCGGACATGTCCTTTAAGGTCTGAACCCGGCGGTAATCCCCGGTTATTTTCTACGGTCTTTTGTTCGGATGCTTTGGTTTCCATATGTAAGCGAATGTAAACATTTTACCTGAACAAGGTCACTTTTTCCCGCGCTGACTCTCCTGTATACTATTAGCTAAGATCAGCCGGGAAGATGGAGGTTCGAGATGCGCACGTTTGATAATGTCATGGCAGTCATCATGGGCGGCGGTGAAGGGCGGCGCTTGTATCCTCTGACCAAGGAACGCGCCAAACCGGCGGTGCCCATTGTGGGCAAATACCGCCTGATCGATATTCCCATCAGCAACTGCATCAATTCCGGCATCACCAAGATCTCTGTGTTGACGCAGTTCAATTCCGTTTCGCTGCACCGCCATATTGCCCAGACCTATAACTTTGATGTTTATCACACTGGCTGGGTGCAGATCTGGGCGGCCGAGCAGACCCTGCAGGCGACTTCCTGGTATCAGGGGACGGCTGACGCGGTGAGAAAACAACTGGTGGAGATCAAAGCCGCCCGTGTGCCCTATGTGCTCATCCTGGCAGGCGATCACCTCTACCGCATGGATTACAGCGAAATGATCAAATTCCATTGGGACAAGAAAGCCGATGTGACGGTGGCAGTGCAGCCGGTCAGCCGGGCGGATGCGCCGCGGCTGGGGATCCTGAAACGCGACTGCGGTGAACGAATCGTGCGCTTCGCTGAAAAACCAAAGGAGGAATCTCTGCTTGAGCAGATGGTCAGCCGTAGTGGATCGGACACGCCTTTCTTTGGTTCGATGGGCATCTATCTCTTTGATATCAATCTGCTGGAGGAACTCCTCACCTCAAATACTTTTGAGGATTTCGGCCGGGATGTCATTCCAGCAGCGGTGGAAAAATATTCGGTGTACGGGTTTGAATATGACGGCTACTGGGCGGACATTGGAACCATTCGTTCATTTTACGAGACCAACCTGGCCCTGGCTGGAAAGAACGCGCCTTTTTCGCTGATCGATGAGGGCTGGCCGATCTACACTCATCCACGTTTCCTGCCGGCCACACAAATCTCCAATACTTTTTTGGAAGACACCCTGATCGCCGAAGGCTGCTGGATCGAAAACGCCGATATCCGCGAAGCGGTGGTTGGCCTGCGCAGTCAGATCCGCTCCGGGTGCAAACTTAAACGAACCATCATGATGGGCGCGGATTACTACGGCTTTTTCCGGCGCGGCAGAGAAGAAGAGGGCGATCAAATGCTTGGGCTGGGGCAGGACTGCGACATCGAAGGGGCGATCCTGGATAAAAATACCAGTATCGGCCGCGGGACAGTGATCCGGCCGTTCCCGGGTGTTGAGGACCTGGAAACCGAGCTTTACTCTGTGCGCGATGGCATTGTGGTGATTCCCAAAGGAACGATCATCCCGCCGGGTACAGTCATTGCACCAGAATAAAAATATGTATTAGAATTCTTCGTTTGTACGTCTGTTCCATTATTTCACAGACGTTTAATTCATTCGAGGAGTTCTAATATGCCCGCAAAAGAAAACGCGGCAACTCAATCCGCCCAAAAAGACCTCCAGGTCACCTGGCATGCATTGAGCCGCGAAGAAGTCATCAATAAGCTCGGGTCCAAGGTTGAAGAAGGCCTGAGCAGCCAGGAAGCAAAGAGCCGGCTGGAGAAATTTGGCATGAACCAGCTGGCGGAAGGCAAGAAAACCACCTTCCTGCAAATGGTCATTGCCCAGCTGAATAACTTTGTGGTGATTCTGCTGATCGTCGCGGCGGCCATTTCAGCGCTGCTGGGAGAGACCATCGACGCGATTGCCATTGTGACCATTGTGGTGTTGAACACCATCATGGGCGTTGTGCAGGAAGGTAAAGCCCAGCAGGAGCTGGAAGCGCTTAAAAAGATGGCTGCGCCTGAGGCTCAAGCGCTGCGGGACGGGCATCGTGTTTCTGTTCCCGCCCGCGAGCTGGTGCCAGGCGACATCGTCTTCCTGGAAACCGGCAACTTCGTTCCTGCCGATGTGCGCCTGTTGGAAGCGGTCAACCTCAAGGTGGAGGAAGCCGCGCTCACGGGTGAGTCCGTTCCGGTGGAGAAGAATGCCACTTCGGTGATGGATGATACCGCCTCCCTTGGCGACCGCAAGAACACCGCCTTCAGCGGCACTGTGGTCACTTACGGCCGCGGCATGGGCGTGGTCACCAGCACAGGCATGTTCACCCAGCTGGGGCTGATCGCCACCATGCTGCAGTCGGTTGAAGAAGAAGAAACCCCGCTGCAGAGGCGGCTGGATCAGCTCGGCAAGACGCTGGGCATCGCATGTCTGGTCGTGTCCGGCATCGTGTTTGCCGCCGGCGTGTTTGAAGCAGGATTCCCTCCTCAACTAGACAAGGTCATTGACACCTTCCTGATCGCTGTCAGTCTGGCAATCGCCGCGGTGCCCGAAGGGCTGCCCGCGGTGGTGACCATCAGCCTGGCACTGGGTATGCGCGAAATGGTCAAACGCCACGCGCTCATCCGCCGGCTGGCTTCGGTTGAAACCCTCGGCTCCGCCACCGTGATCTGCTCCGACAAGACTGGCACGTTGACTCAGAACGCCATGACCGTCACCCGCGTGTGGGTGGATGGCAAAGCGGTTGAGATCACCGGCAGCGGCTACAGCCCTGAAGGTGAATTTAGGGTGGACGGCAAGACTGCGGATATTAACAACCTGCCCGGCATCGGTACAGCGCTTTGGGTGGGCACCATCAATAATGATGCACAACTGGATGAATTTGAAGATAGCGGCACCAAACGCTACCGCATCGTGGGCGACCCGACCGAAGGTTCGATCCTTGTCGCGGCAGCCAAAGCCGGTTCTCTGGCGCCAGATCTTAACAGCGCCTACCCGCGCGCGGCCGAGATCCCCTTTGACTCCGACCGCAAGCGCATGGTCACCGTGCACGAGGTGAAGAACGCCAAACCGACCGACATTTCTCCGTTCAACGGCAAGGAATCCGGGGAAACTTACGCCATCGCGGTAAAGGGCGCCCCGGATGTGGTGCTCAAACTCTGCACCCGCTACCAGAAGATGGATAACACCATCGGCACCATGGATGAGAAAAAACGCCAGGAGATCTTGGCGGCCAACGATGACATGACCAAGGACGCGCTGCGCGTGCTCGGCATGGCTTACCGCGTGGTCACCGCCAAACCCGAACATGTGGACAGTGAACACCTTGAGCAGGAGCTGGTCTTTGCCGGCCTGGTCGGCATGATCGACCCGGCGCGCGAAGAAGTGAAACCCGCCCTGTTGAAGGCGCTGGGCGCGGGCATCCGCACCGTCATGATCACCGGCGATTATCCCAACACCGCCAAGGCCATTGCCGAGAGCAT
>CAYPAG010000047.1:0-5395 GCA_964408645.1 uncultured Pelolinea sp. | reverse complement strand
GACGTGGCCAAGGAAACCGCGGATATGGTGCTCACGGATGATAACTACGCCAGCATCGTTTCGGCAGTGGAGCAGGGGCGAATCATCTACAGCAACATTCGCAAATTTGTGTACTTTCTGATCTCCTGCAACATGGCCGAGATCCTGATCATCTTCATCCCGACCGTGTTCGGCCGCTGGCTGTTCCCCGAAGCGGCTGCCCTGGGCCTGACCTCGCCGCTGATCCCGATCCAGCTGCTGTGGTTGAACCTGGTGACCGATGGCGCGCCTGCGCTGGCGCTGGGCACCGAGAAGGGCGATCCCGACATCATGGATCAAAAACCGCGCCCTCCAAAAGAACCCATCATCAACCGCTTCATGCAGGTCGGTGTGGTGATCCAGTCCATCGCCATCACGGCTGCAACACTGATCGCTTACAAAATCGGTCTTTCGCACAATGACGCGGCCTTCGCCGAAACCATGGCGTTCGTAACCCTGGTCTTCGCTGAGCTGCTGCGCGCCTTCACCGCCCGCTCAGAGCGCTACCCGCTGCTCAAGATTGGCGTGTTTTCCTCAAAATGGATGAACCTGGCCGTGCTCGCCTCTGGCCTGCTGATGATCCCGGTCATCTACGTGCCCTTCCTTCAAGGAATCTTCAACACCAGCCATCTGGACCTCAGGGAATGGTCGCTGATTCTGCCTTTGGTGCTGATCCCCTCGGTGGCTGCTGAAGCGGTCAAGTACTATGTGACTTGGCGCGACGGAAAGAATAAAGCCGAAGCGTAAAACTCCAAATTAGATGTAACTATAACCCTGACAGGTTTTCTAAAACCTGTCAGGGTTTTTTTTAATATTTTGTGATCCGTAGGGAAATTACCCCATATCTATCGGTGTTATATACTAAACACAATCGCGAGCAAGGAGGCAGGCATGGCCAGGGACTACATCCAGGATTACATCAAATATTTTTCCGTGCAGACAGGAGGAGCGCCGCGGCAGGAAAAGCTTGAATGGGCGATCCGGCAAACGTTGAGCGAAGCCGATTTGAAATTATTCTTCATCTTGCCCGCGTTCGGCGCGATCACACCCGAAAAACTCGAACGCAAAGCCATCAAGGCGGGATTCACCGTTGAAGAATTTAAAGAATCACTTAATCATTTGCACCAGGAAGGCTTTCTAATCTCCTATGATGGAAAGAAAGGGCGGGTGTATGAACGCGCTTTTGTTTCCTTCACCGTCGAGCAGCAGGTGCGCCGGCGCAAGGGCACCGAGGTGGGCGCGGCTTATGGCGAATTTTGGGACGGGTTGGCTGAACTCGGTAAACGCATGCCATCCAAAACCCCTTATTTTCGCGTGATGCCGGTCGAATCCACCATCACCGGGGGAGGAAAAACCGAAAAGATACACGTCGGCGTGGAAATACCCGATCCCCGCGAAGTGCTGCCAGTGGATGTGATCTCTGAGATGGTCAGCCGTGAGCCGCTGATCGGTGTGTCGGAATGCTACTGCCGCCTGGCGCGCGAGAACCGCGGCGACGGCGCCTGCGCGCATATCCGAGAGACCTGCTTCACCTTCAACGAACTGGCGCAGACGCTGATCGAGACCGGACTCGCGCGCAAAATCGATGCGCAGGAGGCCGTTTCAATTTTACGAAACGCCGAAAAAGACGGCCTGGTGCATAACGTGGACAACTGCGAAGGCCACCTGAAAGCCCTATGCAACTGCTGTTCGGATTGCTGCCCGGCGCTGAAAACTTATATTGCAGGCGCAAGGAATGTCAATTCGCCGTCGCGCTACCTGGCGGTCTGGAGCCAGGAAAAATGCACCAACTGCGGCACTTGCGTGGAAGTCTGCCCGGTTCAGTCAATTGAGGCGGGGAACGAGTATCCTGTGTTTTACGATGAGAAGTGCATTGGCTGTGGGCTATGCGCATCCAACTGCCCGGAAGGTGCCATTCACATGGCCATGCGAAACGAGCTGCCCAAAATCCCCGCGACCAATGACCAATTATGGTCCACCATACGGCGCGAAGCGGTGGTGACCATGGTGAAAGAAAAAGTATTCGGAAAACGAGGATAAGTTATACGTTTTTGGTCATTGCGAGCCCTCTTTGGGTGAAGCTGATCCCTGTTTAAAAATTTTGCATTGTCGCTGCACTCCTGGCAATGACATTTCATAGTAAGGGAGAGATTTTTTTATGGAGACCGTAAATAACCAAAGCAAAGCTGTTGTCGAAGAAAACTCAATGTTTAGACCCAAACGCCGCACTTCGCTGGTGGTGATCCTTTTCCTTTTCATGCTGCTGCACCAGACCGACAAGTATTTGATCGGTCCGCTGACCACCCCCATCATGGAGGAATTTGGCATCAATGAAGCGCAGATGGGCCTGGTGTTCACCGGCGCGCTGCTGGTGGGCGGCATCTTTTACCCTATTTGGGGTTACCTGTTTGACCGTTACGCGCGTCCCAAGATTCTGGCGCTGGCAGCGCTCTTGTGGGGCTGCACCACCTGGCTGTCTGCCATCGCGCGCAGCTTCGGCATCTTCATCGCCACCCGCGCCTCGACCGGCATCGATGACGCCAGCTACCCCGGCGCCTACAGCCTGGTCTCGGATTACTACGAACCCACCCGGCGCGGGCGGGTGATCAGCATCCTGCAGTTGACAGGCGTGATCGGCGGCATCACCGGCATGGGGCTGGCGACTGCTTTCCGCGATACGCTGGGTTGGCGCGGCGTGTTCTACATCACCGGCGGACTGGGCGTGCTGATCGCCTTCGTGATGTATTTCGGACTGCGCGAGGTGCCGCGCGGGCAGGCCGAACCTGAAATGCAGAAGCTGGACGAGGTGGTCACCAAAAAATTCAGCTGGGCGACCGTGAAAGATTTAATCAAACGCCCCACACTGGTGCTGCTTTTTGTGCAGCAGTTCTTCCATGTCTTCCCGTTCACCATGATCAACTCGTGGTATTTCCGCTATCTCGAAACCGAGCGCAACCTCTCCCCGGAGAACGTCTTCTTGGCCACCGGCGTGTTCGCGCTGATGACCGCGCTCAGCGGCTTGATTGGCGGCGCTTTGGGCGACTGGCTGTTCAAGAAAACGCCGCGCGGGCGCCTGATTGTTGCGCTGGCCGGCATCGTTGGGCTGATGATCTTCTTCACGCTGGTGCTCAACACCCCGCCGGAAAATTTCACCCAGTTTCTGCTGATGCAGGTCTTCGCCGGGCTATTCTGGTCGTTTGAGTGGCCGAACGCGGTTTCGACCGTGCAGGATATCACCGAGCCGGAGGTGCGCAGCACGGCGCACAGCATCATCGGCGTGGCAGAAACGATCGGCTCGGCGTTGGCGCCGCTGCTGGCAGGTGTGCTGGCAATGGGCTCTTCACTGAAGAACGCCATGCAGATCATCACCCTGAGCGCCTGGTCAGTGGGCTTGGTCACCCTGGGATTGGTGCTGCTGGTGATCCCCAAAGACGTGCACCGTCTACGCGAGATCATGGCCAGGCGCGCGCAAGAAGCGCGATAGGGAATTGGGGAATGAAAATTAAATCTCAAAAATAAGTCATTAATGACCAATCATCCTGTTATGGCGCCATCCAACGAATGACAATACTCATATAAATGCACTTTTTTTTGGGTATAGAATAACTTTAGTTCGAAAAAATATTTTGGAGGAAAAGATGGCAGCAAAATTTGTAGTAAAAGAGACCAAAGGCGGGCAGATGATGTTCAATCTGGTCGCCCCGAATGGCGAGATTGTCCTGACCAGCGAGCAATACAAGAGCAAAGGCGGCTTAAAGAACGGTATTAAATCCGTCAAAGAACACGCGAAGGACGCAAAGAACTTCAAGCACCTCACCACCAAGAAGGGTGAGCCCTACTTTGTGCTGCGAGCCGGCAATAACCGCGTGATCGGGAGAAGTGAATCATACTCATCCGAAAGTGCGTTGAAGAACGGCATCGAGTCGGTCATGAAGAACGCGCCTGGCGCCGCTGTTGACGATCAGACCAAGAAATAAGCGTTCAATCTGAAAGAAAAAACCGGATGTCCATAATAAGGCAGCCGGTTTTTGTTACCTCACATTTGGTAACACCGCTTTATTTGATCAACGCCGTAATCGGTTTAAATGATTTGCGGTGAATGGCTGAAATGCCCAGCTTATCAAGAGCTGCTTGATGGAGCCGGGTGCCATACCCCTTATGGCGCGAGAAGGCGTAACCAGGGTAATCCTTATCTAGGGTGATCATAAAAGCATCCCGCGCGGTCTTGGCCAGCACGGAGGCTGCCGCGATGCTCAGCGACTGGCAGTCGCCTTTCGGCAGCGAGAGCTGCGGACAGCGGCAGTCATGCAGAGAGATGTAATCCACCAGCAGATGCTCGGGCGGGTAGATTAGTTGGTCAAGCGCACGCTGCATGGCCAGGCAAGTGGCTTCAACGATTCCTTTTTCATCAATTTCAGTTTCCGATGCTGACCCAACCGCCCAGCCAATGGACGCGGACTTGATGCAGCCTTCCCAGCGCAACCGCGCTTTGGCGGTCATTTGCTTGGAATCCGTCACACCTGAGAGCAGATCGCAGATGCGCTCGTCCGCCGGCAGCACCACCGCCGCCGCGTAGACCGGTCCCGCCCAGGAGCCCCTGCCGGCTTCGTCGAGACCGGCGATCACGCGGAATCCCTCACCCCAAAGTTCCTTCTCAAATTTGAGGTCAGGTTTATCGGGTAGATCAAGGATTTTTGTTCTTGGCATTGTAATTTCCCAAAAAGCCATTTAACCGTATCTTTACCAGGTCTAATCCCATGGTGATCGAATCGCGCAGCACCTTAACGCGGCTGTGAGATTTGTAATACCAGTGGATCGGGATCTCAACAATTGGATACCCCAGCTTGCGGCCGATGAACAACGCTTCCACATCGAATGTCCAACCGGTGATGCTCACCAGCGGGAAGATGCGCTGGGCGGCGTCCGCGCGGAAGCATTTGAATCCGCACTGCGTGTCATTTAGGCCTTTCAGCAGAAGCAGGCGCACCAGCAGGTTGAAAATCCGACCGACCAAATGGCGGTATTCGGGTTCGTCGTAGCGCACCGCGCCGGGCGCTTCACGCGAGGCGATGGCGATGGGCGAGTCTTGAAGCTGGGGAGGGATGAAGCGCAGCACGTCTTCGATCGGCATGGACAGGTCAGCGTCGCAAATGAAGCGGAACTCACCCTGCGCCGCCAGCATACCCTGCCTGACCGCCCAACCCTTGCCGCGGATTTCCTCACGCATGACCTTCAGATGAGGGATTTTTTTCTGCAATCCCTGGGCGATCTGCAGCGTATCATCCGTGCTGCCGTTTTCAACCACCAGGATCTCAAATGAGAATGCCTGCAAGGAAAGAAACTGATCGATCTGCTCGAGGGTTTCGGGCAGGCGGGC
>CAYPAG010000046.1:7144-11852 GCA_964408645.1 uncultured Pelolinea sp. | reverse complement strand
CCAGCAGCACCGGGGAAGCATTGAAGGGATTTGCCCAGGGATTGATGGGCGACTACCTGGACGCGGAGAGTTCGCTCAATCGGGCGATTGAGTTGGATCCCTCCAATTCATCCGCGTATGCGTATTTATCGTTGATGCTTTCACAAAAGATCATACTCGGGTCAGAAACGCTGGGTGATCTTGACCGTTCTATCGAAGCGTCGCGGAAAGCGGAATCCATCGCGCCGGATTCACTGGAATCCCGCTGGGCGAGAGGAGTTGTGCTCGAGATCACCTCTAATTATGAAGAAGCGATCACAGAACTTGAACGCGCTGTGGAAATTAATGGCAATATTGCCGAGCTGCATATCGCCCTTGGAAGAAATTATAGATATATGAACGAGTCGCTGCTGGCCGTTGAAGCTTATACCCGCGCCAACTCGCTCAATCCCGCAGATCCGATCCCTGACCTTTACATTTCACGAACTTATGAAAACATTGGAGAATTTGCACGGGCGATTCAGTTTGCTGAGCAAGCCGTAAAAGATGACCCTGAAGATCCCTTTCTTTACGGCAATCTGGGATCGCTTTACTTTAAAAATTTTGAATATGAAAAAGCGTTATTCACGCTTAGATTAGCTGTGAAGGGGGGGATTACACCTGAGGGGACACAAGTCGAAGGGATTCCGCTTTCATACGCGGGACGTGTTGCGGAATTCTATTCTCGTTACGGATTGACCCTGGATTATTTGGGATATTGCGGAGAAGCCGTGGATTTGGCGCAATCTTTATTGCAAACGCTTCCAAATGATGAGTTTACCGGTATCAATGCGCAGATCATCATCAGAGAATGTTATGACAAAATCAATGAGCGTCAGCTCTTGAAATTGCCTGAGCCGACCATGATTCCCACCTGGACACCTCAGCCCTCACCGACGCCGACCCCGCAGCCGACCCAAGCGCCTACCCCAACCCCAATTCCATAAGACTACTATGTATGTACCTGAGCGGAAGCCACTGTTTAGAAAGCCGCGATTCCAGACTGATCCATATCGCGTTGCATTCATGATCGGCATCATCTTGCTGATGTTGATGGTGCTGCGCAACCTGAATCGCGGCGCCATCACACCGATGTTCTTGCCCACGGCAACGCCCACACGTACAATGCTTTCATTCGCGGATGAAGGGGAGACTTACTTTATCGCCGGCGACCTGGACAGGGCCATTGAAGCTTACCGCCAGGCTGTCGCCATGGATCCCACCAACGCGGAGCTGCAGGCTGATCTGGCGCGCATCATGGTATATTCATCCACTTTGTTAACCGTGGATGCGGAGCGGCTGGCCAGGTTGAATGACGCCCTGGACACCATCAATAAAGCTATAGAGGTGGTTCCGGAAAACAGCATGAACCACGCGGTCAAAGGATTCGTGTTGGATTGGTTGTCGGGTTCAACCGCTGATGAGAATGAAAGACAATCGCTCCTGACGCAGGCGGAACAGGAAGTTATCTATGCGATCCAGCTGGACAACCAAAACAATCTCGCCTTGGCGTATTATGCCGAAATCCTGGTTGACCAGCAGAAATGGATCCAGGCAGAGCAGAATATCCGCCAGGCGCTTGAGCGCGCGCCTGAACTTATGGACGTCCACCGCATTAACGGCTATGTTCAGGAATCATTGGGCAATTACAATCAGGCCATCAGCGAATATGAAGAAGCCATCCGCATCAACCCGAATTTAACCTTCATTTATTTGCGCATCGGTGCGAATTACCGCCGGCTGGCTGCTCAAGGATCACCTACCATTGAGAATCCGTTATACATTAAAGCCCTTGAATATTTTGAAAAAGCAGCAATTATCAATGAGCAATTGGGCGTTAACGATCCCATTCCATATTTTTCCATTGCCACTACTTACACACAGACAGGCGAGTTCTTCTCGGCCGGCTTGAACGCACGCAAAGGGTTAAATTTTGATCCGGCGAACGCGGATGCGTATGGGCGGTTGGGTATTGTATATCACCGTGCCCGCAATTATGAAGGCGCAATCCCCGCTTTCAGCTGCGCGATCAATGGGTGCGACGCCGAGATCAGTTGCGAGGTCAGACAGTGCGAGCCGACTATTGATCCAATGCTCAGCGTTGAAGGGCTTCCTTTAAGTGCGGGAACCGTGGATTATTACTTAACCTACGGCGCGGTGCTGGCCGGTATGCACAGGCCGCAAAATGGCTACTGCGAAGAAGCCATGCGCATCCTGCGCATGGTGCGCCAGGATTACAGCTCTGATCCGATCATCATGCAGAACGTCACGGAAAGCGAGACGATCTGCCGGGATTATGGCTACTCATAATGACATTGCTCTCATTAGCCGTTTCTTCGATTGGCTCGCCGATCGAATGGGATTTGTTAAAAATTCATTAGATTTTTTATGAATTCCTTGACTTCTCCCCCAAAGCAGATTAATATACAATTATTAGCACTCGAGAGTAATGAGTGCTAAAATAATCAAAAATCAATTGTTGGAGGAATGTATGGCTCTGAAACTCAAACCATTAGGCAGCCGGCTGGTTGTTGAACCGATCGAACAGGAAGATGTGACGGCATCCGGCATTGTTCTGCCAGAAACGGCGAAGGAAAAACCCCAGAAGGGCAAAGTGCTTTCCATTGGCGAAGGCGACCGCGATGAATCCGGGAAGCGTATTCCCCTGGATGTCAAAACCGGCGATACTGTGCTCTTTGCCAAATATTCCGGCACCGAGATCAAGATGGACTCAAAGAAGTACTTGATCCTCAAAGAGAGTGACGTCCTCGCGATCCTCGAGGGATAATCCCAAAGAAATTAGAAATTATATTAAGGAGAATTACTTATGGCAGCTAAACAATTAGTTTTCGGCGAACAAGCCCGCATGAAACTGCGGAACGGCATTGATATTGTCGCGGAAGCCGTCGCGACCACACTTGGCCCGAAAGGCCGCAATGTTTCCCTGGATCGCAAGTTTGGATCCCCGACCATCACCCATGATGGTGTGACAGTCGCGAAAGAAATTGAACTGGAAGATCCATTTGAAAATATGGGTGCGCAGCTTCTCAAGGAAGCAGCCACCAAGACCAATGATATTGCCGGCGACGGCACCACAACCTCAACTGTCCTGGCGCATGCCATGGTGACCGAAGGTTTAAAAACCCTGGCCGCCGGCGCCAACCCAATGATGTTGAAGCGCGGTATTGAAGCAGCTTCCAAGGCAGTTGCCGATGCGATCAAAGCGCAGGCAATTAATATCAACACCAAGGAAGAAATTGCCAATGTTGCCACCATTTCCGCTCAGGACCGCCAGATCGGCAACCTGATCTCAGAAGTGATGGACAAAGTGGGCAAAGACGGCGTGATCACCGTTGAAGAATCCAAGGGTCTCGAATTTGAACAGGAATATGTCGAAGGTATGCAGTTCGATCGTGGTTACATTTCGCCCTACTTCATCACCGATTCCGAGCATATGGAAGCAGTCATCGAGAATCCGTACATCCTCATTTACGATAAGAAGATTTCAGCTGCCCAGGACCTTCTGCCCCTGCTTGAAAAGATGGTGCAGGTTGGAAGGCGCGAGCTGGTGATTATCGCGGAAGATGTTGATGGTGAAGCGCTGGCAACCATGGTGCTGAACAAATTGCGCGGCACATTGAATATTTTGGCAATCAAAGCCCCTGGTTTCGGCGACCGCCGCAAAGCCATGCTGCAGGATATTGCCATCCTGACTGGCGCCACGGTGATCTCTGAAGAGACCGGCCGCAAGCTGGACACCACCGTTGTTGCTGACCTCGGTCAAGCGGAGAAGGTGGTTTCTGACAAAGATAACACCACAGTCATCGGCGGCAAGGGTGATGGCAAAGCCATCAAAGGCCGCATCGAGCAGATCCGCGTTGAGATTGACAAAACCACCAGCGATTATGACCGTGAAAAACTGCAGGAACGCTTGGCCAAGCTGTCCGGCGGTGTGGCAATCATCCGCGTTGGCGCAGCCACTGAGACCGAGTTGAAGGAAAAGAAGCATCGCGTGGAGGACGCCCTGTCTGCCACCCGCGCAGCAGTTGAGGAAGGCATTGTCCCAGGCGGCGGTGTAGCCCTGATCAATGCAGTGAGCGCGCTGGACAAACTAAAAGTGGACAGCGATGATGCCAAGACCGGCGTGAACATTGTCCGCAAAGCCCTGGAAGTTCCGATGCGCCGCATTGCCGAGAACGCTGGCTATGAAGGTTCAGTTGTGATCGAGAACGTCCGCCAGGCGCAGGCCAAGGAAAACAGCAAGAATATCGGCTTCGATATCCTTGACGAGAAGTACGTGGATATGGTCAAGGGCGGCGTCATTGATCCCGCCAAGGTGACCCGCGGCGCGTTGGAGAATGCAACTTCCATCGCGGCGATGATCCTGACCACTGAGGCGTTGATCACGGATGTTCCTGAAAAGGAAAAACCCGCTCCGCCCCCCATGCCTGAATACTAAAAAGCACTATCAAAAATTGGCCGGATTATCCGGCCAATTTTTTTTTAATATGTCGCAGGGATTCGTCGGGATAGTCAAACACATTTTTTCTTGGTGAAATTTCGTGAATTTTGGTAGGCGCGAAGTATGCTTCGCGCCTACCAGAGGAATGTCAAAATAACAAAATTTTGAAACCACTCATCTTCTTACCATCCAAAAATTAGGCAATCAAAAAGATCAGCCCGGAGTTGG
>CAYPAG010000046.1:0-7044 GCA_964408645.1 uncultured Pelolinea sp. | reverse complement strand
GGTAACCAAAGCCAGTTATAATTTGGCGCGAGTTCATCATGGGAAGAAAATTATCACTATTTATTCGTTTTGCCTTGTTGGTTATGATCGTCACCTCTTGCCGGGGGGGGCAATCTGTTGAAGAGACCCAACCCGCGGTGGAACAGAATATCCCCACGCCAACCGAAGCGCCCATGGCTGCGCGCGTGAATGGTGATGGAATATTGCTCTCGGATTATGAAGAAGAGCTCGCGCGATACCAATCAGCAGTGGAAGAGGCCGGCATGACTTTTGATCAAGCCGCAGCCAGGGATTCCGTCATTAATGAATTGATCGATCAGGTTCTTTTAGCCCAAGCGGCATTTCAAGAGGGATACTCCATGGATGATGCCGCTATACAGGCACGTATGGACGAACTAACTGCCCAGATCGGTGGGGCAGAAGAATTGAACCAGTGGGTAGCTGAAAATCACTTCACTTCCGAAAGCTTTCGGCGGGCAGTGGCGCGTGACATGGCAGTGGTTTGGATGCGCAACCGCATCATTGAGTCGGTGCCGACGATTGCCGACCAGGTTCATGCCAGACAGATCCTGGTGCGCAGCGAGAACGAAGCCATCGCTGTGGAGCGGCAATTGCAGGTGGGTACGGATTTCACCACCCTTGCCTATGAGTATGATCCGTTAACTGGCGGAGAATTGGGTTGGTTTCCGGCTGGTTACCTGCTTCAGCCGGATGTCGAAGCTGCTGCTTTTTCCCTGCAGCCGGGGCAATTCAGCGGGATTATTCCAACCAACTATGGGTATCACATCATTTATGTGATCGAACGCGATCCCAACCATCCGCTTTCAAGTGAAGCCCTTCTATTAAAACAACGGGAAGCGCTTGAAAAGTGGCTGACCGAACGAAGAGCTCAAGCCAGCCTTGAGGTTTATGTAAACTGATTCGCCCTTTTATTAATTTCGATCCAATCCGCTTTCTTAAGCAAGCCGCCGATCTCTCCACCCGGAAAATCCATCACACCGCCATTTTTGAAGAATGAGAAATCAAAACTGGTTTTTTCTCCACTCTTCATTCCTGGCACAGGCATCAACCTGGCTGTCAGTGGTTTTCCTAAACGAAGTGAAAGGGCAGCGATGTCTATTAACAAACCCTCGATTTTCTCTTCAGAGATCTTTCCCGGCAGCGGTACCGTGTCCAATCCTGTTCCGCACACCGCTGAATACATTAGTAAGTCCTTGACGGAGAATACCCCTGTCTCGCTGCGGGAGGCTAAAGTGGAATCCTCAAGCACTGGCAGCATCAGCCCGTTGAAGCCGGTTCGCCGCCACTGGCCTTGATCAAGCGTATCCATCAAGATGGCTGCCGCGGCCAGTGAACCCATCGAGCCAAGTTGGCTGACACCAAGCGATTCAAGCGCTTTTCCGACTGAGCACCATTCCTCAGGGAAAGGCGCTGGGGAAAAATCGAATCCCTTAAACTCAATGCCATAAGACCGGCTGATCTGTAATGCGATCCTTTCAATTTCAACTGCGGCATTATTGAGCGTAGCAACCAATTGATCACGGCCTTCGGACAGGTTCGAAGCTTCTCCAAAAGCGTTGACAGCAGTGTCCGCGCACTCCATCGCAAAAGCGTAAGACAATTCGGCGCCGTAGCTATAAGAAGCCGGGAAAAAGGGGGTGAAGGGTTTAACATGGCTGGTCGCGCAAAATCGAAGGTTGGTGAATCCGTCGGATGTGATCGTGGCGGCTTTCGCGATGATGCGGGCACAATCCCGAACAGCTCTAATTGATATTCCTTTACGTGGATGCGTAAGGGGCGCTGACAGGAAAACATTTTGGGTACGTGCGAGTATCTCTGGCACCTCTTGGTACTCTTCCTCGTGAAAGAGGCGCGCCGGTCCTGCAGAAAGATAAGTGAATCCTTGTTGTCCGGCAAGGTCTTCCAGATCCTGGATCAATTTTAGGCGGGCTTTTCCGTTGGCAAAGTAACCAAAGGGTGTGGTCGCCAAACGGGTGGTCTGCACTTCCCATCCTTCGTCACCAAGAACGCTTTTTAATTCACTCAAGAATTTGGAGAAATTCTTCAGGGACTCCTGAAAATTTTCAATCAAGGGATTGCAGAAACAGGTGATAGACCGAATTTTCATTTAATTGTCCTTTGGCGGTAGACCTCATACATGAGAATGCTGCCCGAAACCGCGGCATTAAATGATTCACTGCCGGAAAGCATGGGAATCGAAACCGCGCTGTCGGAAATTGACCTTAATGCGTTGGTTGGTCCCTCTGCTTCACTCCCGATGACCAATCCGAGCGGAGTGGATAAATCTCTTTCCCAGCAAGATTGGCTTGCCTGTGATTCAGCCAGGATAATCTCAAGCGATGGCTGGTTTTTGAATTTGCAGAAATTTTTGATTTCATCAACCTCTTTGACCAGTAAATCGCACTTGAAATGCGCGCCCATGGCGGATCTCACCACTTTTGGGGAATAGAAATCCACAGAACCGGGTGTGGCAATCACTGTAGAAAATCCAAAACCTGCCGCGGAGCGGAGCAGTGTCCCCAGATTGCCAGGATCGCTGATCTGGTCGAGAATCAAGATGCTCCGGTTATCGGTTTTTGGATCAACATTAGGGATGTTGAGAACCAACAAAATTCCCTGGGATGTCCGCGTGTCAGAAATGCGGTTTAATAACCCATCTTCAACTTCTTCCACTTCCACATTTTTCTCAATCAGCGCATCGATGATTTTGCTGCCGCGCTCGGAAAGCTGGCTGCTGTAGAGCGCGAATTGAGGATCTGCGCCAGCAACATGCGCTTCTTCGGAAAGCCGAACTCCTTCAATTACATATGATTGATTATTTTCACGTTCTTTTCTTGACGACAAAAGCGCGCGCGCCAGTTTTATCCGGGAATTTTGGGAGGATGTGATGGTCATTCGCCAGCCTTTTGACCAAATGCGAGATCGAATGTGGAAGTAAATTGGGAAAGCGACCTGTCGTCAAAAAGGACGATCTTGATCAATTTCAGACGGCTGGCCTTTTGGTGAGACACATAATTGTGTAATTCATCCATGAAAAATTTTGCAGCAAGATCCACGGGAAACCCAAAAATACCGGTGGAAATTGCCGGAAACGCAACGGATTTCACACCAAGTTCTTCCGCGAGGTCCAGGCTTCCCCGGATGGCGGATGCCAGCTTGCCTTCCTCTCCGCCTTCACCCCACACGGGTCCAACGGCATGGATCACATATTTACAAGGCAATTTCCCGGCACTGGTGAATGCGGGTGACTGATGAGTGACTGGCCCTTTTTCTTCAATCCATTTTTGGCTTTCTCTGTCGATAATTTCACCGCCTGCCTTGGCGATCGCCCGCGCGACACCGCCGCCGTGCATTAGAAGAGAGTTGGCCGCGTTAACGATCGCGTCCACTGGTTCGGCGGTGATGTCACCCTGACCGATTTCAATCGAGATGCCGAATCGGGAGCTGAATTGCCTTTGCGTGTTCATGCTTTAATCTTATTGTAACGGAATAAGGATTTCAGATAAACAGGAATTGTTCGAAATCGGGCATTAATGTTAAAAAAAAGACCCCAAGGTGTTAAGCACCTTGGGGATCTTGGTTGTTTCAAGTTAGAGCGCGGCTTTGGCTTTCTCAATCACGCTGGTGAATGCTTCGGGATTCCTGATCGCCAGGTCAGCCAGAATCTTGCGATTCAACTGGATGTCCGCTTTCCGCATGCCAAATACAAATTTGCTGTAGGAAAGACCGTGTGCACGGGCACCCGCGTTGATGCGTACGATCCAAAGCCGGCGAAGATCGCGCTTGCGATTCTTGCGGTCCCGGGTGGCATACCACATGCTTTTGAGCATGGTTTCGTTGGCGCGCCTGAACAAGCGGCTGCGCGTGCCGAAATTGCCTTTGTTATACTTCAGTACTTTCTTGTGTCGCAGATGGGTTACTGGTCCACCTTTTACACGAGCCATGTATACTCCTTTACGGTCCCCTGGGCGCCGGCCAACGGCCAGTTGCGAGCACCCAACAGCCGCACTAACAAAAATTATTTATTTTTTGCCATGTATGGCGCGAGACGTTTCACGCGCTGAATGATCTTCTCGCCTTCAACGGGGATCGTTTGATCCAGCATTCCCAGTGCGCGATCGGAACGGCGTCGACGGAAGTGGCTTTTTCCGCCTTTAGTGCGGACCACTTTGCCTGCGCCTGTCATCCGAAAGCGTTTGGAAGTAGCTTTATGCGTTTTCAGCTTTAGTTTGCCTGATTTCTGCTTTCTCGGCACGGTCTTTCTCCTTACTCAGATTTTGCAAAAAAAATCGCTTGGATAGCGAAGCGCTATTATACCAGATAAAACAGTAGAAATGCTTTTTGGCATTTCTACTAATATATTTATCCATTTCTGCTGCCTGGTTACCCCAGGCGCAGAACAAAAAGTTGATTATTCCGCTTGTTTTTCGGGTTCCGATTTAATTTCCGGATTTTCTTCAGCCGGTTTCTCTTTCGTTTCTGCTGCTTTCTTTCCACCGGATTTATCAGGCGCCAACACCAGAGTCATCGAGCGGCCTTCCATGGATGGCGCGGTTTCGATCTTGGAGACATCCTTTAGGTCTTCAGCGATTTCGCGTAAATCTTCCAGCGCGATTTCGGGGTAGGTGACCTCGCGGCCGCGGAATCGGATGGTCACTTTCACTTTCATGCCATCTTCCAGCCAGCGGCGGGCATCTTTGACCTTAAACCCGCGATGATGATCGTTGGTTTTTGGTCTTAATCGGATCTCTTTGACCTCGATCTTGGTCTGCGATTTTCGCGCGGCGCGTTCTTTTTTATTCAGCTCAAAAATATATTTTCCCAGGTCAAGCACCTTGCAAACCGGCGGATCCGCATTGGCGGCAATCTCCACCAAATCAAGGTTGGCTTCACGCGCGATCTGAAGAGCGGTTTCGATTGGAACGACGCCTCTGTTTTCCCCTTTATCGTCAATTAACCTGACCTTTGAGGCCCGGATAAACTGGTTTGCTTTGATATCTGATGATGCGCTAATCTTGTTCTCCTCTAATAAACATGTAAATTAGATATTACCATATTTATAAATGGCAAGTCAATCGCTTTTTTTGCGAAGGTGAAGTAGTTGAGACACGACGTGTCGTGTCTCAACCGGAACTCTTTAGATCTTTTCGGCGATCTCGCCTTTCGCCAATTTAACAAAGTCGTCCAGTAGCATGGCGCCTGGATTTTCTTCCGATCGCAGGCGCAAAGAGACCTGCCCGGATTCCATTTCCTTGTCGCCGATAATAAGCATGTAAGGGATTTTCATGTTCTGCGCGTCGCGGATCTTGGCATTCATGCGTTCGCTGCGGTCGTCCAATTTTGCCCGGATCCCTTGGGCGCGCAGCTTGGCCACTACTTCCTTTACATAATCGATGTGGCGGTCAGCGATGGGGATGGCCATGGCTTGCACTGGCGCCAACCACACCGGGAATGCGCCGCCGTAATGCTCGATCAGAATGCCGAAGAAACGTTCCAGGCTGCCCATCAAGGCGCGGTGAACCATATACGGCCGGTGCTGCTGGCCGTCCTCGCCAATGTAGGTCAGGTCAAAACGTTCGGGTTCGTTGAAATCGAACTGGTTGGTGGAGAGCTGCCATTCACGGCCGATCGCATCCTTGACCTTTAAGTCAATCTTCGGTCCATAGAACGCGCCGCCGCCTTCATCCACTTCATATTCAAGTCCAGAGCGCTGAAGCGAGGCGCGCAGCGCGGCTTCGGCTTCCCGCCAACGGGATTCCTCACCGACGGCTTTTTCGGGTCGAGTGCCGAGATAGGCCTTGAATTCTGAAAATCCAAAGGATCGCAGAATATGCAGGCAGAAGTTCAGCACAAAGTCAATCTCTTCCGGCATCTGTTCAGGCGTGCAGAAGTGATGAGCGTCATCCTGGGTGAACCCGCGCACACGAAGGAGGCCGTGCAGCACACCGCTGCGTTCGTACCGATAAACTGTACCCATCTCCGCAAAGCGCATGGGCAGGTCGCGGTAAGAACGGATCTTGCTCTTGTAAATATTCAGATGGAAGGGGCAGTTCATCGGTTTCAGAAAGTACTGCTGGCCTTCGATATCAACAGGCGCGTACATATTCTCTTTATAAAAACCGAGGTGGCCGCTGGTTTCCCATAATGAAGCTTTACCAATGTGCGGCGTATTGACGAATTCGTAGCCGACCTTGTCGTGCTCCTGAAACCAAAATTCTTCCATGATCCGGCGAATACGGGCGCCATTGGGGTGCCACAAAATCAACCCTGTGCCGATCTCATCCACGCTGCTGAACAGGTCCAGCTCCTTACCCAGTTTTCGATGGTCGCGCTTCTTGGCTTCTTCCATCAGGCGGATATATTCTTCCATCTCCTCGGGCGTTTCCCACACAGTGCCGTAAATGCGCTGCAGCATGGGGTTTTTCTCGTCGCCGCGCCAGTACGCGCCGGCCACGTTGAGCAATTTGAACGCCTTCGGGTTAATCTCTTTGGTGTTATCGACATGAGGCCCTCGGCAGAGATCCACAAAATCGGCATGTTTGTAGACGCTGATCTCGGGTTTTTCCGCGATGGCATGGCCATGCTCGTCCTGCGTGCCGGCTTCGAGATCATTGATCAATTCTTCTTTATAGGTTTGCCCTTTAAATATCTTGCGCGCTTCATCCGCGCTGACCACTTCTTTCTGGAAGCCAAAGCTGCCTTTGATGATATCGCGCATGTTGGCTTCGATCTTTTCCAGATCTTCGGGCGTCAAGGCGCGCGGCAGGTCAAAGTCGTAATAAAATCCGTCCTCGATCGCCGGCCCGATGGCAATTTTGGCGTCCGGGAATTCTTTCAGCACTGCCTGCGCCATGACATGCGCGGTGGAGTGGCGCAGTTTGTAAAGGTGCGACCCCTCGTATTTTTCTGCAATTTTTTCTGCCATTTCTACCTCCGAAATTAATAAAAAATCCGCCCGGTGTCTGGGGCGGGAGGCGGACTCTCGTGGTTCCACCCAGATTGAGATCGGTGGTCATTCTGAAC
>CAYPAG010000045.1:0-12045 GCA_964408645.1 uncultured Pelolinea sp. | reverse complement strand
ATACTTCCGCCGAATCCACGTTTGAAGCGGTAAACACTCCACAACCCTTCATTTTTTAAGGTGAAATTTTCCTCAAGATATGCCTCTGGATAATCCGGGACTCCCCAAAGATCGTAAATCTTGCAGCCCTTTTCTTTCGCTGTTTTCATCGCTTCAAACTGCAGAAGGTATGCAGGCATGCGATTGCGCTCCTGATTACCAGACGCGCCGTAGAAATACCAAGCGCGGCTGCCTTTGTAAAACAAGATCAGAGCGGCCAATGGATTGTTTTGGTAATAAGCAATCAAAAGCTGGCACATATCCCTTTGAGAAAAAAGTTTATGTGCCTTTCGATAATAGTCATCTTGGTGAATACCGAATTCGTTTCTTTCCCCTGTCAATTTCATCAATTGATTGAAAATCTCTATATCCGAAGATTGCCGGATTATAATGTCTTTCTTTTCAGCCAGGCGGATGTTGTAGCGGGTCTTTTGTTTCATCCGGTCCAACCATTCCTCTTCCGATCCATCCAGGGAAATTATGACCGTTTGCCTGGGTTGAATGGAGATTGAGCTTTGCTCATATCCAGAAGAAAATAATGGTGCTGGATCAAACTCCTCTTCCCATGCATCCGGCTCGATATACACCACAATGGCGTTGTTCTTTTCACAAGCTGATTCGATCATTGCCAATAGATCAGGGGTGATCACGCCGACTGGCCCTTTGGGTATATACCCAATTGTGTATCCTAAAGGAAGTTGGCGAAAGAGGATTTGCGCGCCAGATTCACCTGAGATTACACGCTCAGGCATCCAGCCATAGTCAGATTTAAAATCACCCCACTCGCTGGTTTGCAGAAGATGGCTGTCAGGAAAACCAGTTAGAAAATCGTTCCAATCGATTGGGGTTAGACGATTCATTGGCTGATTTTTGTTAAATCGCTTATCCGCAGCTTGCTTAACTCCGCGTTCGGTATCAACTGATTCATCCGGTTGATAACCTCCTCCCATCTTCCCTCTCGTGAAAGATCAACCAATTCTTCCACCGCACGGTTGAGCTCATCCCCCCTCAATGTATCTTCGCCTTCCTCAGAATAAATATCCGGATGGAGCGTCTTTTCAAAATGCCGGCCTTCATTCCAAAGGTCTTCACTTAGCTTTTCGCCATCGCGGATGCCCGTAAAAACGATTTCAATATCCTTGCCTGGCTCAAGCCCGGAGAGCCTGATCAAGTCTTCCGCCAGATCAACGATCTTTATTTGCTCACCCATATTGAGGATAAAAGTCTCACCGCCATTGCCGATGCTTGCAGCTTGCAATACCAGATGCACAGCTTCAGGGATGGTCATGAAGTAACGTTTCATTTTCGGATGCGTAACTGTCACCGGACCGCCATGAGCGATTTGCCGCTTAAACAAGGGCACCACGCTACCGCGGCTGCCAAGGACATTGCCGAAACGCACAACGGCATAAGGTTTTCCCGTCCGCTCGGCTGCGTCCAATACCAGCATTTCAGCCAGCCGCTTGGTCGCGCCCATTACACTCACCGGCCGAATCGCTTTATCGGTGGAGATCATGACGAGACGTTCAACATCTGCCTTGTTGGCGCATTCAATGACGTTCTGTGTCCCAAGCACATTATTCAGCACGCATTCTTCAACATTATTTTCCATTAATGGCACATGCTTATGGGCCGCTGCATGGAAAACAACTTGCGGTTGGTATCGAACGAACTCCTGCGCAAGGCGCGTGTGATCGCGTATATCCGTGATGGACGCGGATAGATCGAGCTCTGGATATCCCTCCCTGATCTCAAGGTATGTCTCAAAGATGCTATTTTCACCATGGCCCAAGAGGATGAGACTGGATGGTTTCCATTGGGCAATTTGGCGGCACAACTCCGTTCCAATCGAACCGCCGGCGCCGGTCACAAGCACCGACTTTCCATTCAATAACGAGCCCACTTGAGATCCATCGATATGAGTCTGTTCTCGCCTCAACAGGTCAGTGATATCCACCTCGCGGAGTCTTGATACACTCACCTTACCGCCCAAAAGTTCGTACAAGCCGGGCATCGTTCGATAGGGAATGTGAAATTTTCGACATACGTCTGAAACCAAGCGAACAATGCGCCCCGGTGCGCTGGGAATGGCAATCACCACTTCCTGAATACCGCGGTTTTCAATCACACGGGATAGTTCGCGCAGCTTTCCTATCACCGGGATCCCATGAATCTGCTGCTTGAATTTGTCAGGGTTGTCATCCAGGAAACCGACAGGATTAAGATTGAGCTGTGAATTTTTCTGCAGCTCTTTGGCGACCATCGCGCCCGCGTCCCCCGCTCCGATGATCAAGGCGCTGCGCTGGGTGGTGCCCTTCACGCCGTTGCGTGTGTTCTTTGATTCCGCCATCATCCGCAAGCCAAACCTCAGGCCGCCAACAAAGATGATGGAAGTGATCCAATCGATCGCCAGAACTGAACGAGGAAAAGAGATAAAAAAGCGGTTGTAGAAAAGCAACAACATAGCTGCGGAAACAATCATGGAAGCAGTGGTTACTGCAATGACTACAAGCCGCAATTCGCGCATGCTGGCATAGATCCACATTCTGCGATAAAGACCAAAAAAATAGTAAACCAGCAATTTCAAAATCAGCGATATGGCAAGCATCCATAACAAAGAGCGGTAATAATTACTGAATACCTCAACCAATTCCAGTCGAAGGATATACGCGCCGAGAATCGACAGCACGGTCAAAATTGCGTCACCGAGCAGCACATATCGATTGCGGATATTGAACTTTGGTTTCATTTTAGAGACCGCGGAATCCAAAGACTTGCCCCACCGTTCTTACCAGTATCAAGATATCCAGAAGCAAATTACGATGCATGATGTAATAAAGGTCATGTTCCAGTTTAATCGCTGTCTCTTCCACGTTGGACGCGTATTGGTAATTAATCTGCGCCCAGCCCGTGATGCCTGGTTTAATGAAAAGCCTTGCCCGATAAAAGGGTACTTCCTTCTGCAACTTTTCAACCAATTCAGGCCGTTCCGCCCGAGGGCCGACCAACGAAAGATCGCCTTTCAGTACATTCAGGAATTGCGGCAGCTCATCCAAGTGGCTGCGCCTCAGGAACCTGCCAGAACGGGTGGCTCGTTCATCATTTTCCACCGCCCAGCGGGCGATGCCGTCTTTTTCGGCATCACGACGCATACTGCGGAACTTCAGGAGATTAAAGTTTTTTCCGCTCTTGCCGACACGTTCTTGTTTAAAAAGGATCGGAAAACCATCATCGATCAGAATGACAAGAGCGATGAATGGAAATACGATTGCCAAAAGCACCAGTCCGACCGCCGCTCCCGCGAGGTCCATCATTCGCTTGCCTAATTCGTAACTGCCGCTGGCATGTGCGCGGTCGACAAAAGTTCGTAAAATCCAGTCATCATCGAGAAGTGAAATCGGAACTCGGCCTAACAGTTCCTCATAAGTGACCGGCATTGTTGTCACTTCAATGCCTTCTTCTTCCGCTTTTAATATTGCCGAATACAACCTTGGCTGCATCTCCCCAGAAATCGCGAATATCAAATCTGTCGCGTGCTCTTTTTCAATTAAATCCATGAGCTTGCTGCTATTCCCGATCACTCTGAGACCAGATATTTTTTTTCCTTGTTTTTGGGGATCATCATCCACAAATCCGACCAGCGTAAAAGGCACGGGTGTCATCTTCTGGATGATTTCTGCCAGACTGGAACCTGCCCGACCAGCGCCAACGATTATCACCCTTCGCAGGAAAGCCGGCGCTGTGAAAATGCGAATGTAAAGCAATCGCCAGAGCAATGTCAAAACCGAGACTGCCCCGATGAAACCAGCCACACCGCGCCTAGGAAGAGACTTCGGTTCAGAAATAAAGAAGATTGCCAGGTACAACATGGTGCTGACCAGAGCTGCGACAATCACCCCCCGGACTGTATCACCTTTCCGGCCGGATCTGCGGATGTCGTAAAGCTCAAGGATTAAAACCAGCCAAATAACCGGAAGGAAGTAATACCATTCCGGAGGCCTGTCTCTAAGGAACTGCCAACTAAAACGAAGCCATTGGTCGCCCATCGCCCAAAAATACAAGGCAATGATCAGCCCTATGCCAGCGACGAGGAGGTCGCCCAGAAAAAGGATAAAACGGCGCTCACGGGCCGTGATGCGCCATAAAGGTTTTTGGTTTTGACGAGATTCAGCCATAAATCGGTTAAGTTCAGTTCTTGAAAATGCTAAACAGGAATCCGCCACCCCAGGAAAGATGCATGGCAATAAACGCGAAAGTCATTAGAAGATAACACGCATCCTTCTTTTTCACGGATTCAAAAATACCGGCTGCCAATAAAGTAGATAAATATAGACCAGTGACAGCACTCAATATTATAAGAGCAAATGAACTGACAAACGACAAGATGCCGAATAACACCAGGAAAAGCACAAACAACGGTGGGATCGCCTGCCGCCAGCGGATGGAATCAGGAAATCTTTTTAACATCTTAAATTTCCAAAAGCCATAACGCCAATACTGCCGAGAGAGCTCTTTCAATGTTTTTCTGGCGAAATATTGGGATTGAATGCGGGTATCCATCCAAATTTTTCCACCGGATTTTCTTACACGGGTATTGAACTCATAATCCTCGTTGGACAACATCTCTTCGTTGAATTTGCCAATTGACATGAAAAAGTCCCGGCGAAACGCGCCAAAAGGAACGGTGTCCACAAAACCTGAATCACCTTTGGTGCGGTAAGACGCATCTCCAGCACCCAATGGATGCGACGCAGCCCGCGCGATCGCTTTTGCCATGCAAGTGGTTGAGCCGGGTCTGATCTCCCAAACACCTCCGACGTTTTGCGCCTTCCCTGATTTTAACAATTCAACACTATGCCGAATGTATTCACGGTTTGGCGCGGAATGGGCATCCATGCGCACGATAAACTCACCCACCGCGTGTTCCACCGCGGTGTTGACTGCGGCTGGAATCGTTCGACTTGGATTATCAACTACGCGCACATTAAGGTTTTTGTGCAAATCAGAAAATTCCCGAATCTTTTCGCGTGTGTTGTCTTCGGAATGTGCGTCCGCAATAACGACTTCAATCTTATCTTTCGGAAAATCCTGGTCACGGATGGCTTCCAAAAGAATCTGTATGGTGGTTTCTTCGTTGTAGCAGGGGATGATGACGGATACGTCAACCGGATGTGTTGTTTTTTCGTCCATTCTTGGTGGTAGTTTTACCATGAATTGGAAGCCTCACAACAAAAGTGCTGCCCTTTCCAGCTTGGCTCATTACCTGAATATCACCGTCATGGGCAATAATGATTTGTTTTGCGATGGCTAATCCTAAACCAACGCCTCTTCCCAAGCCACCCTTTCTGGATTTGTCCACTTGAAAGAAGCGTTCAAAAATCCTTTTTTGATCAATTTCAGAAATCCCAGGGCCTGAGTCTTTTACTTCTATCACTCCACTATTTTCTTCCTGGTGAACAGAAAGCCCAATTTCGGATCCCTCTGGCGAATACTTAATTGCGTTGTCCAACAAATTCGTGATGACTTGGTTGATCTTTTCACCATCAGCATTAAGGACCAATTTATCCAGATGTTTTGTTACCTTCAATTTTTTATTTTGGATTAGAAATCTTAAGCGCTCAAGAACATTTTCCGCAATTAGGCTCACATCTACATCAGTTTTTTCGATCGCCATTGTACCGGCGTCCAAACGCGCGAGCAGCAGCAAATCGTTAACCAGATGATTTAACCGATCCGTTTCATTCAGGATGATACCTGCAGCTTTCTTGGTCTCCTTTTTGCCAGTGATTGCCTCATCTGAAATGGCTTGCGCAAATCCCTGAATGGATGTGAGCGGGGTTTTAAATTCATGCGAGACATTGGCAACGAAATCTCTTTGGGATTGGAGACTGTCCTCAACTTTACCGATCATTTCATTGAAACTACCAGCTAACTGTCGAACTTCCTCAGGTCCTTCGATCGGAACAGCCACATAGTCGCCCCCGGCAATCTGACCAGCCGCGGCAGATATTTTTTCAAGCGGCCGTGTGATCCAACGTGCGATCAGCCAACCGATAAAAAACGAGATGATCAACGCGATGATTCCAGCTCTAAAGAGCGGTTTCATCAATTCATCCTGAAATAAAACAGAAATGGAAATATCTGGTCTTTTCGCGGCGGTTAACAGGTAATGATCCTCATTGATACGGCTCACTTGATAAAACCAATAATCTTGCGAATGATCCCTGTGCGTAAGGATCTTTTCCCGGCTTTTTTCAGCGACAACTTCCGGATTTGAAACAGAGGGAAGATCAGCTACTTCTGTGCCATCAGTTGCTAAGCTGACATCGCCATTACCATCAAGGATCGCCACATTGACATCAGTTATGTTTACTTCGTTAAGAAATAAACGGATGAAAGGCTTCCACTCTCCAGGGTAGACCAGCGTCAGGCGCTCAGCAAGAAATCCATTGACGAGCGAGATACGGTAAAAGACCTGGCGGTAAAGGATTGGACTGCGTTGGAAGGCGATCACAATCCCGGCAAAAGCGATCAACAACACCAGTATGACAATCACCAGGTACGTCAGCCATAAGCGGTTGCTAATGGAGGAAAAAGCCATTACACTCTCAAGCGGTAGCCATATCCGGTGACAGTCTCAATTTGCGCCTTGCTGGCCTGCATTTTTTGCCGCAGCTGGGCAATATGCACATCCACAGTTCGGGTCTGACCCGCGAAATCATAACCCCAGGCAAGGTTCAACAATTGTTCGCGTGTATACACTCTGCCCGGATCTTCCGCAAGAACGCGCAGCAGTTCAAACTCCTGAGTGCGCAGATGAACCTCCTCTTGACCGATCATCACCTCGCGCCGTTGAATGTTGATGGTGATATCACCCCCCTGGATGATCTCTTCTTCGGTTTTCTTTTTGAGGGTGACTCTCCGAAGAACAGCTTTGATCCGCGCCATCAGTTCACGTGGATTAAAAGGTTTGGTTAGATAATCATCCGCGCCTAATTCCAGCCCAAGAATCTTGTCGATATCTTCCTCTTTGGCGGTCAGCATGATGATTGGCACCTGGTTATTGGATGCCCGTAAGCGGCGGCATACATCAAAACCGCTCATTCCCGGAAGCATTACATCCAATACAACAGCGGCTGGTTTTTCTTCCATGATCCGGTTAAAGGCCACCATCCCATCCTCTATTCCGATGCAGACAAATCCTTCCCGCTCAAGATAGATGCGCACAAAATCGATGATGCTTTGCTCATCATCAACAACAAAGACGGTATCCTTGATCTGCTCAGCCATTTATCCTATATTTTCACAATCGCTTCTATCTCCACCAACCCGTTTTTTGGCAGCGCGGCTACTTCTACCGTCGATCGCGCAGGTGGATCTATTTCGAAGAATTCACCGTAAACAGCGTTCATCTTGGGAAAATCGGCCATATTTTTTAAGAAGACGGTGGTTTTGACCACATCTTTCATGGTCAAACTCCTCGATTCGATAATACTTTTGAGGTTGGTGAGTGATTGCCGTGTTTGAGCTTCAACATCGGCGTCAATGAATTCTCCGGTCTCAGGGACTAATCCCAACTGACCGGAAAGAAAAATAAAGCCTCCGACTTCAATTGCTTGTGAATAGGGACCAATTGCTTTGGGTGCTTTTTCTGTGGAAATTGCAATTTTTTCATTACTGCTCATAGTTATTCTCCTAATTTATACTGATTATATACAACCATCCATTTTTAGTCTTAGGATGGTGTAAAAAGAGGGTAAAAACCTGACTGGTATAATTGCCTTGTTTCGTCATCAATCCCGATATTAATAGGAACTTATAGTTATGCTGATAGAAAGTCTCGCTTCCGTTGAAGAGCGATTTAATGAACTTAACCAACTGATTCAGGAAAACATCAACGACTACCAAAAAGTCGCTAAATTTTCCAAGGAAAAAGCTGAGATTGAAGAGATCGTGGCCAAATCGAAGAAATATCAAGCTGCTCTGAAATCGATTAATGAGTCTGAAGAATTGCTGGAGTCTGAAGATGAAGAGATCAGGCAGTTGGCTGAAATGGAACTTGAATCGCTTAGGGAAACCGCAGCGGCGCTTGAGGAAGACCTCAAGAACATGCTGGTGCCCAAGGATCCGCGCGACAATCGCAATGTGATCATGGAGATTCGGGCAGGTACAGGCGGCGATGAAGCCGGGTTGTTTGCCGCTGAACTTTTCCGTATGTATTCATACTACGCGGAAAACCGACGCTGGTCTGTGGACGTGGTATCCCAGAATGAAACCGGCATCGGCGGCATCAAAGAGATCATATTCATGATCAAAGGCCGTGGAGCATATTCCCGCTTAAAATTTGAATCCGGTGTTCACCGTGTACAGCGAATTCCATCCACCGAATCTTCGGGCCGAATCCATACCTCTACTGTGACTGTGGCAGTATTGGCAGAGGTGGAAGATGTGGACATCGAAATTCCAGAAAGTGACCTGAAGATTGATGTGTACCGGTCCGCCGGCGCTGGTGGACAGAATGTGCAGAAAAATGCGACCGCGATCCGCATCACTCACCTTCCCACTGGCTTGGTGGTCTCCTGCCAGGATGAACGTTCGCAGATTCAGAACCGACAGCGGGCGATGAGCATCTTACGCGCCCGCCTGTATGAAATTGAAGAGGAAAAGCGTCAGGCAGAAGAACGTGCTGCAAGGCGCTCACAGGTTGGGACAGGCGAACGCTCCGAAAAGATCCGCACCTACAACTTCCCGCAGTCCCGCGTCACTGACCACCGCATCAACGTATCCTCGCATAACCTGGTTGGCGTGCTGGGTGGCAACCTCGACCAGTTCATTGATGAATTAGCCATGCGTGATGAAGCCGAAAGACTCGCTGAATCTGAAGTGTGATCCGATGTCCTCAGAAGGACCAGATCAAGCCCCAGAAAAACATAGGCAAACCCTTGGCGAATGGATCTCTTTAGCCAGAAAAAAGTTAAAAAAAATACCCGATGAACCGATATCATCAATCCATGCTCTAATCGCGTTTGTACTAGACCGGTCGGTGCATTTTGGTCTGAGCCACCCCGAATTTCTATTATCAGATGAGGAAAAGCAGTGCCTCAATGATCTTCTTTTCCTATTGCTTGCAGGCAATCCCCTGGCTTATTTGATCGGTAAACAGGAATTCTACGGAATGGATTTCAAAGTCACTCCAGATGTGCTCATCCCGCGGCCAGAGACCGAGTCGTTGGTGCAATTAGCGATTGATTGGCTTCAGGCACACCCAGGTCCAAAATCCGCGCTGGATATCGGTACCGGTTCAGGATGCATTCCCGTATCCATTTGCAGGAATGTCCCAGATGTGAAATTTATCGCATTGGAGAAATCATTCAATGCGCTGCAGGTGGCGAAAACGAATATTCACAAACACCATCTTCTGTATCGTGTTGATTTAGCGCAGATGGATTTGACAGCCGCGATTTCCAAACGTTTCAATTGCATCTGTGCCAATCTGCCGTATATTCCCGAAGACCGTTTGCCAGAATTGGCAGTCAGCCGCTATGAACCTCATCTGGCATTAAATGGAGGGAAAGAAGGATTGGAACTCATTAAAAGGCTCATGCGCAGGTTGGATGATCTAATTCTCCCAGGCGGGGTTATCCTCTTGGAGATTGATTATTCGCAATCGGAAGTGGTCAGCAGCCTGGCAATCCAAAATATTTCAGAATCCTTGATTACAATCCTTAAGGATCTGGCAGGTTTGCCAAGAATAGTCAAGATCGAAAAGCTGAGTTGAGATGGAGGCATTGTTGACACACGATTACCAAGGTGTTATTGAAAAATATCGCGAGTTCATACAGGCACCGGCCGATATGAAAGCAGTAACGCTGCTGGAAGGCAACACACCGCTGATCCCGGCGCCAGCGATTGTGGACCATTTTGGCGGCGGCTTTGAGCTTTGGATCAAATTTGAAGGCCTCAATCCGACCGGTTCGTTTAAGGACCGTGGGATGACTGTCGCGGTCAGCGAAGCCGCGTATCGCGGCGCCAAAACGGTGATCTGCGCTTCGACAGGCAATACGGCGGCTTCTGCCGCCGCTTATGCCGCCCGGGCGGGGATGAAGGCGATTGTCATCATTCCAGCGGGGAAAGTTGCCGCCGGCAAACTGGCTGGCGCGATTGCCTATGGTGCGCGTGTGCTGCAGATTGATGGTTCATTTGATGACGCCTTAAATATTGTGCTAAAAATTTCCGAGAGGCAGCCCATCGCGTTGGTCAATTCACTCAATCCCTTCCGTCTGCAGGGCCAGAAAACCGCCGCGTTTGAGATCTGCGACATGCTTGGTTCAGCTCCGGATTGGCTCGCGCTGCCAGTCGGCAATGCCGGAAATATCACTGCCTACTGGATGGGATTCAGGGAATACCACGAATCCAGGAAAACCGGGCTGCCCAGAATACTCGGTGTGCAGGCGGAAGGATCTGCGCCATTGGTCATCGGGCATCCCGTCACTCATCCAGAAACCATTGCCACAGCCATCCGCATTGGCAACCCCGCTCGGGGAGAAGAAGCCTTGCAGGCCGCCGGCGAATCCAACGGGCGCATCATCGCCGTTTCGGACGCGGAGATTCTCTCCGCACAAAAGCTCCTGGCAGCCAGCGGCATCTGGGTGGAGCCTGCTTCAGCAGCAGGTATTGCCGGGCTGGGTAAACAGCTCCAAACTGGCAGTATCGACCTTAAGGGCACACGCGTAGTCGCGGTATGTACCGGCCATGGATTGAAAGATCCAGAGATTACCACCCGGGATTTTGAAAAACCTGCGATTTTCCCTCCAGACCTGGCAAAACTGGAAAAATTCATACTCAATGGCTGAAAAAACTTCCGTCACCCTTCATGTCCCCGCCACCACAGCCAATCTCGGTCCGATTTTCGATTGCCTTGGTTTGGCGCTTGACTTATGGAATGAGGTGACGGTCTCATTAGAGGGACAAGGCATAAATATCAAAATTCAAGGTGAAGGTCAAGAGACCTTGGCAAAAGATGATAGCAACTTGATCTTTCAGGCATTTTCGCTCGCCGCGAGAAAATTTGGGGTGGACATTCCCAAAGGCATCTCAATTGTTTGCCGCAATCAAATCCCGATTTCGTCTGGTCTCGGCTCAAGTTCTTCAGCAATTATCGCCGGTTTGATAGCAGCCCGATCCCTATTTTCATTGAATATGTCTGATCAACAATTACTGGAAATCGGTTTGGAACTTGAAGGGCACGCGGATAATATTGCCGCTTGTCTTCTAGGTGGATTGGTGATCGTCATCAAGGATGGAGAAGCGCTCATCACCCAAAAAATAAAAATCAATCACATATTGGCAACCATCGCGCTTCCGCAGGTGCAGCTCAGCACCCGGCAAGCACGCAAAGTGCTGCCTGATCAATATAGCCGACAGGATGCAGTCTTTAATATTGGCCGGACCGCTGCCCTGATTAGCGCTTTGATTTCAGGTGATTACACCTACCTTAGGAGTTCAATGGAGGACCGCATTCATCAGCCCTATCGACTGGGCTTGATCCCTGGCGCGCAAGCGGCTCTGGATGCCGCCTATGCGGCTGGAGCGTTAGGCGCAGCGCTGTCAGGCGCGGGACCATCGCTGATCGCGTTTCACTCAACAGCAGATAACCGGATCGCATTAGAAATGCAAAAATCATTCGACCAAGAAAAATTACCTGTCCGCCTGTTTAGTACCTCAACCATCGATGCGGGAGCATACATTAAATAAAAGGACGCGGGGATTAGCCGCGTCCAGATTCTCAGAATCAGGCTAAATTACAAAATTGATCAACCGCCCGGGGACAAAAATCACCTTCTTGGGCGGTATACCACCAAGTATGCGTGAGATATTTTCCTGCTCAAGCGCCAGCGACTTGGCTTTTTCCTCGCTGATGCCAACCGGCACTTGAATCTTCTCGCGGATCTTCCCATTCACCTGGATCACCAGCTCGTATTCATTTTCTACGGTCGCGCTTTCATC
>CAYPAG010000044.1:0-12766 GCA_964408645.1 uncultured Pelolinea sp. | reverse complement strand
CGATGAGATGGAAGTACCTGCTTTTCTAAGGAAAAGTCAAACCCGTATGGTGGCGTAAAATATTTGAAATAGTCAGATGAATGAAAAATCCCTTGAAAAGGTGAATCAACAAGTCTATTTAAAGTTTCCATTTTTAAAGGGAATCATCCCGGATATTAATCAACAAGAAGACAATTCTCTTTTAATATACAAAGGCCATTCCGTCACAGCTAATGGGCATCCAATTTCCTTGATCGTGCGGGTTGTCACTGATTCCACAGGAAAGATTCTTAAAATCAGCAGTTCAAGGTAAAATTGCGAGTCATTTAGGTAAAATCACTTTTGGTTCTGCATATTACCTTTGACGGTGGATAAGGAGAAAAAAATTGGCAAATCCATTAACAGCAGCAACACATCCTGATCGAAGCAAAAACGACCTGATCCTGGTAGCAGGTGCAGGTGGTTTTATTGGCGGATCATTGATCAAATATTTCCACAATCAGGGCTTTACCAAAATTCGCGGGGTTGATAAAAAACCTTTGCCGATGTGGTATCAAACGACCCCTGGCGTGGAAAACCTTTGCCTGGATTTAAGCGATCCCGCGAACTGCACGCGCGCCGTCGAAGGTGCTGCCGAGGTCTATAACCTGGCAGCCGATATGGGCGGCATGGGATTTATCGAGAAATTTCGTGTTGAATGCTTACGCAGCATTCTCATCAACACTCACCTGATCGAAGCCTCTTATCATGCCGGTGTGGACCGCTACCTGTTTGCTTCATCGGCCTGTGTCTACAACACAGACCTTCAAAAAGATCCCAACGTGCGCGCGCTCAAAGAATCTGACGCTTATCCGGCCATGTCTGAACGCGGTTATGGTTGGGAAAAATTGCTGTCCGAAATGTTCTGCCAGGAGTACGCGGCGGAACGCGGAATGAAAACCTTTAGCCCGCGATTCCATAATGTGTATGGCCCGAATGGCACCTGGGACGGCGGCCGTGAGAAAGCGCCTGCAGCGCTTTCACGCAAAGTGATCGCGGCAGCAGATTCCGGCGACCTGCGCATCAACATCTGGGGTGATGGCTCTCAGACACGCTCATTCATGTATATTGACGATTGCACTAAAGGTATTGACATGATCGCCCACTGTGATCAACTCATTGCCACACCCATTAATTTGGGCACCAGCGAGCTGATCTCAGTCAACGACCTGGTCAGCTTGATCGAAGAAATTGCCGGCGTTAAATTGGAACGATCCTATGACCTCTCTGCTCCACGCGGTGTTGCTGGACGAAACAGTGATAACACCTTCATAAAATCAGTTCTAAATTGGGAACCCAATACTCCGCTGCGCAAAGGGATGGAAAAAACATACGCCTGGATAAAACAGCAATATATGGACCGCAAAGCCGGTAAACCCACCCCAGCTGGAGAGTATTAGAGGCATTTCGATCAAATTCGTAAGGCGGACACAATTGCCCGCCTTTTTTTTATTATTCTTGAGATTTCTATCGGGATGGTTATCAGAATATCAATCTTTAAACCCAGCTAATAATTCCTCGATCCCCCGATTTACCCATTCATCTTTTTGATAAGCCGTAGTCTTGAGGAAAGTGGTCAACTCTCGCTTCCCCGGCAGTGCCATCCCTGCACCGTTAACAGTCGTGGCCATCGCGCCTAACGCGCTCGCCATAATCGCGGTTTCTTCAAGCGGCAAGCCATTTAACCAACCGTAGATAACACCGGCGGAGAATGAATCCCCTGCGCCAGTTGTGTCAACGACCTCCACTTCAAAACATGGCATACGAACCTTCTTCGCCTGGTTCGCCACCAGACTTCCCTTGCTGCCCAATTTGATCGCGGCAATTTCCACTCCCTGTCCGATGAGCTGGTTGGCTGCGGCCTCAGGGGTGGTTGATCCATATAAAGCTTTAGTTTCTTCAAGACCTGTGATGCAAATCGCCACATGATTAATCAAATTGCGGAAATCATCTGGCTGCTTAATTACAGGTTCCAATCCGGTATCCACCGAGATCGGAACGGAGTAATGTTCTGCCAATTCCACCGCTCTCCAAACTGCGTCTTTTTGAGGTGATTCCAGGAGCGCGTATCCGGAAATTTGCAGTAGAGATGCGCCTTGGAACACATCCTCGATAATTAAGCCAGGATCATAGCTTCGGTTTGCACCGCGGTGAGTGAACATGGTACGCTCGCCATCCGGCGTGACGATAGTGAAATTGATACCGGTTAGCGCGGATGGATGGACTTGAACAGCGGTTAGGTCGATATTACTTGGCTTTAGTGAGTCACTTATCTGTTCAGCCCAATGATCTTTCCCCAGGGAGCTCAACATGCGTGTTTTTACTCCCAGTCGGTCGAGTACAATGGCTGTATTGAGCGCTGCGCCGCCAATGTCAAATTTAACCTCCTCGACCAACCCATCGCGCCCTGGCACTGGAAATTCAGGGACAGGCCAGAAAGAATCGATATTGATATCCCCTAAAAGCAGGATCGCTCCTGCGGTCATTTTTTTAATCCTCTTCCTGGTTCATATAATGGGCTGCTCTTTACCGCTTTAATGAATTCCTCAATTCGCTTGAGATCTTTTTCAACGCGGCTGCCCTCTATATTGGTCGAAGTGTTGCTGTCAACCCCCCAGGGTTTGACCACCTCCATCGCTTTGGCAACATTTGCCGCGCTCAACCCGCCGGCCAGGATAACCGGAATATCCACACCCTCCACAATCTGTTTGCTTACGTTCCAATCATGGGTGAATCCGGTCGCCCCCACACCTGGGAATCCTTTCGCGCTGGTATCCAGCAGCAGCAGGTCGCTCACCTGCGCGTATTGCTTGGCAACTTCAACGCTGGATTGATCTTCTACAGAAATGGCTTTCATCAATAAAATATCCGGCGACATCCGCTCACGAATGGTGCGCATGGCATCCATGTTCACCATGTCAACTTCACTGGAGATGTGTACAATGTCCGGCTCGACGAACTCAGCCATTCTTAGAATCTCATCCACGTCCACAGACATCGTGATCGCCGTGGATGTACCTTGAGGAGGTATGGCTCGAACCATTTCCCGGCATTCTTCAAAACTTAATTCCGCGTAGACTTGATCGTATTTTCCAGCAATGAAACCGATATTATCGACGCCCATCTCCACCGCTGCAACCGCTTCATTAACCTTGGTAAATGCATATATTTGAATAATCATTCTTAAAAATAACCTTCCTGTTTTGTAAGTAACAAGATTATAACGATGGTTCGAATTTTGGACATCATAATTCAGGCAAATTTTTTTATATAATCAGGTAAAGCAATGAAGACAAGAATAGCAAATGATATAAGGGAAATCCCCGCAGCCATCAAGTAAGCATTCGCGAATGTCCCTGTAGCTCCAGCGATAAAGCTGTAAGCATAGATCCCTATTGTCGCGCCAAGGTCCTCCGAAATATATAGCGTCCCGCTGCAACGCCCGCGCCTTTCAGGCACGACTAGATCAAAAGCAAGCTTTGTAAAGATGGAAAATGAAATGCCATACCCCGCGCCGATAACCACTGCGCCAATTAATAAACCCGTTGGATTCCTGGTCAACCCGATAATGCTGTGTCCGAGGATGACCAGCACGATCGCAATCGCGGTAATGAAGATGGACTTGCTTTCACCCAGGATAATCTTGGTGATGAGCTGCGCCAGAATCAATCCAACACCAAACGCAAGGAAAAACGAACCGCCGAAATCCATTCCGATTTCTTGCGAATAAAGCGGGCTGTAAGTGAGCACGCCCGGCCATCCGATGAATAAAACACCCATAACCAAGGCAAACCTCATGGCGCGCGGTTCAAAGACTTCACGAGGTGCGAAGCGGTTTTTGTCAGTTTTAATATCCTCAAACTTGAGTAGTAAAAGATTGCCTATGGCTGTAACCAATAAACCTGCCGCAACCGGAAAAAGCAAACTGAAACCTCGAAGTTTGAGGATCAGAAACCCCAGGTTGGGACCGATCACCAATGCGGAAAGCATGATCGCGATGGTGGTAACGCTAAAACCCTCAACCTTTTTATCATCCGGGATTAGATCCGTGCGTAAAGTTGCCACCCCGGCAGTGTTCATGGCAAAGGGCAGACCCATCAATCCACGCAGCAGTGTCAAACCCAGAATGTCTTTCGGAAGCAGATAGGCTAAGCTGATCAATGCGGTGACGACTAGTGAGATAGCCAGTGTCATTCTTCTGCCTAACCGATCAATCAAAAAGCCGGCGAATGGTCTGAACAGCATGGAAGAAATAATCATCGCGCTGGAAGCCACGCTCACATTAATCGCTGTGCCATTAAATTTTTCCACGATATAAACAGAAAAAGTCGAATTGACAATCGCCACCCCGTTATAAACGAACAGGATCAAGATCAATAACCTAAAGAATCCAAAAGTCCAAAGCGAATTATTAATTGGTTTTTGCAATTTTTAAAAGCACACTTCTCAACTTTACCCGATGCAGGAAATTTAATCAAATCGATTACTCAAGATGATACATCTACAGGGTAGATCTTTTTTTCAATAGAAGTAATCTGATCAAAAGAAAAAACAATTATTTCATGTTGGATCTTGTTGGGAATGCAAAGGAAAATTACTTATCTGAATTTTTTTTAAGTAAGTATTTTTGTGAAGCGCTCAGCGGTTTATCAGTCCGATGAATGCAGCCCAGCCAACAGCACGGTCTCCGCATTCCCTCGTTGAGTTCCGGGATCACCCGCTCAATATGTGCCTGGCGCGTTTCAACTTTCTTGACATATTCAACCCAGCAGATCCACTCATTTCGCGCCAACGGGGTTAGGCTCTCCCAGATTTCCAATGCGGCTGAATTTCCTCTTAAAGCTTTTTCCAAGTCAGCTGGCAAATCGTGTACGACACCACCAGATATCTTTATGGTTTCCATATGTTAATTTTAGTGATTCTCAATACAAAACAGGGAGCTGGTATATCATTCTGACACTTTTAAAACAAAAATTAGTGTCTTTATCACATTATCCATACATCGGAATCACCGCCCCATTAATCCGGCCGCCTTCTTCAGTGCTTAAAAATAATAACATTTCGGCGATCTCTTCCGGCAGCGTCCATCCACGGTTTTTCTCGCTTGGTTCCTTTATTCGCGAATGGTCATCATCAATCGTTCTTACGCGAATCACATTCACGGTGACCCCAGTCCCCTTAACTTCATTGGCCAGCGTTTTCAGCAGCGCTTCCTCCGCGGCTCTTGAAACGGAATAAGGCGCTGACTTGGCAGGGGTCTCTTCAGCGCTCGGTGATGACACAACCGCCACCCGCCCCCAGTTTTGCGTTAGAAAATGTTGACTGAAAACCTTGGTAAGAAAAAAAGAGGACCAAATATGATTTTGAATCATCGTCTCCATTTTTTCTGCAGGAGTTTCCCATACCGGCTCGCCGCCCAGCCAGCCGCCCACAAAATTAAACAAAATGTCCGCCTGACCAAATTTGTCGAGCGCCTCCTTGATTACCATCTGTGCGCCGTCCTCTTTAGTCAGGTCTGTCTCTACCCCAATCCACCGTCCAGCTTCTAAACCAGCTTCTTTGGCAATGCCTTCCAGTCGAGGTACACTTCGCCCAACAAGTACCACCTTTGCGCCAGCTTCAGAGAAACGCTTTGCTGTCGCCTTCCCCACACCGCTGTTTGCACCAGCAATAATGACCACTCTATTCTCAAGTTTCATGGTTACCTCCATTTTTATGTTTTGATATTAACCCATGAATAGTAAATCTTATATAAGTGGATTATCAATCTTTTTATGCATCTGGTTTTAGGTTGTTATATACTCCAGTAAATAAAACTTAAGGATAAAAACTATGGACTTAAAATTCGTCGAATTCGCAAACAGCGCGCGTCTGATAGTTGAAGAATGCGTCAAGCTCAAACCGGGTGACGAAGCTTTAGTGTTAACCGATACCCGCGCTGAGGATTACTGCGGCGTCTCGCCCATGCTGCACGCCATCATTGGCGCCATCCAGGCCGTCGGCGCCGAACCTGTAGTCATGACCTACACGCCCAGACAATCCAATGGCGACGAGCTGCCTAAATCGGTGGCGATTGCCATGAAGACCACACCCGCCATCTTCGCACTCACTACCCGCATCATTCTACACACCACGGCCTGCCGCGAAGCGCGCGCCGCCGGCTCGCGGGTGCTCCTGCTGCCGCCAGGCAACGGTGTCGGTTACACCAACGACGTGTATTACCGCATCATGCCAAAAAGCAAAAAAGAGATCGAGGATATCGCCGAGCTGACTAACCGCATTGGTAATTATTTCAAGAACGGAAAAGAAGTCAGGATAAACACAAAAAAGGGCACAGATCTAACTCTCAATGTCGGGCAATTGCGCATGTCATTCAACAATGGCTACTGCGATCAGCCTGGCGCGATGCAGTTCATCCCCTCCGGCCAACTTGCTGTCGGTGTTGATCCGGGAAGCGCTAACGGCGTGTTGGTGTCGGACATCAGCATGTCACGCGTCTCCGCGCCCCTCTCCCAGCCCATGGTTATGACTGTCAAAGACGGGTATGTCACCAAGTTCGAGGGCGGCCGCGAGGCAGAGGAATTTACCAAGATCATTGCCAGCCAAAACGACCCGGAAGCGTATCTGATCAGCGAGGTCGGCTTGGGCATGAATCCCAAAGCACAACCGGGCCGTGACACACTTGAGAATGAACACATCTATGGCGGCGGCCATATCGGCATCGGCTCCAACTCCACCTTCGGCGGCAAAGTCGACTGCAAAAACAACTGGCACGTAGATACCTGTTTTCTGGATGCCACCATGTGGGTCGATGGGGTAAAGATTGTTGAGAACGGCGTCTATTTGGTGTAAAAATCCAAACCTATAAAGGTTATCTAACCATCCGGCGGAGAGGATGCTGCCGCCGGATGGTTAGCCTGTTTTTTTTAATTTAAATTCCATTTCACCAAAAGCCAAAAGCCTAAAATCATTTTTAATTCTTTTCATATATAGACGCGCTTCCTTAATAAATAATATAGGGTTGAATAAAGGAGATTTCAACTATGGCCAAAGACAACTCAAAACCAGTCCTGCTCTCAGGGGATAACCCCCAGATCGCCAAAGGCGATGGAGATGCTCCCGTCCAGGCATACATCAATGCCATCCCTGGATGGAAAAAGGATGTCGCTCGCTATATTGATCAGCTCATTGTGAAGAATGTCCCCAACGTCAAGAAAGCAGTGAAATGGAACTCCCCCTTTTATTGGGTTGAGGGGATGGGCTGGTTTATCAATATGCATTGTTTTACCAAATACGTAAAGGTTGCATTCTTCAATGGCGCGTCACTTAATCCCCTCCCACCCGGCGAGTCAAAAGATGAAACGGTTCGCTACTTGGACATCCGAGAAAATGCGATGCCTGATGAACAGCTGCTTTCAAGCTGGATCAAACAATCCGCCTCATTGCCCGGTTGGATCGCCTAAGTTATTGGAAATATTTTGGATCCGAATTCCAGAAGACAAAAAATGGCAGAGACACATCCCAAAGTATCTACCTTTATCAATAATGCAAATCAATGGCAGCCGGAATACCGGAAATTACGGGAGATTGTTCTGGATTGCGGTCTGACTGAAGATTTCAAGTGGCGCGTTCCCTGCTTTACCTTTGGTGATAAGAACATCGTTTTGATCCATGGGTTCAAGGAATACTGCGCGATCCTCTTCCCCAAAGGTGCTTTGTTGATAGATCCGGAAGGTATCCTGATCCAGCAGACTGAAAATGTACAGGCAGCCCGACAGGTTCGCTTTAAAAACCTCGAAGAAATTGAAGAACTCGAGTCAGTTCTTAAGGCTTACATTAAACAAGCCGTCGAGGTGGAAAAAGCTGGTCTTGAAATCGAATTTAAGCCTACATCTGAATTCAAGATACCCGAAGAATTTCAAGAAAAACTCAATCAAAATCCCACGTTAAAAACAGCCTTTGAAAAACTCACACCTGGCCGTCAGCATGGGTATTTGCTTTTCTTTTCCGCGCCTAAACAATCTGCCACTCGGACAGCCAGGATTGAAAAAAGCGAAGAGCGAATCTTGGCTGGAAAAGGGTTAAACGATTAAAGGATTATGAAAATATGCCCCCGCAAAAATCGTTGGTTATAGATGAGATCACATACAAATATCACGCGGACGGAAAAACCATTTTCGCCAAGGGTAGGATAAAGGATAATCAACCGGATGGCTATTGGGAATGGTTTCGCAAGGATGGCACCCTCAAACGCTCCGGTTATTTTATAAAGGGGGAACCAGTTGGTACCTGGACCACATATGACCATCAAGGCAAGGTTTACAAGGTCACTGAAAAGTAACCAGCAACAATAAGGGGCGATTATTCCAAATTTTAAGTTGACGAATAGGCATTTTGTTAATCTCAACGGTTAGCTTTATTCCATTGAATTTTCCTTCTCCACGTAAATAAATTTGCATTTTTGTCAGAAAAGTGATAAGTTATTATTGATGTTGGGGATACGTTGTATCAACCAGGTAAAGTTGACAAAACCTTCTGATAAGGAATCCTTTTCCCAAGATTTTTGGCAAAATGTGTTCATCTTGAAGTTTAACAACTGCCAACAAATTCGATTTCTTTTCCAATCAACGATCCTTTCATTTACCGCATTAAAACACTAAGCTCATGAATTAATTTTGAAATAAGGATTTGAGAAGATTTGATATTCCAAGGAGGTGAATGGCGGGAACAATTTTGGATGTAAAAAAATTTCAACAAATTATCAATAGGAGATGAAAATGAAGAGTAAAAGTTTATTTCTTGTTTTCCTGATGGCATTCGTCTTGGTGCTGTCAGCATGCGCACCCAAGGCAGCCGCGCCGGTTGAAGAACCCGCTGCTGAAGAACCGGCAGAAGCACCAGCCGAGGAACCGGCGATGGAAGAAAAACCAGTCTTTGCTTCGGTAGTTAAATCCATCGGCGACACATGGTTCGTTCGATATGAGGAAGGTGTGTTGCAATTCGGCGAAGATTACGGCGTGGAATCCTTCATGGAAGGTCCCTCCCAGCCAGATTCAGCTGCACAGGTGGCGATCATTGAAGACTTGATAGCTCAAGGTGTGGATGTGATCGTCAACATTCCTTATGGGGTTCCTGAAAATGAGGTTGCCCAGAAGAAAGCCATGGCCGAAGGTATAGTCGTGATCGGGCATGAAGCCGAAACGGCAGCTGGCGATTCACTGCAATATGACCTCGAAGGTTTTGAAGTTTGCGCGGCAGGCGAAGAAGAAATGCGCGATCTGGCAGCCTTTATGGGCGAAGAAGGCCAGTATGCACAATTCGTAGGCTCTCTGACCAATGCTTCCCATAACATCTGGACAGATTGCGGCAAGGCCTACCAGGAAGCTAATTACCCGAATATGGAATGGGTCGGCAAATTTGAGTCCAAGGAAAATGCCGAAAATGGCTATAACATGATGAAAGATCTCCTCAGGACAAATCCCGCGATCAAGGGTATTCAGAGCACTGACTCAGCCGAGATCATTGGCATCGGCCGCGCAATTGATGAAGCCGGCCTGCAGGATCAGATCATGGCCATCGGCACATGTATCGTCGGTGATGTGGGTGATTTCCTTCAGTCCGGCGCTGTGGATATGTGCATGATCTGGGATCCCAAAGATGCCGCTTATGCCGCCTTGGTTCTTGGCCAGATGATCCTAAATGGTGAAGAAATCAAAGCGGGCATTGATCTAAAAGCCCCCGGTTATGAAAGCATCACGATCCGTGATGGCGCTAATGGCGCAAAAGTGATTGTTGGCGCGGCTTGGGCAAAGATCACCAAAGATAACATGGATGAAATGAATTTCTAGTTCATGCTTGAAAGGAAAAATGGGTGGTTCTTTGCAGCCACCCATTTTTTTGAATTTATACTAAAGAAAACAGAAGTGGGCATCCAACATGACAGACTCGGTTCTGCGGATTGAAAATTTATTCAAAACATTTGGCGGGGTTAAAGCGCTTGACGACGTCAGCCTGCAGATAAACCCGGGCGAGATTGTATGCTTGGTGGGTGAAAATGGATCGGGGAAATCCACCCTGATCAAGATAATTTCGGGCGTGTATACAGCTGATTCGGGAATTATTTTTATTAATGATCATCGCTATGAAAAACTAACACCGATCGAATCTATCCGTCAGGGAATTCAGGTGATTTACCAGGATTTTTCCTTGTTTCCCAATCTCAGTGTCGCTGAAAATTTGGCAGTCAACGACCAGATATCCAGCGGAAAAAAGTTCGTGAATTGGAAAGATTATCGCAAGATTGCTGCTGAGGGGTTAGCAGAGATTAATGTCTCTATTGATCTTGACCAGCTTGTCGGAGAACTCTCCACAGCTGACCGGCAGTTAATTGCCATTGCTAAAGCCATCATGGCCAAGGCGCGTGTGGTCATCATGGATGAACCCACAACGGCTTTGACACAAAAAGAAATTCAGTCCTTATTTAAAACTATTCGCCATTTGAAAGAACGCGGCATCGCCATTTTGTTCGTCAGTCATAAATTGACCGAAGTGATGGAAATTGCAGAACGAACGATTATTTTCAGAAACGGGAAGAAAGTTCTCGATCAAGATGCCCGCGGATTGGATATCAAAACACTGGAATACAACATGACCGGCCGCGAGCTCGAGAGCGCCGCCCAGTCACCAAGTGCACATTTTGAAAATCATGGGGACTTACTCGTAATTGAAAACCTCAGTCTACTGGGTGAATTTTCAGACGTCTCCTTCAATTTGAGGCGCGGTGAAATTTTGGGCATCACAGGCCTTTTGGGATCCGGCCGTGGTTCACTCGCCTTGTCCCTGTTTGGAGTGATGCCAGCGGATTCGGGAAAAATAAAAATTGAAGGAGATGAGGTCGAGATCCGGAAAATTCAACACGCCATTCGTCAACGGATTGGTTATGTGCCTGAAGACCGCATTCGCGAGGGTTTGTTTTTAGACCAACCAATCGAAGATAACATTGTTGCAAGCACGATCGATAAGCTGGTGAACCAACTATCCTTAATCAAGGAAAAAGAGAAAGCCGGATTGTCGCTGAATTGGATCAATCGTCTTAATATCAAAACACCATCAGGATCATTGCCGGCAAGCAGCCTTTCGGGCGGTAATCAGCAGCGAGTTGTGTTGGCCAAGTGGCTGGCAAATGATCCCAGGATACTGATTCTCAATGGTCCAACTGTGGGTGTTGACGTTGGCTCAAAAGCCGAAATTCACCAGCTTATCCAGGATCTTGCAAACGGTGGTTTGGGAATTTTGTTGATCTCGGATGATATCCCTGAACTCATTTACAACTGTGATCGGATTCTGCTGATGCGAGATGGGAAAATTTCCCGGGAGTATCAGCGCGGTGAAGTAAATGCGGATGAGTTAAATGAGGCTATGATCGGTAAATCACAGGATAATTGATACTGACATGTTGAAAAAAATTATAGAATCGACTGAATTTGTTACATTTACGATCATCGTGCTTCTTTCATTAATCATCGGGTCGGTCAATCCTGCCTTTTATTCATGGGGCATGCTGTTTGACATCCTGCGCGCTTCGGTTGTCTTTTCGATCATGGCATTTGGTCTGCTTCCAGTCATCATTTCCGGAGGGGTGGATATTTCTTTTGTGGCGATATCTGCCATGACCTCCTACGCTACTCATATGTACCTGCTAAGTATCGGTTACGATGGCGGCATTTTACTTTATTTTGTTATTGCGTGCACTTTGGGTGTTTTGGCTGGCCTTATAAACGGGCTGCTCGTCACTCGTTTCAATCTGCTCGTTTTTAATGTCTCTTTGGCGATGTATACCATGTGGTATGGATTTGTGCGCTTTTTTATCGGCTCGCAAAGGAATCACCACCTTCCGGCAGGTTCAGCAGATTTTTCATCCCGTTTTTTAGTGGTTGTTGAAAATCCATTTGTCGGAGTTACCGGTCTGCATGTTACTGTACTTTTTGTGTTGGGAATTGGAATTGCCATCGCGCTATTATTGAAATATACAACCCTTGGGCGTGGAATTTATGCCATGGGGGGCAGCCGGGATGTGGCGATTCGCTCTGGATTTAACATCAACAACCTCACAATTTTTGTTTTAATGCTGATGGGAGGCATCGCAGCTTTTGCTGGCGTTACATTTAATTTATTAAGCAGATACTTCGATCCGACCATTTTTCTGGGACAGGAACTCGATGTCATCGCTGGCATCATCCTGGGCGGCGCTTCACTCAGCGGCGGACGAGGGAGCGTCATCGGTTCTTTCATGGGCGTTATTGTCATTCAATTGATCCATCGCGCGTTGATTTTGACCGGGATCCCCGTAGAGTGGCAGGATTTGGTCGTTGGTATATTATTGGTTTTCTTTATTTCTTTCCCATTTCTCAGGGATCAATTTAAAAAATTATCCAAGCGAAATAAGCTTCAGCAGTCGTTTTAAATATATGAAAAGCGTTCGGAAAAATTTGGAATACAAACCTATGAAAATAAAAATTGACCGGCAAACCATCCTGCTTCTGATAATCTTCACCGTTTTAGTGGTCGGTTTTGGAATTTTTGAAGACGGTTTCCTCACTCAGCGCAGCATTTTTTCGATGGCATTTCAGCTACCCGAGATTGGCTTGCTCAGCTATGCCATGATGCTGCCGTATCTCGTGGGAGGCATCAATCTTTCTGTCAATGCCGCATCAAATATTTCAGCCATAATGGCTTCGTTTTTTATATT
>CAYPAG010000043.1:7914-12770 GCA_964408645.1 uncultured Pelolinea sp. | reverse complement strand
CAGATAATTGAGGCTTCTTTGGCTTGACTATTATCACAGTTGTTCTGAGGGGCTTTAGCCCCGAAGAATCTGGCTATATATGGAAACAGGCAAGAAAATTCGCTTCTTTGCTGATCCAATTCAATGATCTATTTACGCAGCAAAAAATCTTAAATTTGTTCTGGTAGTGCGCATACTTTGATCCGATGATTTTTTTACTTGCCAATCACCACGACTGGCAAATTGCAGATTGGTTAGGAGATTTGATATCTATTTTCTTTAATTCTAGGTCGGTAGAGACACGGCATCTGACGCTTTGCTCTAGACTATAGTGCCGTGTCTCTACGGATTTTTGAGAGAAATGTTTATTGGAGAAAAAATCTAGACCTTTGATTCAAATAATCGGCAGAAGGCGCAAAGACCGCCGGTGGTGGTGGGCTGGCCGCAATTGGGGCAGCGTTGTTCATCCAGCGCCGCGGCATGTTCCTGGCGCTCGGGGAAGGCGCCTACATCGAGCGCCTTGAGATAGTTGTTGTAATAGCGCAGCTTGAGCCCCGGCATCTCGTCTTCCCATTCGTTCAGGTGGGACTTGAAATAGATTTGCCGGCTGTCGCGCGAGAACGGGCATTCATCCGGCATCCATTGGATGCCGCGCAGAAAGGCATATGCCGCGGACTCGAATTCGTACACGCGCGAGAAGGGCTTGACCTTGCGTGCGAATCCCGGAGCGGCGGGCAGCAGCGGCTGGCCGCGCGAGAGATGCTCGAGTGACCACTCCAGCGTGTTAGCCAGAAGGATGGCGGCTTCATCGTCCAGGTTGTGGGCGGTGGCCAGCGCGTCAAATCCGCCGTCCAGAGCGGCCTGGTTGAACAGGTGGCGCTTGACCAGCCCGCACAGCGAACACTGGTTCTCCTGTCCGCGCTTGGTGCGCGCAGCCAATTCCGGCAGGGATTCCTGATAGCCGCCGGCCAAGGAAATGATGTTTAATTTCAGCCCGCGCTGTTCGGCGAACTGGCTGGCGAATTGGCGTGAGCGGGAAGAGTAGCCGATGGTCTCGTCAATGCCCAAATCGATGTACAGCCCTTCGGTTTGGTAGCCCAGCCGCGCGAGCATATCCCACATGGCCAGCGAGTCCTTGCCGCCCGAAACCGCCACCAGGATGCGTTCTTGCTTGGTGAAAAGTTTTTGTTTATTAATGAAGCGCTCCACTTGCTCGGGTAGCCATTCCAGGTAATGCCCGGCGCACAGCGAGAGCTTATGATGGCGCATGTTGATGGCGGCTTTCTGACCGCAGATCCGGCAGCGCATGGGTTAACCGCCTCCGTCCGTATTTTTAAGATCGAGGGAGAAAGCACGCAGCATGCCGTAAAGCATCTTGTTGTTCCCTTTATATCGGCAGAGCTTGAAATTAATCCATTTGTTTTTCATCTGGTATGTCTTCTTGTCTGGATTAGTCTTGGATTTAACCGCAATCATCAGCCTGGCTGCAAGCATCAACGAACGCCTGGAATAACTTCTGGCTGTAGATATTTTTTAAGTGATCGTATTCCGGGTGCCATTGCACCGCCCAGACAAATTTCTTCGCGGGCAAAGCAACCGCTTCAATGATCCCGTCCTCTGAGGCGGCCATTACTTCCAAACCTTCACCCAGTTTATCTATTCCCTGGTGGTGATTACTGGTCACGCCCATGATTTCCACCTGGAGCAAGCGGTGCAGGACCGTCCCTTGGACGAGGTTCACCCGATGGCATTCCCGGTCGTAAGGCGGTTTCATTCGATGATTGATGTTGGAATTGGTTTGCGACGGCAAGTCCTGATACAAAGTGCCGCCCAGCACGACATTGATCATCTGAAGGCCGCGGCAAATTCCCAGAACCGGTTTATCGTGCTTCAGTGCCTCGTTGAACAGCTGAGGTTCCATCGCGTCCCGCTCCGGGCAGATCTCCCCGCATCGGCTGGAAGCAGATTGGCCGTATGAGCGTGGATTGATGTCCTGCCCGCCTGTCATCATTAATCCACTGCACATCTTGAGAAGAGCGCATGCTTCCTCTTCACTTTTGGTCAGCGGCAAGATGAAGGGGATGCCGCCCGCGGCGCGGATGCCGTCCAGATATCCCGGCAGCATCCAGATGCTTTGTTTGGCGTCATCCCATAAAGGCACCACCGCAATGATCTTTCTTGTCATCTCTGTAGTCAATTATCCCTTTTTAATCAACCTGTTGGAAAGAAGATATTTTTTCATTAATGGAGTTGTCAACCCCCCGAAATCACCGGCATCAGCTCGATCACGTCGCCGGGCTGCAGGATTTCGTCGTCAGTGATCAGTTCGCCCCGCCGAATGATGAGGTGCGAGCCGGGCGTGAGCTGCAATATTTTCATGGCTTTGCGGATGGGGATGCCCGGGCGCATTTCGTGCGACTTTCCGCGCACTTTGACCAAGGGTTGTGATTCGCTCATGCGTTCGATTTTACCAAGTCCTGCGAATTAACCACAGATGCACACGGATCGATGAGTTGTCATTCTCCTTGGAGAGCACTCTTCGAATGAGGGCTTAAACTCAGAAGAATCTCGGATTAAATCCGAAAATCCTGGAAATCAAGCCGAGATGCTTCAGGCTTCGCCTTCAGCATGACTTGTATCGGTGTACCTGAAACTATATTTTTTCAATTAATCCTTCCACCCACTCCAACTCGCAGGTGATCTGGCGCAAGCTGAGGTCGAACAGGATGGCGGCTTCAATCGGGATGCCTGGACCATAAGAATCTAACTTTGCCTGGATGCGATCGCGGTTCTCAGCCAGATCATGCTGGTATTCACGCAGGGCGGATAACACTTGAGCTGGTTCCAGCGCGCGGATATTCGACAGCCCTAACTGGAAGTTGCTGAACCCATGTGATGGATGGGTGATCGCATCCAGCGCGGCCGCGCGCCACGCATCGCGTCCGGACTCGGTTAACGCGAACACCTGTTTAGCCGGACCTTTCCCTGCCGCTTTTTCCAGGCGGCTTGCCAGCAGCCCTGATTTTTTGAGCTTGCCGAGTAGATAATAAATGGAAGAGAAACCCATCTCCACCCATTCGCGCATGCCGCGCGCTTCGATCACCTGCTCGATCTGGTAGCCGTGCATGGGCTGTTCAACCAACAAGCTAAGGATGGCCAGCTCGGCGTTGGTCAGCCTGCGGTCCGGAGTTACCATCAACTACCGGGTTCCATCGGTTGGCGGATGATGGTTTTCAATTTATCCGGCGCAGAGCGCAGCGGTGAGTTCAGGTAGATCTCGTGATGTTTCCCGCGCAACTTAAAACCGTTGTCGAAGATGAATTGATGCAGCCGTTCAATGCTTGGGCGCTCGGCTTCGCCGTAAGGACCGGCGTGGAAGATCTGCGCGCTCAACCCTTCGTCGTAGGGCTCAAATCTCACCTCATCCAGGCGCGGGGGATTCTTTTTCCTGCGTACCTCATCCACTGCCTGCGCGGCCATATCCGCGCTGATGAAATCAGGCTGCATGATCATCATGCGCCACAGCCAGTTGTCACGGTTTTCAAGCGTGAACAGGCGCATGTCCTCTGCCCACCACAGCCCTTCCAACGGCATGACCTTGTAATCAATTCCCGTCGATTTCTTGACCGCGAACTTCAGGTGATAGGCAACGGCGTACAGCGCGCCGACCGCGTCGGAATAAGCGGGATTGTTGTTCGGGCTGCCTGTGCCGTCAATCACCAGGAAGTTCAAGCGCGGCACTACCAGGCTGGACACCTCATTCTTCTTTTGCGAATAAAGTTCGGGAAGTTCTTTCAGATGGTCGAATGTTTTCATGCTCACCTCGAATCGTTTATAATATTATAGCACTATAATATATAAATTGGGGGGTTGGCAAAACAGGGGCCACAAAACATCAGGTTGACAAAACAAGATGATGATTGGGCCATCCAAAGACTGTATTCTTACATAAGCGCACAATGAAAATCCCTCCGGGTGACTTCCAGAGGGATTAGGTTAATCCAGTAAGGTTATAAATCTAATTTTCCGGCGGGCGGGTTTCAGCGTCCTGGCCGAGTTCCTTGGATCGGTTGTAGGCAGCCCAGATGGCGCGTGAGAGCGCTGTTCGGAAACCAGCTTTTTCGAGGTAATAGAGCGCTTCAGCGGAGGTGCCGCCGGGAGAGGTAACCTGATTGCGCAAGCGCGCAAGGTGGCGATTGTCCTCAGCCCCGTTGTCATAGTAATCCACGGATCCGCGCAGGGTCTCGATCACCAGGCGCTCAGCCACACGTCGGGAAAATCCCATGTGCACGCCGGCATCCACCATGGCTTCCATAAACAAATAGACATACGCCGGACCGGTGCCGGAGAGCGCGGTGGCTTTATCCAGGTAATCTTCCTCTTCCTCAAATATCTCCTTGCCAAAGGCATTCAGAACGGCCCTGGCGATCTCGCGCTGATAATCGCTCACGGAGGGTGAGCAGGTCCAGACGGTGATGCCCTCGCCGATCTGGGCGGGGGTGTTGGGCATGGCGCGCACGATGATGTCGTGGCCGAGCAGCCGTGAAATCTTGCTGATGGACGCGCCGGCGACAATCGACAGCACCATGGCGTTTTTCTTGATTGCACCATGCATGCCCTCCAGCACTTTTACCAACCGCTGAGGTTTGACCGAGAGGATGACCACATCCGCATCCTTGACGGCTTCGCTGTTTTCCCATAATGTGCGGATGCTGTATTTGCCTTCAAGGTATTCGTTGCGGTCCAGCTCGGGGCCGGAGGCAACCATATTTTTAGCGGGGATCAGTTCTTTATTGAGCAACCCCGAGATCATGGCTTCCGCCATGACACCCGGCCCGATAAACGCAATCGTCAATTTCTTCAGCATGATTCCTCTT
>CAYPAG010000043.1:3693-7814 GCA_964408645.1 uncultured Pelolinea sp. | reverse complement strand
TTATTTTATATTATCCGATCCGGTTTTGAACGCATGTCAGCCATTCCGCCAGATTGGCATCGAAATTATTGGCGGTGTAAGCCAGGATGGGGATGGAGAGAGTTTCCACTCCCTCTCCTTGCCAGGCAACCTCTTTGACTGAGCCATCCAGCCACCTCCGCGGCAGGAATCCGATGGCGGCAGGATCTGTGGCCAGGGATTCGCGCACCTGCTTGGCGCCAGGCGCGATCAATGCGGTGCTGGCGAAGGTCATGCCATCAGGCAGTACATCCTGGGTAAATTCGCGCTTCCTCGACTCAGCAGGGTAAATGAAAACAGTGATTTTGCTGGATTCAGGGGTGGATGAAAAACAATCTTCGCAATTGGCGGCCGCATCACTCCAGGCAGCAAGCTCACCTGAAAAAATACCCGCCGCAAGCTCCATGCTTGAGTGAGTCAAAGGGTTTGACGGATTGACCGCCAGAACCAACTGATCCGAGCTGATCTGGAAAATCGCATCAGAGAGTCCCGCGATCTCGCCATAAGCGATGAACACGTCATCAGCCATCTCAGTGGCTGAGGGGGCGACCTGTTGATAGATGAAGAAATCAAGCTGGTCAAATTCTTCCCGGCAGGCATTCATGGCTGGAAGCAGCCATTCCAGATCGGGTTCCACGGCCACATGGTAAACATCCACCTCTTGTGATGGCGCGGCAGGCGCTACTGGAGATTCGGAGGCAAGCACAGGTGACGCCTGGGGCAGTCCAAGCAGCAGTAAACTGCCCGCACCTAGGATCAGGCAGTAGCCCGCAAAGGGCAGCAGGGAATTATGGCTGATATAGCCGATCAGCCAGCGGATAGCAAAATAGCCAACCATACCGGAAACAATGAATCCCACAACCATCAAGGGAAGGAATTCTGCAAGATCCTCCAGCGCCAGCAGATCCAATACGCCAAGCAACCCGGCTGCAGCCAGGATGGGGATCGCCAGCAGAAAGGCGAATTGGCCCGCTGGTTTGCGCCCGAAATGACGAGTCATGCCGCCGGCAATCGTGCTGCCGGACCGAGAAACGCCGGGGAAGATCGAAAGCACCTGGAAAAATCCAACCCACAGCGCGTCTTTCCAATTCAGCGATTCCAGTTCCCGGTTCTTTTTTCCGATGAATTCAGCCAGGATCAGCAGCCCGGCGGTCACAAACAAGAAAACCGCGGTCAGGGTGGGACTGCTGAACGCCTCCTCGACAAGATCCTTGATCAGCAACCCGATCAAGCCGGCAGGGATGGTGGCCAGCACCGCCAGCCAGCCTACGCGCGCCGGTTCTTCTTCAAATGGTTTGCGGCTGCGCAATCCCCTTATTACAGAATTGAAGATCTCGACCAGGTCCTTGCGGTAGAAGATAATGACTGCGACCAGGGTGCCCAGCTGAACCAGCACATCGAAAAGGAAAACAAAATCCTTATTTAATTCCCAGCCCAGCAAGTGAGGAATGAGCACCAGGTGCGCGGAGGATGAGATGGGCAGGAATTCAGTCAAACCCTGAATGATGCCAAGAATGACGGCTTGGAGAAGGGTCATGAGGTTATGTCAGTCCTTTCAAGAGTGATTCAGCGGTGCTTTCAAAATTGCCAGCCAGGATGCTCTCACGGAGAATGGCAGCCAAAGAGACGAGCGTGTGGATATTGTGAATCGAGATGAGCGTGGAGGCGAGCATTTCGCGCGCGATGATCAAATGGCGCAAGTAAGCGCGGGTGAAATTTTGGCAGGTATAGCACGCGCACTCAGGGTCGATCGGTTTGGGATCGCGTGTATTCTCGGCTTTGGAGAGGTTCACACGGCCTTGCATGGTCAGCGCGGCGTGGTGGCGGGCCAGGCGGGTGGGCAGCACACAGTCGAACATATCCACCCCGCGGCGGATGCCTTCGATCAGGTCATAGGGTGTGCCGACTCCCATCAGGTAGCGTGGTTTATCCTTGGGAAGGATCTGGTTCACCACCTCGATTGTTCGCAGCATATCCGCTTTGGATTCGCCAACCGACAATCCGCCGATGGCGTTTCCGGGAAAATCGAGCGAAGTGATATATTCGGCAGATTGACTGCGCAGGTCATCAAAGATGCCGCCTTGGACGATGCCAAACAAAGCCTGGTCATTTCGAGATTGGGCGTCCTTGCAGCGCTGCGCCCAGCGGTGCGTCCGCTGCATCGCCTTGGCGCTGTAATCCTTGTCGAGCGGTTCAGCGCACTCGTCAAATGCCATGATGATATCCGCGCCCAGCTTCTCCTGAATAGCCACCGCGAATTCGGGTGTAAAAACATGCGGGGAACCGTCAATGTGGCTGCGAAATGTCACGCCGTCCTCTGTAATCTTGCGCAGCTCTCCCAGCGAAAATACCTGAAAGCCGCCGGAATCGGTAAGGATGGGGCGGTCCCATTGCATGAATTGGTGCAATCCGCCCATTTCCCGAACTATATCCGCGCCTGGGCGCAGATAGAGGTGATAGGTGTTGGAGAGAAGAATTTGAACGTTAAGCTCTTTAAGCTGGACAGGCGTGAGCGACTTGACTGTCGCCTGTGTGCCAACCGGCATAAAGACCGGCGTTTGGACCATACCATGCGGCGTAGTGAAAGTTCCCGCGCGCGCGCCTGAATCTTCAGCCAGAAGGGTAAACGTGAATTTTTCGGTCATTTTGACTGCCATGCTGCAGGGGATTATATTCTACAATCCTAAAGCATTGCTTGATTATCATTTCACTGGCGTTTATACTTACGCTTATGCCTTTGGATAATTTTGGAACTTGGCTGGAAATTGACCTGGACCGGATCGAGGAGAACTTTCACATCCTCGAAAAAGCCGCTGGATGCAGGGTCATGCCGGTGGTGAAAGCCAATGCTTACGGACACGGGCTTGAAAAAGTAGCCCTGCGGCTACAGACGGCTGGCGCTCAATGGTTCGGTGTGGCGCGCGTGGAAGAAGCCATGTTACTGAGAGAAGCCGGCATTAAGACGAATATCCTGGCGCTTGGATATACCTCGCCAACCAGGGTGCCGCACGCCATCAAGGAATATGTCACACTAACCGTGTATGACTATGAGGTCGCGCAACAGTACCACGCACAGGCAGAAGCGATCTCCACGCCGGTTAAAGTGCACGCAAAGATAGACACGGGCATGGGGCGTTTAGGTATCCAGCAAAGTGAAGCGGTTAAATTCCTGAAATTCCTCGGCGAATCACCATTTATCCAACTCGAAGGGATATTTACCCACTTTGCCCAAGCGGATGAGCCAGGCGCGGAAACTACTCAGCAGCAATTAGAGCGCTTTAACGCGATTCTTGACCAGGCGGGATTTGCTGATCGCGGAAAGCTGCTCATTCACGCGGCAAACTCTGCCGGCACCTTGGCATTTCCGGAAACACGGTTTGATATCGTCCGATCAGGCATCGCGGTGTTCGGTCTACCACCCTCAAATGCGGTATCACTCCCGCCCGGCATTCATCCGGCTTTAAGCTGGAAGACGCGCCTGATCTCGGTCAAAACGCTGCCTGCGGGGCATGGCGTCAGTTATGGGTTTAAGTACATCACGCAGAAAGAAGAACGCATCGGGGTCATCGCCGTGGGTTACGGTGATGGGCTGCGGCGCATGCCCGGCAATCAGGTGCTCATTCGCGGCACAAAAGCTGACATCATCGGTAATGTCTGCATGGACCAATGCATGGTGCAGCTTGACCATCTGCCTGAGGCGCAGATCGGCGATGAGGTGGTGATCATTGGCGCTCAGAACGGCGCGGCGATCACCGCAACAGACGTCGCCACCCGCTGGGGGACTATCAATTACGAAGTGATCTGCGGACTGGCTTCTCGCATGCCGCGTTATTATCTGAAGCTCAATGGTTATGACTAAACGACTGCCAAAATACTGGTGTTCACCAGAAGGCTTTTTCCAATATTGATTGAAAAATTGATGGAGCATATTTGGTAGAAAAAAAGTGGATCCAACGGCCGCAAATTCCTCAGGAAATCAGCGAAACCTTATCAGATTATCCTCTTCCTTTCAGGCAGATTCTTTTTAACCGGGGGATTGAAGACCAAAAATCAGCCTTGGAGTTTTTATCGGCAAACGAAGAGCTGCACAATCCATTTCTGTT
>CAYPAG010000043.1:0-3593 GCA_964408645.1 uncultured Pelolinea sp. | reverse complement strand
GAAAGGGTACCTGATGCCGCAGCTGTAATTTGTTCAAAACAAGATGGGGACTCTTACCCGTATAAAGAACTGGCCGGTGTGGGTGTCGCATACAAGTTAGCCCAAGCGTTGTTGATGGAACTGGAAACAGACTGGATAAAAATTGAAAATTGGCTGGATCTGGTCGCGATCGGCACGGTGGCAGATGTCGCGCCATTGAACGGAGAAAACCGGGCACTGGTGAGGAAGGGTATTGAAGTCATCCGAAAGAAAAGCCGGTTGGGAATTCTTGCTCTTTGCGAGATCAGCAAAGTAAATATCGCCCAACTGAGTTCTTTCAATATTGGTTTTATGCTTGGGCCGAGATTAAATGCTGCCGGACGGTTGAGCAGCGCGCTAAACGCCTATCGATTGATCGATGCGGACACTTACACGGAGGCCCAGCACTTAGCCGAATTCCTGGATGGCGAGAACCGGGAGAGGCAAAGGATCACCAAAGAAATTCAGGAAGAGGTTGAAAGTAATTTCGATCCTGACCAGAGCCAATACCTGGTTTCATCAATCGATGCCGGATACAACGAAGGCGTCCTGGGTCTTGCCGCTTCACGACTCACAGAGTCTTTTTATCGCCCATCCGTGATTGGCGCTGTTAAGGAAGGCATCATCAAGGCATCCTGTCGAAGTTTGCCTGAGGTGAATATCATCGATGCGCTGGATGGCTGCTCCGAGTTTCTCATGCGCTACGGGGGACATGCCATGGCCGCGGGTTTGACCGTAGCCTCTGAAAAATGCGCTGAGTTCTTGACCGCGCTCGATCAACAGATTTCCACTCAACTGAACCATCTGCCTCTCGACCCAAAGATATATTTTGATGCGGAGGTGAAGAATTATGATCTCAATGAAGGTTTATATAGATACCTTCAGCTTTTGGAACCCACTGGAAATAGCAACCCCTCTCCTGTTCTTTTTATGCAGGGTGTCAGGCTGCTGGATGTCAAACGGCTTGGAAACAATGGTGAGCACTTGAAATTTTTCATTGAAGCCGCTGATCCAAAAAATCCCAATCGGAAGCGGTCTTTCCCGGCCATCGCATTTCGATTCGGACAGCAGTCCTGTTTCAAAAATGGTGAACTTGTGGATTTTCTTTTTACCTTTGAAGAAAATGAATTCAATGGAAATACCAATCTTCAACTAAAAATTCGCGAAATGCGTATACACAAACCCAATCTTCAAGATGCTTGAAAATAAGAAAATTCGCTCACTGCTTCAAGCCATCCTGGTGGTCACAATTTGGGCGACCTCCTGGGTGATGATCAAGATCGGGTTGGAGGATATCCCTCCTTTTACTTTTGCCGGACTTCGCTACTTTCTTGCCTTTCTCCTGCTCCTACCACTGGCATTCCGCCCATCGAATCGTGCTGAGATCCGCAGTTTCACACGCGCGGACTGGCTCAACCTGGGGCTGCTGGGGCTGTTTTATTATTCCATCAACCAGGGGGCGGTGTATGCCGCGTTGACATACCTGCCAGCCGTTTCGGTCAGCTTGGTGCTTAGCCTGACCTCAATTTTCACGGCCTGGATCGCCGGGCGATCCTTGGGTGAAAAACTTGGCTGGTTGCAATGGATCGGGCTGGCGCTCAACCTCTTTGGCGCTTTTCTTTATTTCTACCCCGTGCAGATACCAGCTGCCCAACTGATCGGTTTATTTTTCGCGTTCGCCGCTATGATCGGGAATTCTTTTGGCACTGTGCTGGGGAGAAAAGCCAACATCTCGGGTAAAACTTCACCATTGACCATCACGATCATCTCGATGGGGATCGGATCGGTCGCGCTTTTAGCTTGGGGTTTAATAAGCGAATCCTGGCCGAAGTTCAATGCTCAGTCATTGGCGTTCCTGTTAATCATGGTGGTCATCAACACGGCTTTCGCCTTCTATCTATGGAATAAAGCGCTCAAAGGACTGCAGGCAACGGAAGCAAGCATCATCAACAACACAATCATCCTTCAAATCACGCTGCTTGCCTGGATATTTCTCGGCGAGAAACTCGGCCCATTGGATATACTGGGAATTGGACTGGCGTTTGCCGGCGCCTTGATTGTGCAGCTGCCTAATCGACAAAGCGGTACTTCACGAGCGTCCACAACGCGATAACCGCATCCCAAAAGCCGATTTTCTTCCCCTCTGAATAATCACGCGGATTGAAGGCTATGGGCACTTCAAAGATGCGCCTTTTCTTTTTCAGAATCTTGGCAGTGAATTCCGGTTCGAAGTCAAAACGCCTGGCATGGATATTAATGCCTTGCATCGCTTCCCTGGTGAAGACCTTGTATCCGGTCTCCATGTCGCTGATGATGTTGTTGTAGAGCAGGTTGGTGATGAAGGTCAGGATCTTGTTCGCCACCATGTGCCAGAACATGATCGGCCGCCGCGCGCCGCCCAGGAAGCGCGATCCATACACCACCTCAGCTATTCCTTCCTTTATAGGGCGGATCAGGTTGGGATATTCGCGCGGGTCATATTCCAGGTCGGCATCCTGGATGATGAACACATCCCCTGTGGCTGCCTCAAGCCCCGCTTTGACCGCCGCGCCTTTGCCCTGGTTTTTGGTGCTCAACACACAACGGGCGGCGTTTTTTGCGCAGATTTCGCGAATGATCACGGTGGAGCCGTCTGTGGAGCCATCATCCACGAAAATGATCTCATCCGCGATCCCGGCCGCTTTCACACGTTCGTAGATCTCATTGAGCGTATGTTTTTCATTAAAAACCGGGAGGATGACGCTGATCTTCACGACAAGAATTATAAGGCCGCCAAGTGGTGTCCTAAGTTTTTATCAAATGGCATTTAAATCCAGAATAATTTGACACATGAGGGAAATGATCCAATGATATAGAAAACATCAATTGAACACCCAAAACCTTACATATTCAATAACCTATCATTAAAAGCAAAAAAAACAAAACAAGCGATTATCAAGGATCATAAATATTTACAATAGTATTTAAAACAGGCATGATATCAACCACGCCTAAATAAGAAAAATCTGATTTAGATTTTTGGTTAATTAAGATTAATGCTTTACTTCGATTAATGCATTGGTGATTTTTTCAGTAAGTTCCAATTGTTGAGTGCCCGTTAGTTGGTCTGATGTTCGAATAATAATCGTCCCAATAACATAATGGCCGCCTGAGGCGAAGATGGTCCCATCAAAGGTTGCAAGGTAGTCATTTCTCTTATTTGCATCTTCTTTATTGGCAAAGATTTCGATAGCTCCTCCACCTTCAGTGCCTATGTCAATAACACTATCTTTATTGGATTCTATATAGAGCTGGGATTTATCAACCTGAGAGTCAGAGAAATAAACACAGCCAATATACCCACCCTGTTTATTTAATTGACCGTTTGGGTCATGATCTTCTGTAACCGCCTTGATTTCAATGATCGTATCAATAGTTTGTAAACGGCTAATAACAAAATCGTCCGTTGGACTAGTAACTTGTTTTAGACTCTGGATACTGTCCTCGTATTTTCGCTGAGCCGTTATGATTGCGGAAATCTCATCTGAATAATCAGGTTTAGAAGGAGTATTGGGAATTACTAGAGCCTCAATAAT
>CAYPAG010000042.1:4561-12900 GCA_964408645.1 uncultured Pelolinea sp. | reverse complement strand
TTCCAGCAAAAACCGTCCAACAGGATAAATGATCAGATAGATCCAAAAGATTTCTCCTGCGCGCAGGCGATCTGCATACTTGCGGCCAATAATAAGAAGCAGGAAAAAATTCATCAAATTCCACAAGGATTCATAAAGAAACATCGGATGGAAGGTGGAAAAGTTTTCATAACCTGGCAAACGATGCGCAGGGTCAATGGTGATCGCCCAAGGCAGATTGGATGGCGGACCATAGAGCTCCTGATTAAAGAAGTTGCCCCACCGGCCGATCGCCTGAGCCAAAGCCAGGCCAGGCGCGGAAATATCCGCCCAGGTAAGAAATTTTAGCCCCTTTCGTTTTGTGTAAATATACAGGGCAATCACGCCGCCGATGACCGCGCCTGGAATGCCCAGACCGCCTTGCCGGGTATTGAGAATCTCAAGTGGATGTGAGAGATAGTACTCAAACCCAACGCCCATCGATTTTGAAGGTGTAAACACATGCCAAAGCCGGGCCCCGATAATCCCGAGGATCAGGAGCAAAGGCACCATATCCCAGACAACCTCCGCATCAAGTCCTCGGCGCTTGGCTTCCTTGCTCGAGATATACACAGCCGCCAGCACCCCAAGCATGATCAAGATGCCGTAAAAGTAAATTTTTATGGGTCCGATAAAAAATCCATCAATCATCACATCACACTTTCTCAGAAAAATTTTTAATCTCGTGATCCAAGCTGATGATAAACAAACCAGATTCTCTGGCCGATAGTGAATAATCCAAATATGGCGATGGCCGCCAAACCAATAAGCAGTCTGTTTAATAGCAGTGTTAACGCTAACACTATATATCGCTCAACCCGTGTCATCACACCCAACTTGGGGAAGACACCCACCGCCTCAGCCCTGGCACGTGAGTACGAAACAAGTATTGAACCAACCATGGCCAGCAAGGTTAATAAACAGCCGATGGATGAATCCAGAGAATCAAAATGGTAGAAAATTCCAAGAAAAATGGCGGCTTCAGAAAAACGATCGCACATGGAATCCAGGAACGCGCCAAACTGGGTCACATTGTCCTGTATCCGCGCCAAAGCGCCATCCAGCGTATCGAACAATCCAAAAAAAATCAGAACCACCGCTCCCCAGACCAGATTCCCTTTTGCGATCAGCCAGGCAGCTGCAAAATGCCCCATGAATCCAATCAGGGTAAGCGTGTTGGGATGAATTCCAATTCGGTCCAGCCAACGGGCGATAGTGTTCACAACCCCGCTGGAGATCCTGCGCAGAAAAGGGGTCAATAGTCCGCCTCTTGTTCGGCTTCGATATTCTCATCGTCGTTGTCGACCATGATCTCGCGCTCCCGCCCTCCCGATTCATTGGGACCGACAATCCCGCGCTGTTCCAGTTCATCCATCAATCTGGCTGCGCGCGGGAAGCCGATGCGCAGTTTTCTCTGCAGCCATGATGTTGACGCTTTGCCTTCTTTGAGGATAAGGTCAATCGCACGGTCGATCAATTCATCGGAGTCACTGCCGATACTTGGTATGAGTTCTTCCCAGGGTGCAGCCGAAGGTACTTCTGTGTTTTCTTCCTTGATTTGCCAATAAGCGATGACCTTTTCAATCTCCCGGTCATCCACAAGCACAGCCTGTGCCCGCTGCAGCCCGGTCTCCTCAGGATCCAAAAAGAGCAGGTCGCCCTTCCCCATCAAGGTTTCCGCGCCATTGGTGTCAAGGATCACGCGCGAATCCACCGAGCTGGCGACAAGGAAAGCAATGCGGGCAGGAAAATTGGCTTTGATCAAGCCGGTGACAATATCTGTGCTTGGCCGCTGGGTGGCGACGACCAGGTGGATGCCGGTCGCCCTCGCCATCTGCGCCAGTCTTACCAAATAGGCTTCAGTTTGGTCGCCTGCGGTCAGCATGAGATCAGCCAATTCATCAATAAAGATGACGACCTTGGGTAATTTTCCATGCCCCCGGCGCAGCATCTTTTCATTATAGGCATCAAGATCGCGGGCATTCACTGATTCAAGCAGCCGGTAGCGGTTTTCCATTTCCTTGATCGCCCAAGCCAATATCCCCAGCATGCGGTCGAGTTGTGTCTCAACCTTTCCGAGTAAATGCGGCAGACCATTGAAACGCACCAGTTCAACCATTTTCGGATCTAATATGGCGATTTTCAGATCCTCGGGTGCGTTGTTAAATACCAGGCAGGTGATCAGCGAGGTTAGACATACTGATTTACCTGACCCAGTCGTCCCAGCCACCAGCAGATGCGGCATGCGCGCCAAATCCGCGATCACAGGATTACCGCTGACATCCAGCCCCAACGCGAGCTTCAGCGCTGATTTCTCTCGCCGGAACTCATCGCTTTGCACGATGGATTTCATCCTCACCAGAGTGCTGCTTTGGTTAGGGATCTCAATGCCAACATAGGAATGATTGGGGATGGGTGCTTCAATTCTTAGACGATCCACTGCCAATGCAAGAGTCAAATCTCGATTAAGGGTGGAAATCTGTGAAACGCGAACTTTTTTCCGAACCAGATCACCCTCTTCGTTAACTTTTTCAATAAAACCCGGCTCTACAGCGTATTGGATCACGGTTGGCCCCACACGATAGCCTGCCACTCGGGCAGGCACCCCAAATTCTTCCATTGTTTTTTCTATTTGGATCGCCTTTGAGTGGATATATGCCTCATCGGATACATTCTTTTGCGGATCCAATAATAAATCCAGAGAGGGAAGATCTTTTGATGCTTGAGGGCGGGATACACGAGACTCTAAAACCTCAAGACCTTCGTGTGTTTGAGCATCAGTGACAACAACTTCCTCGCCGCCGGGTAAATTGGTTGTAGAAAATGAGGGACTCGAACGATTAATCACATTTTCGAAATAAACATCCAGTTTTCTCATTAATGGTCGCCATAAACCCAGCCCGGAAAGTATGAAAATAGTGAGAATGAAGAAATAAACAAGTGAGGTAAACGGTAGGCCGATAACATTCCTTAGAAGCCGCGCCAAGCCCCAGCCGATAACACCGCCATCCAGACCTTGCTCCGCGCGCTCGATCGATAATCCTCCCAGGATCGACAGGAATGGAAGCAAGGAGAATAACGCCAATTCGAGTGATATCATCCGACGGATGTCTATGTTCGGAAAACGTTCGACATGACGGAGGAGTATCAAAAATCCAATATTGGCAAGTAGAACCATCAAGACATAACTGCCCCAGCCAAATCCACGTGTGATCCAGGAGGTGAATAAATCAATCAACGAACCGCTGGTCACATCAAGAAAACCAAGAATGGATACAACCGCGATTGCGATAAGCAGTATTCCCAGCAAATCCTGCCCAAACCGCTTGATGGCTTGCAGCATGATCTGAGCGATGGTTGATTTCTTTACAGTTGCCATGGTGTGATCCGCAAGATCATGATTATCTTATCATTGAAAAACATTGATTGATGGTCAGGTACCCGCTAATAGAGATTATGAGCTGGCTTTCTCTTCGATTTCAATCACTTTCCGTGAGATCTCGCTGATGGCTATACGCTGTTTGCGGTATAAATCAGCTTCAGATAACGCCAGTTTTCTGGCTACATCCCGCACCTTCCAACCCTCAAAAAACTTGAGATCTATCAAGTTATACAGAATCCACTCATTGGTGTATTGCCGCTGCCCCTCGGGTTTAAGAAAATCAGCTGCTTCCCGCAAGAGATCCCTGACTGCGTTTAATGGAGTCTCATTTTTCTGGCTGATCTTTTCCTGAATCGCATTCAGCTGCATGATGGGATTCTGGAGCAATTTTGGTCCGCCCCAAATCTGTGTAAGCGCGTCCTTCACCCAGCGTTCCAGCGTTCGAGGCTGCAGGTGTCGGTCGCCGTTCAACGCGCGGCCTTGCTCGATGCGTGAATTGGCCAATAAATCCTGTATCACTGAAACCTGTGGTGTGAGCAGATCCAGCGATGAGAATAGCCGCTCCTGTTCAAAGCGGTCTTTTAAAGCCAACACTGCGCGTGAAATGAGTTTATCCAGCGCCCGGCGTTTGTCGATTTCGAGTGTCTCAGGTAATTCCTTATTAAGAATGATCACACCATAAAAATTTCCAGTTTGCCCTTGCTCGCCCTCTCCACCCTTCAACGGAATAATCGTGCTGTTTTGATGGCTGAAAGGACCAACTTGATTCCCCGCGGCAGCCAAATCCAAAATCGCCTTTTTCTCTTCGGGTTTTAATCGAAGGTTGGTTCCAGTTCGGACATCCAAATTTGTATTTGAATAATTACTCACCACCAGACTGGCGCCAGAGATTTGCAGCCGGTCACAAATAGAAGCAAGGATTAGTTCAAGAAACTGTTTAACATCGTTTGTGGTCAGCAGCCGGTCTTCAAGCGCGCGTATTTTTTGAAGCTCCTGTTTCCCATCCCCATAAAAGAATATCCGCTCCCATACCGGCGCGAACAGGGTGATCATGAACTCAAAAAGCACAATGGTCGCCACCATGGCCAAGACAACGATCGCGGACGCGTCAATGTTGTACAACCTGGCAAGCCGGGTGATGATGGTGGTGATGCCCAGGGTCAAACTGGCGGTGGCAGGACCGCGCATGATCCAGCGAAAAAGCCGGCTCCTGATCACGCGGTCAGGCCAGGGAAACCCGTAGAAGGACACCGCGTAGGTCATGCCAACCAGTCCGAGAATGACCAGGCCGTTGGCCAGGATGGATAGCATCCAGAAAACCATCTCCCATTGAGAGGCAAAAGACGATCCATACAGCAAGTATGGGAACGAACCCAAAGCAGGGCCTGCTGCGCTGACGATCAAATACAACATCCTGCGCCGGCTGAACTGGGTCAAGGTGCGGTTGAACGACCGGATAAAGTTGTACCAGGATAACCCCATCACCCCAAAGAAGAAAACCGAGAAAAGGTCATTAAATATCGTTCGTTCAAAGAATGGCGCGGGGGGTTGGTTGGTGACCAGACGCCCGACCAACAAATCACCTATCAGCAGGAACATAAAAACCAAACTGACCAAAATGAACAAGTAGCCGGCGAACCTGCGTTTACCGAGACTTGGTTTTCCTGTAGAAGTGAGCAACCCATCTGAAAAGAGAAAATAGGCGGTCGGCAGAAGCGTCAATCCAAACCAATGCCCTTTAACGATCAGGATAAGCAGATCCGCACTATTGACCACAGTAAAGAAAGCATCAGTGCCAAAAATTACCACCACTGTAAAAAGTAAAAGGGTGAAGGTATTGGTTACCGCATCGCGTATCTTAAACGTAAGTGAATTGATAAACAAAGAGAATGCAATGATGGCGACACCTGCCGTCAGCACATCACTGATTGCCTTCAGCACCAGATTTAGATCATCAAACAGTGTGGTCATTATTTGTTATTTTAACAAACGGGAGAAGAAAAGCGCAATATCGTTATTATTGAAATAATTGTCATTGAAACCGGTGAATTCAAATCCATGTTTACGGGAAAAACAAATAGCTGGATAGTTCTTGGATGATAATTCGAGCGTAATGCGCAGGTTTTTTCTCGCCAAACCCCAATCCCTCGCGGCATAGTACAGCGCTGTTGCCACGCCCTTTCTGCGCCAGTACTCATCCACCACCAGGTCTTTTACCCACACCATGTCTTGAGCCATGAAAGCGCTGAGAGTGATATACCCCACCGGCGCGTTATCGATGCAGCCCACCAACACCGTGGAATAATTTTTCCAACGGTCTTCCAGGGTTTCCGGATTGCGGGGATAAGTCACACGCATCTCACGCGGCAATCGTGTCTCAAAGAATGAGGTGGAAATCTGCCCATCCATGCTTGATTGATTCATCTGCCAGACATATTCTGACTTCACGCAATGCTCAAAACGCGATAAAAAATCAATATCCGGTGACACCGCTTGGCGGATCAAAACATTGGCCATTTATTCCTCATTTCTAAGGCATCACCCGCACTTCGATGACGCAAGGCTTGAGCAAATTATTCTGATTATCCGATACCACCAGCCGTAAGGCATAATTGCCTGGTTCGAGCTGTTCAGTGTTCCAACGTCCCGCGAAAAGCTCCTCAATCACTGGACGATTGCCTGCGGAGATGGGCGTCCACAATTCATCCCCGACACTTTGGTATTCGTATTTATAAAAACCCAAGTTAGGCACGTTGACCGTGCCGCGCAGCTCCACAGAGCCGCTCACCTCCGCGCCAGGTGCCGGATCGATCCACTCAAGCTGGCCGGGAACGCATCCTGTCAACGCGATAGCCGTCTGGGTCTGCATCTCCACCTGCCTTGTTTCATCCATCTCCATATCATTGCCCTCAGGCGGCGCTTGTGTGACAAGCACACTGACGGTTGGGGTCGCAAGCCGCGATATTCCGGGGATACGGATCGACGCGATGGATACCAGGATAAACGTGGAAACCGTCATCAATGAAAAAAGAGCGATCACTGTAATAGACGAGCGCAGCTTTTTCTGGGCGACTTCTTTTTCAAGGCGAAAGCCGGCTTTCCGATAGGCGTAATAGCCTTCAATCGCGCCCTTGAGATTGAATAGAATCACCAACGCAAAAATAACATAAGCGCCGATTTCATAATCCGCGATGAAGCGAAGCAATTCTTCCATTGATTTACTAGACCAGACGCCCTTATGACCGTCCTATATCTTCCGCAGCACGCCTCGAATGATCGCGTCCATTTTAGGGACCAGCACCTTGCCGGCTTCAAGCACTTCCTCATGCGTGGTGATGGTTGTGCCATCCAGGTTGGCTTTATTGCTTACGCCCGAGATCCCCAGTACACGCATGCCGCCGTGCCGGGCGACAATTGCTTCAGGCACCGTGGACATACCGACCGCGTCCACGCCGATCCTTTGCAGAAAACGGAGGTCCGCGGGTGTTTCAAAGGAAGGGCCAGCCAGGCAAATATAAACACCCTCGTATGGCTTGATTTGATGTTCTCTGGCTGCTTCATGTGCCAACTTCAATAATTCTTTATCATATGCCTGGCTCATATCCGGGAAACGTTCGCCGAACTCATCAATATTTGGACCCATCAAAGGATTTTGCCCTGCCATCGCCATCAATGTGATGTGATCATTGATCAGCATCACTTCGCCAGCCTCAAATGCTGGGTTGACTGCCCCGGCGGCATTGGTAACCACCAGCACTTCAATCCCCATCCGGATCATTACCCGGATTGGAAAACCGATCATCGAAATTGGATATCCTTCATAAAAATGCACTCGTCCCTGCATGATCATGACGGATTTATTTTCCAATTCACCAATCACCAACCGGCCTTTATGCCCTTGCACTGTGGATTTGGGCCAATTTGGTATTTCACCAAAAGGAATATAATCGGCTGGTTTTACAGATTCAGCCAGATCGCCCAGTCCCGAACCTAAAATCAATCCCACCTTTGGTTGGTGCTTGGTTTTTGATTTAATCGCGGCAACCGCGGCATCAATCATCTCTAAATTCACAAACTCAGCCATTGATCCTCCTGGATTTAATTAGGCAATTGTCTTAATCGGATTATAACAAAGGCCGTTTCAGCGAAAGATTAAGCTTTAGGAAATCACCTTCCGCAGGACATTTACCGTTTTCTGAATATCCTCATCATTAACCCAATAATGGGTAACCAACCGGAAATTGCGCGGGCCGGATTGCCCGATCAGCACACCTTCAGTCTTAAGTTCAGCAATGATTTGCCCAGGTGTTTTGGCTGTATTTGGCGCTAATTGCATAAAAACCATATTTGAACAAGGCATGCCTTTATCGAATTCCAATTTGGGGATGCCTTGAATCCCAGCCGCCAATGTAGAGGCGCGCGCATGATCTTCAGCCAACCGCTTGGTCATCTTCTCAATGCTGATGAGTCCCGCGGCTGCCAATACACCAGCCTGGCGCATGCCCCCGCCCAGCTGCTTTCTCACCTTGCGTGCTTGATAGATGAAATCCTGCGAGCCGCACAACATTGATCCCACCGGCGCGCACAATCCCTTCGACAGGCAGAACATCACCGAATCCACATCTCGGGTTAGTTCGGAAGCCTCGACTTCCAAAGCAGCCGCCGCATTAAAGATGCGAGCGCCGTCTAGATGAACCTTTAGCCCCAGTTCATTTGCTAGTAAGCGAAGTTCATGCATGTAGATTGCATCCAACGGGATGCCGCCGCAGGCGTTCTGCGTGTTCTCAATGATCACCAGACGTGATTCAGGATGATGGACATCTTCCTCCCGGTATGCGGAACGGACGTCATCCAGCGCTAGAGTGCCATCAGCTTGATTCTGAATCACATGCGGGAATACACCGCCCAGAGCTGACATACCTCCAGCTTCATGCAGAAA
>CAYPAG010000042.1:0-4461 GCA_964408645.1 uncultured Pelolinea sp. | reverse complement strand
GCCGTTTTCAAATGCCATGTCTAATCCTCTTTAATGAGTCCATCCAGGACGAGTTCTAATTCAGGTGGAAGTTCTGCCCTGAATTTGGTTCTCTGTTTTTCTCCGGGAAGGCGAATATCAATTTCCGCCGCGTGAAGAAAATGCCTGCCGATAGGCACGGATGGATTTTTTAATCCGTATATCTTATCACCGACAATTGGGATGCGAATGGAAGAAAGATGCACGCGGATCTGATGTGTACGGCCTGTCACAGGATGAACGCGCAGCATAGTGTGAGAGTGATAATTTCGAATGACCTCATAGTCTGTTTCTGCGTATTTCCCTTTGCCTTCCGGCGCGATAGCCATCTTCTGCCGGTTGGAGCGGTCACGATAGATCGGAGCGATGATGCGCCCTTCACTGGTGGTTGGATGGCCGTCAACCAACGCCAGGTAGATCTTGTCCATATCTCGGCTCTTAAACTGCCGCTGAAGCCAAACGTGCGCTGCCTGATTTTTTGCAACCATGATGATGCCCGAAGTGTCTTTATCCAGACGATGGACGATGCCAGGCCGCTGCACCCCGCCGATTCCCTCAAGGTCAGGCACATGAGCAAGAATCGCGTGCACCAGCGTTCCGGCGTGGTGTCCCGCGGCTGGATGCACCACCATACCAGCTGGTTTGTTGATCACTAGTACATTTTTGTCTTCATGGATGATCTCAAGCGGAATATCTTCCGCGATCAAGTCAAGCGGTATTGGCGGCGGAAAAGTGATCTCGACGCGGTCGCCTTTTTCCAGCAGTTGGCCGGATTTTCTTGGCGGAATGCCATTGATCAGCACATGGCCTTCATCGATCAATCGTCTAATCTGACTGCGGGAAACATCAGGAAACTGGGCCGTGAGGTACTTGTCGATCCTCTCTTCAGAGAAATCATCAAATACCAAAGAGTGGAAATTGTTATTCAAAAATTCCTTATTGCGATGTGTCTTTATCCTGCGCTGCCGTTTGCGCTTTTTGCTTACGTTCCTCAACCCATAAACCAATGATCATGATGATCGCGCCGACAGTGATGCAGGAATCAGCGATATTAAACACAGGAAAATTGCCAACAGAAATGAAATCAGTCACATGCCCGACGGTCACACGGTCGATCAGGTTGCCCACTGATCCGCCAAGCTGAAGACTTAAGGCGATTTTTAAAAACCAGTCATCTTCAGTTAGTTTCGGATAGAAAATAAAAATTGAAACGGAGATCAGCAGAACCAAAATCGTGAAAAGCAGGTTTTTGTCCTGAAACATGCCGAAAGCAACGCCAGTGTTATACCAGTGAACCACACGGGCATAAGGCGTCAGCCATTCAACAGGCGACCAAACCTCACCGAATTCCAGGTTGGCGCGCACAATGTTCTTTGTCCACTGGTCAAGAAAGACGATCAGCGCGGTTATCGGCAGCAAAATGAGATAGCTTTTTAGATGGTGCTTTGTTTTCTCGTTCAATTTAATCGTCTCCAAATTACCCTGCATTCTATCAGATTTGGCTTAATAAATTAATGAAGAATGTCGGAACTGAAGCCATCCCTTCTAAACTTCGGTTTTGTGTTAATTTAAGAGGTTTAAAATTTTAAAAAGGCCCATACGGTTTGGTCCGCATTAATCCAGCGTACCTTTCCTTCAACTGTTGAAATACAACCTCTATCTTGATATCCAAGGGGAGTCGAACAAGGTGCGAGTTGCAGTGAGAGTAACAATCTTGCGAGCCGAAGCTGCGCACCGGTTGGCTGGCATCTTTCAACTCGGCTAAAAATTTTACAAAGTGGCATTCGTAAGGTTCGCTGGATTCCAAAAACCAGGTTTCCTCTATCACTGTGCAAGGTTTGAGATAATCAAAATGCCAGGTTGGGCGTGGACTGGGGCGTAAATGATGATTAATGCGTGCGCTTAAGCCGCCTGGTCCACGAGCACTGCCGCAATAAAGGTATAAGCCAGGTGAAAATTTTGTTGCGCCTAATGCGCCGACATTGAGCTGCACTTCACTATGCAACCTGTTAACCAGGATATAACTTCCCTTTGATTTGGGTAACTCTTTCATGGAATTAAAAAGGGCAGGCAAATGCCTGCCCTAAGGCTAAACTTTCTCCAGCCAGACGGTTAATGTCTCCCCGTCAAATTCATCGCTTAAATTCGGAAGCCGGTCAGGGATGTGGCTTCCATCCATTTCCACTGCCAGCGTCTCGGATTGAATGTACGCCCTGTGTGCTTCAACCGACACCGCCAGTTTATCAGAGCTGGCATGATAGATCTTGATGCGGTCGGCGATTTCAAGATTAGCCTGCTTGCGGGCTTCTTGCACGCGGCGCACAAACTCTCGCGCCAAACCCTCATGCACAAGATCATCGCTTAATGTGGTGACCAATGCAGCTACTTCAGCGCCATCGGACGCCACCGAGAAACCCGTTTTGGCTTGAACGCGTACTTCCACTTCATCAGGCAGGATCTCCAGCTTCTGCCCTTCTACATCAACTTCGATCGGATTCCCGGATAAAAGAACCTGGGCGGCTTTTTCCGCATCCAATGCCACAATCGCTCCGCGCACCGCGGGGAATTGGTCCTTATACTTTTGGCCTAATTGCTTGGGCAGCGGCACCAATTCAAAAGCGGCGGCTTCGCTTGCCGCGCTGAGCGCCCTGACCTGCTTGACGTTGAGTTCATCCTGCAGCAATTCCGCATAATCATCGATCACTGACGCGTCGCGCCGGATTCTGACGGCGAAGGCGGCTTCCTGTAATGGTTGGCGGACCTTGATGCCGGATTTGTTGCGCGCGGCATGTCCCAGAGAGACCAGCCGCATGACCAGGTCCATATCCTTAATTAGCGTTTCATCAATGCATCCAGGATCAAATTCGGGCCAATCAGCCATGTGAACCGACTTTGGAGCGCTGCCGTCCGCGTTTATCGCCAGGTTCCGGTACATCTCCTCAGAAATAAATGGCATGGTGGGTGCCAGAATTTTGCTCACCGCCAAAAGCGCTTCATAGAGTGTCGCGTAAGCTGCTTCCTTGTCTGCGTCAGATTCGGTTTTCCAAAAACGGCGGCGGGAACGGCGCAGATACCAATTGGACAATTTATCAACGAATTTTTCAACAGGCCGGGTCGCTCCCAAAACATCATAATTCTCAATGGACTCGGTCACCTCTTTGATCAGCTGGTGCAGTTCTGCGCGCAGCCATCGGTCGAGTTTGGAATATTCCACTTTGGCGCCGGGTTTGGGCTGCCAGTTATCCAGATTGGCATAAGTCACAAAGAAGGAGTAGGTGTTCCACAGGGTGAGCATGAAGTTGCGCACAACTTCTGAAACCAAATCAGAAGAATAGCGGCGTTCCTGTCCAGGCGGACTGGCAGTGTAAAGATACCAACGCATGGCATCCGCACCATGTTCATTGAGCACATCCCATGGATTGGCGACATTGCCGCGCGATTTGGACATTTTTTGCCCTTCACCGTCCAGGATCAACCCCAAACAGATCACATTGCGGAAGCACTTCTCACCGAAAAGCAGGGTCGAGATCGCGTGCAAGGAATAAAACCATCCACGCGTTTGGTCAACCGCTTCACAAATGTAATCAGCGGGAAACTGTGTCTTAAATTCTTCCTCATTGGCAAAGGGGTAATGCCACTGTGCCACAGGCATGGAGCCCGAATCAAACCAAACATCAATCAACTCCGGTACACGCGACATGCGTTCGCCGCATTTCGAGCAGTCATAATGGACCTCATCAACATAAGGCCGGTGCAGGTCTAATCCTTTAAGATCTTTGCCGGTTTTTTCAGATAACTCGGCGACGGAACCCACACATTCCTGGTGATGGCATTTGCCGCATTCCCAAACCGGCAGCGGGGTGCCCCAATATCGCTCACGGCCGAGCGCCCAGTCGATGTTATTCTCCAGCCAGTTGCCAAATCGGCCGTTCTTGATATGTTCGGGATACCAGTTGATTTCCTGGTTCAAGCTAACCAATTTATCTTTAAGTTTGCTGGTGGCGATATACCAAGTGGGGCGCGCATAATAGAGTAAGGGTGTTGAGCAGCGCCAGCAGAATGGATAGGTATGCGTGTATTTCTCAGACTTAAAAAGCAGACCGCGTGAATCCAGATCTTCTGTGATGAATGGGTCAGCATCCTTGACAAATTTCCCCGACCAGGGGCGCAATTCAGGGATGAACGCGCCATTCGGCGCGACAGTCATCAGGATGGGCAGATCCTCATCCAATGCAACCTGCATGTCATCTGCGCCGAAGGCGGGGGCGATATGCACCAATCCTGTCCCGTCTTCGGTGGTGACAAAGTCGCCCATCACCACGCGATGCGCGGGCTTGTCTGGGGGTAGAAATGTATAGAGAGGATGATAGGTAGTCCCTTTGAGCAACTTGCCCTTGAACTCATCCACCACCTCTACCTGTTGATCGCCAAACACCTTTTCAA